>CANFIH010000077.1 GCA_947446855.1 Burkholderiales bacterium
AGGGTGATGCTGCGCAAGGCTTCCTCGCCGCGCACCAACTGCTTGAGAAGGCTGCGCGCCGAGGTGCCACGTTCGAGTTCGTAACTGCCGGCCTTGATTTGCCGCGCCTGGCCGGACAGACGGAACCACCAATACAACAGGGAAGGATTAACGGCGACGCCGGCTTGCTGCACCTGCAGGGCCACTTCACGCGGGCTGGAGCCAGGCTCCACCGACAGGTCAACCGAATTGCCCACCAATTCCAGTGGCTCGTTCAGCCACGCATAACCGGAGTAAACAAGGGCCAAGGCAGCAACCAACACCAAAGCAGCAAATTTGCGCACAGCCCCAGGCCCCATATGAAATCAAGGCTCGAATCATAATGGACCCATGAACGCCATTCCCACCCCTGCCCTTGCCAGCACCCACCCTCCCAGCCTGAACGGCGTCGCACGACTCAACCATTTGGGCGTCATCCGCGTGGAGGGCGAAGACGCTGCCAAATTCCTGCACGGGCAACTGACCCAGGACTTTTCCCTGCTGGGCCTGGAGCAGGCCCGCTTGGCCGCTTTTTGCTCGGCCAAGGGCCGCATGCAGGCCAGCTTTATTGGCTTCAAGCGCAGTCCCACCGAAATCTTGCTGGTGTGCCAGCGCGACTTGTTGGCCGCTACGCTCAAGCGCCTGTCCATGTTTGTCATGCGCGCCAAGGCCAAGTTGAACGATGCCAGTGATGCCTTTGCGCTTTTTGGACTGGCCGGCAGCAGCATCCAGGGTGCCGCAGACACGCCCTGGGCGCTGTCAACCGTGGGTCCCGCCTCAGTGGTCACCCTTTACCCTGCCGAGGGCGTGGCCCGTCAGCTGTGGGTGGCACCAGTGGACGCCGCAGCGCCGCAAGGCGAGGTTTTGCCCTTGGACACCTGGGCCTGGAGCGAAGTGCGCAGTGGCATCGCCACCGTGAGCCAATCGGTTTTCGAGGCCTTTGTGCCACAGATGCTGAATTACGAATCGGTGGGCGGCGTGAACTTCAAGAAAGGCTGCTATCCCGGCCAGGAAGTGGTGGCACGCAGCCAGTTTCGCGGCACGCTCAAGCGCCGGGCCTTCGTGGCGCATTGCGATGCGGCCCTGCACGCGGGCCAGGAGGTGTTCAGCAGCAGCGACGCCGAGCAACCGGTTGGCTTGGTGGTGCAGGCTGCTGCGGCCCCCGGTGGGGGCTGCGATGCCATCGTGTGCTTGCAACTCTCCGGGCTGGAATCGGGCAGTTTGCATGGCGGCTCCAGTAGCGGTGCTGCCTTGACGCTGCTGGAACTTCCCTACGCCCTGCTGGCCGACATTTAGCACCCGTAATTTGACTGAATCTGTTCCGGGCCCCGCCGGAACCGGCCCACTTCGGTTTCATAATGGAAACCAGCCTTTACTCCCACCGACGGGCCAATATAAATGCCATCACCTCTGACCAAAGAAGAAGCGTTCACACGATTGGGTGCCATCACCCGCGAAATGCACGAAGCATTGACGGTGCTGGGCAATAACAATTTGCAGAAAATTGTTCAAGAGATTCCCAACGCGCGCGACCGCCTGGCCTATGTGGGCAAGATGACGGAAGACGCCGCCAACAAGGTGCTGACCCTGGTAGAGGATGCCAAGCCCGAATGCAATGACCTGCAAATCCGGGGGGGCCAACTCAGTGAATCCCTCAACCGGCTGGCGGCCAATCCCGCTATGCAGGTAGAAATGGCGCGCGGCATGATGCTGACTTGCGGCAAATTCGCGCAAAACACCGCGGTGTTTGCCGAGCGGCAAAGCGAAGTGCTCAGCGACATCATGATGGCGCAGGACTTTCAGGACCTCTCCGGCCAGGTGATTCAAAAGGTGATCGACATCATCACCCGCACCGAATTGCAATTGGTTCAGTTATTGGTCGACAGCTCGCCGGAACCGGCGGTGCCGCAAAAGGACGAAATCCAGCGCGAGATCACCGTGGATAACCACGTGCTGACCGGCCCCCAAACCGCCGAAAGCGCGTTGCAGCAGTCTGATGTGGATGACTTGCTGGCTTCCCTGGGTTTTTAAGCCGCTCCTGCCAATGCAGGGCCCGCGTTACAGCGCGAAGGCCTGTTTCAGTGCCCGTGCCGCATCCGCGTGGGCCTTGGCGGCCTCGGGCAGGGCGCGGCCCATCTTGATGAACTCGTGCACCACACCCCGGTAGATTTCCAGGTCCACATCCACACCGGCCATGCGCAGACGGTCGGCGTAGGCCAGGCCCTCGTCGACCAGCGGGTCACATTCGGCCAGACCCAGCCAGACCGGAGCCACGCCGCTGAGGTCTGCCACCTCGCCGTCGGGCCGCTGTCCGTCCAATGGGGCAAAACGCCAGTCGTCCCGGTCTGCAGCGTTGCGCAGGTAATGTTCAAAAAAGTAAGTGATGTGCGGCTCTTCCAGCACAAAGCCTTTGGCAAACAGGCGGTGCGATGGCGTGTTCTGGTGACCGGCGGTGCCGGGATAGAACAACAGTTGCAGCGCCAGCTTGATGCCGGCATCGCGCGCCAGGATGGCGCAGACCGCTGACAGCGTGCCGCCGGCACTGTCGCCGCCAACAGCCACCCGGGTCTGGTCCAGCCCGCTGGCCGCACCGGATGTGGCAACCCATTGCACAGCGTCCCAGGCATCGTCTTGCGCGCAAGGGAACTTGTGTTCCGGTGCCAGCCGGTAGTTCACCGACAGCACGGCGCAGCCGGCCAGATGGCCCAAGCGGCGACATAGCGCGTCATGGGTGGCGATGCTGCCAATCGTGAAGCCGCCGCCATGGAAGTACACCAGCACCGGCAGGTTCACGCCGGTGGGCGCATACAGGCGCACCGGAATATCGAAGCCGTCGCGGGCCTTGACAGAGAAACTTTCCACCCGTTCGGTAGCCTGCGGCGGGATATCCAGCACATCGGCCGTACCGGCATAGGCGGCGCGGGCTTGCTGGGCGGTCAGGGCATGCATGGGCACTTTCTGTGCCCGGTGCATGCGCTCCAACACCTTGTGCATGGTGGGTGTGAGCAGCGACAGGGGATTGCGGTGGTGGGTGTGGGGCATGGTCTTCTTGGGGGGCGCAATCTTGTTACAGTCTGGTGAAACTGCATCCTACACGCCCTATCCGCCACTCCACCATGTCGCTCATCTACTACATCACCCAGGTTCAGTTTGATTTTGGTGCGATTCAGCTGCTCAAGGCCGAGTGCCAGCGGGTGGGCATCAGCCGCCCGCTGATCGTCACCGACCCGGGCGTCAAGGCCGCGGGCATATTGCAAAAGGCGCTGGATGCGCTGACCGGCCTGGATTGCGCGGTGTTTGACCAGACCCCGTCCAACCCGACCGAAGCTGCCGTGCGTGCTGCGGTGGACATATTCAATACGGGCAACTGCGACGGCCTGATTGCCGTTGGCGGCGGCTCGGCCATTGACTGTGCCAAGGGCGTGGCCATTGCAGCCACCCATCCCGGGCCGCTCACGCACTACGCCACCATTGAAGGCGGCTCGCCACGCATCACCGAGCGGGTGTTGCCGCTGATCGCCGTGCCCACCACCAGCGGCACCGGCAGCGAAGTGGCGCGCGGTGCCATCCTCATCGTGGACGACCATCGCAAGCTCGGGTTTCACTCCTGGCATCTGGTGCCCAAGGCCGCCATCTGCGACCCCGAACTCACCCTGGGCCTGCCGCCCCAGCTCACCGCCGCCACCGGCATGGACGCGATTGCCCATTGCATGGAAACCTTTATGTCGCCGGCCTTCAACCCGCCGGCCGATGGCATTGCGCTGGACGGCTTGCAGCGCGCCTGGGCCCATATTGCCCGCGCTACGCGAGACGGATCGGACCGCGAGGCGCGCCTGAACCTGATGAGCGCGTCCATGCAGGGTGCCATGGCCTGTCAAAAGGGATTGGGCTGCGTGCACTCGCTCAGCCACAGCCTGGGTGGCGTCAATCCACGCCTGCACCATGGCACGCTGAACGCCGTGTTTCTGCCGGCGGTGATTGCCTTTAATGCCGCAGCAGAGTCGATGCAGAAAGACCGACGCCTGCAGCGCATGGCCCACGCCATGGGTTTGGCGGACGCCGCCGATATTGGCCTGGCGATACAGGACATGAACGCCCGCCTGGGCTTGCCCCCGGGGCTGGCCGCCATGGGCGTAAGCGAAGCGCAGTTCGACGCCGTGATTCAAGGCGCTATGGCCGACCACTGCCACAAGACCGGCCCGCGCATTGCCACGCCGGCGGACTATCGAGCGATGCTTAAAGCCTCGCTGTAATCAACCCGCAGCCCCCGTTCAGGTGTGGGCGGCCCAATCAAACGGGTCTTGCTGCAACACCATATCAATATCCAATCCCAGCACCAGACCGACCGACCCCGGAAAGGTAACGGCCAGTGCGCGCTCATTCATTTTTGCGGCCTTGCCGCGGGCGCGCCATGCTGCCAGGTGAATCACGCCGGCCAGGGGTTCGTAGACATTGTTGTCAAAGGGTGCGTACTGGTGTTCCAGTGCATCCACCATGGCCTGGGGAAAGTGCCACAGGCGGGCCAGCCCGGCGCTGACCGCGGCGTAGGAATAGCCAAAGGTGTTGCGCTCCGCAGAGGCGCGGCGCAGGTCCAAAGGAGAAAATTTTTCCGACAGGATGGAGGTCTCTGCCGGCATGGCCTGGTGCATGGCCAATTCGCCAAAGGCGTGTATCAGGCCGCAAGTAAAGGCTGCCTGCTGGTTTTGCCGTACCACGCCGGCCAGCGAACGCGATACCCGCGCGGTGTCCAGGCTGTAACCCCAGAAGCGTTGCAGTGGAATACCGGGCACGGCCTTGAGTGAAGCACTTTGCGCGGCCTCTTGCGCCATGGTGCGTACCAGTCCCAGATTGAGCAGCGCCAGCGCCTCGGACACGCTGTTGATCTTGCCGCTCAGCTTGAAAAACTCGGAGTTCGCCAGGCGCAGCAAGCGCGTGGTCAGCGCAAGATCCGTGCTGATGAGTTGGTTGATCTTTTTCAGATCGACTTCCGTGCGATCCAGTTCCATGAGCAACAGCGCCACCACCTTGGGGATGCTGGGCAAATTGAACTGGCGGGTCAACAGATCGTTGAGATTCATGACAGATGGCCTTTTGCGCACAACAGGTGTTGCGGGCACGATTATGTTCTGCATCGCCGGTCCCGCGTGTGCACCGGGTCCGGCAAGCAAACTGGCGCAGGGCCGCCCCAAGCCAGCTTAGCCCGCGCGGGGCACAGAGCGCCACGCGAAGTGGGCGAACGTGGGTGCCACATCTCTAGCGTTTGAGTTTGGCAAACGCACTGGCCATGGCCGAATTCTGGCCAAGTCCCTCGTCGCGGCGGTTGCCCTGCTGGCGCTCGCCACGGGCCGGTCCCTGGTAGCGGTTGTCGCCGGCCTTGTCGGAGGCGGAACGGGCCGGCGCAGCACCAATTTTCATGGTCAGCGCAATACGCTTGCGCGCCACATCCACCTCCACCACCTGCACCTTGACGATGTCGCCGGTTTTGACCACCTCGCGCGCGTCGTTCACAAACTTGTGCGCCAACTGGCTCACATGGACCAGTCCGTCCTGGTGCACACCCAGATCGATAAAGGCACCAAAGGCCGCCACATTGCTGACCGTGCCCTCCAGCACCATGCCTTCTTTCAAATCCTTGATGTCTTCCACACCATCGTTGAAGCGCGCCACCTTGAAGTCCGGGCGCGGGTCACGGCCCGGCTTTTCCAGCTCGCCCAAAATGTCCTTGACGGTGATGACGCCGAACTTGTCGTTGGCAAACAGCTCCGGGCGCAGGGTCTTGAGCATGTCGGCCCGGCCCATGAGCTCGGCCACCGGCTTACCGGTCTTGGCCATGATCTGCTCCACCAGCGGATAGGTCTCGGGGTGCACACCGGTCATGTCCAGCGGATTGGTGCCGCCGCGTATGCGCAGGAACCCCGCACTTTGCTCAAAGGTCTTGGCACCCAGGCCGGTCACCTGCAACAAATCCTGGCGGCTGGCGAAGGCGCCATGGGCTTCACGCCATCGCACCACCGCTTTGGCCACGGTGCCGGACAGGCCGGAGACGCGCGACAGCAAGGGCACGCTGGCCGTGTTCAGGTCCACACCCACCGCGTTCACGCAGTCTTCAACCACGGTTTCCAGCGACTTGGCCAGCGCGCTCTGGTTCACGTCGTGCTGGTACTGGCCCACGCCAATGCTTTTGGGGTCGATCTTCACCAGCTCGGCCAGCGGGTCCTGCAGGCGCCGCGCAATGCTGGCGGCACCGCGCAGGCTCACATCCACATCGGGCATTTCCTGCGAGGCAAATTCGCTGGCGGAATAAACGGAAGCGCCGGCCTCGGATACCACCACCTTGTCGATGGCGGGCGCAGCGCCCCCGGCTGCGCTTGCGCTGCCGTTTCCAGCTTTGGCCATCAGCTTGATCAGATCGGCAGCCAGCTTGTCGGTCTCGCGGCTGGCGGTACCGTTACCAATCGCAATCAGGTTCACGCCATGGCGCATGCAGAGAGCGCCCAGGGTGTGCAACGAGCCGTCCCAATCCCTGCGCGGCTCATGCGGGAACACGGTGGCGGTCTCCACCAGCTTGCCTGTGGCATCCACCACCGCCACCTTCACGCCGGTGCGTATGCCGGGGTCCAGGCCCATCACCACGCGCGGTCCGGCGGGTGCAGCCAGCAGCAGGTCGCGCAGGTTGTCGGCAAACACCTTGATCGCCACTTTTTCGGCGTCTTCCCGCAGGCGGGCGAACAGGTCGCGCTCGGTGGACAGGCTGAGTTTGACCTTCCAGGTCCAGGCCACGCATTTGCGGATCAGGTCGTCCCCTGCCCGGCCCTGGTGGCTCCAGCCCAGCTTGAGTGCCAGGCGGCCTTCGGCCAGGGTCACTACCGGGGCGGGGCGGCCCTTTGTGGTACCTGCAGCGCCGGCGGCCACCGCTACGGGTGCGGCCACCGGTGGCTCGGGCAACACCAGCTTGGCGTCCAGCATGTCCAGGGCGCGGCCGCGGAACACGGCGAGAGCCCGGTGCGAGGGCACGCGGCCAATCGGCTCGTCGTAGGCAAAGTAATCGCGGAACTTGGCCACATCGGGGTTGCTCTCATCCTTGCCGGCCATCAGGGTGGACTGCAGCAGACCCTCCTGCCACAGCCATTCGCGCAGATCCTGCACCAGTACCGGGTCTTCGGCCCAGCGCTCGGACAGGATGTCGCGCACGCCGTCCAGTACCGCCTGCACCGTGGTGAAGTCGTCGCCGGCCTCGGTCTTCTCGGCCAGCACAAAGGCCACAGCCTCGTCGGCCGGCACCAGCGCCGGATTGGCAAACAGCATTTCGGCCAGCGGCTCAATGCCGGCCTCGCGGGCAATCATGCCCTTGGTGCGACGCTTGGGTTTGAACGGCAGATACAGGTCTTCGAGCTCCTGCTTGGTCGGGCAGGCGGCTATGGCTGCCTGCAGGGCCGGTGTCATCTTGCCCTGCTCTTCAATGCTCTTGATGACAGCCACTTTACGGTCGCGCAGTTCGCGCAGGTAGGACAGGCGGGCTTCGAGCTCGCGCAGCTGGATGTCGTCCAGGCCGTCGGTGGCTTCCTTGCGGTAGCGGGCGATGAACGGCACGGTAGCGCCACCATCCAGCAGAGCCACTGCGGTTTC
The DNA here is from genome assembly GCA_947446855.1 of Burkholderiales bacterium. Classification (GTDB taxonomy): domain Bacteria; phylum Pseudomonadota; class Gammaproteobacteria; order Burkholderiales; family Burkholderiaceae_C; genus Allorhodoferax. The sequence goes on from CANFIH010000077.1 coordinate 7,645, forward strand.
TACCTGGTTGGGACGGACACGGATTTCTTGCGCGATTTGCGCGATGATTTGTTGCATGGGAGAGGTACGTGGCGCAGGCCGCCAAAACGCTGAGGCCGCGAGTTTGCCACAGCCTGAAGGGCGCACGGGCATTGCGCAAGACTGGTCTCGATGGGGTCACAAATCGGGCATGATTACCCACTTAAAAATAAATTGGGGAAATCGCTCATGCGCACCTTGAAGTCCCGCCTGTATCTGCTCCTGTGTGTGGCCCTGGTGGCACTCTTGTTTGTTGGGGGCATGGGCGTCTACAGTGCGCGCCAGCAGGCCCGCTTTGGCGCCGAAACCAATCGCACCACCGAAGTTTTACACGCGCAAATGCAGGCGGACATGATGCACGACGCGATCCGGGGTGACGTACTCAACGCCCTGCGCCTATCGGCCAACGGTGTGCCCACGGCAGAGGAAAAAGCGGCGCTCCAGGGCGAACTGGCCGAACACATCCAGATTTTTCAGCAGCAAATCAAGTTGGTGGCGACGCACGACTTGCCCGAGGTTCAGAAACAACTGGCCGGGCTCACCGCGGACCTGGACGTCTATGTGGCATCGGCCAGTGAATCAGTCGCGGCAGCGCTGCGCTCCAAGGCCGAGGGCGATGCTGCATGGCCCACGTTTGAAACCAAATTCAAACAACTCGAAGTCAGCATGGGCAAGTTTGGCGACACCATCGAGAAGCTGGCCAGTGCCACCACGACCCGCGCCAGCGAGGCCGGCGACCAAAGCCTGCAATGGAACTGGATCGTCATCGGACTGGCCAGTGTGCTGCTCATCGCCTACGGCCTGCGCCTGGTGCGCACTGTGCTGCAACAACTCGGCGGTGACCCGGCAGAGGCCATGCGGTTGGTTGGCGACGTGACCAACGGCAAATTCAGTGGCGTTGCGCCTTCGCAGGGGGCAGGCACGGCCAGCCTGATGGCCTCCATGCATGCCTTGTCTGAGCGTATTCACGGACTGATTCAGGACATTCAAACCCTGGCACAGGCGCAGTTGGGCGGCCATATGAAGGCGCGCATGGACACCAGCGACCTGCCCGGCGAATTTGCCACTTTGGCTCATGAAATCAATTCCCTGGTCGATGCCCAGAATGCCGACCTGATGCAGGTGAACCGGCTGGTAGCCGAGTACGCGGCGCAAGACTTCCGCAACAGTCTGGCGCCACAGCCGGGCGACAAGGCTGTCATCAAGCAGCAAATGGACGCGGTGCGCAGCCGCCTGGAAGACGGTGTCCGGGAAGCCGCCTCCAACGCGCGCATCAAGACCGCGCTCGACAATGTCAGTTTGCCGGTTCGCATTGCGGCCGATGACGGCACCGTGCTCTACATCAACAACGCGCTGCGCGCGGTGCTGGAGCGCGACCAGGAGGCGTTTCGCCAGCAGATTCCGGGGTTTGACCCGGACAAGGTGGTCAACGGCAGCATCGGTATGTTTTACGCCGACCCGGCGGCCGCCCTGGCACGTCTGCGCGCACTGACCGGGACGGTGCAAACGCGTCTGCTGCTGGGCGGGCGCATGTATGAACTGCACACCACTGCGGTGCTGTCCAATGCCGGGGAGCGGCTGGGGTCCATCGGCCAATGGAACGACATTACGGATCAGCTCGCCGCTGAAAAAGAAGTCAATGCCCTGGTGCAAGCCGCCGCCGTGGGAGATTTCAGCCAGCGCCTTTCCGCCCAGGGCAAGAGTGGCTTCTTTGCCAGCCTGGCTAATGAATTGAACCTGCTCATGGACACCAACGAGCACGGCCTGCAGGATGTAGCCAACATCCTGGTGGCCTTTGCGGAGGGCGATCTGACGCACCGCATTGAGCGCGATTACGCCGGTCTTTTTGGCCAGGTCAAGAGCAGCGCCAACACCACAGCTGAAAACCTGACGCGGGTTTTGGGCCAGGTGCATGACGCGGCTGACGCCCTGACCGGCGCGGCCAACCAGGTGAGTGCCACCGCGCAATCCCTGTCGCAAGCGGCCAGCGAGCAGGCCGCCAGCGTGGAGCAGACCAGCGCCACCATGGACAGCATGTCTGCCTCCATCAGCCAGAACAGCGACAACGCCCGCGTCACCGACGGCATGGCCACCAAGACCAGCAAGGAAGCCGTGGATGGCGGACGGGCGGTCAATGACACCGTGGCCGCGATGAAGCAGATCGCCTCCAAGATCGGCATCGTGGACGACATCGCCTACCAGACCAACCTGCTGGCGCTCAACGCAGCGATTGAAGCGGCCCGCGCCGGCGAGCACGGTAAGGGCTTTGCGGTGGTGGCAGCCGAGGTGCGCAAACTGGCCGAGCGCAGCCAGGCGGCGGCCCGGGAAATCGGTGAACTGGCCGGCAACAGCGTGGCCACCGCCGAGCATGCCGGCAAACTGCTGAGTGAAATTGTGCCCAGCATCCTGAAAACCAGCGAGTTGGTGCAGGAGATTGCAGCCGCCAGCGCCGAGCAAAGCGAATCGGTCGTGCAGATCGGCGGCGCCATGGGCCAGCTGACCAAGGCCACGGCCCAGAATGCATCCGCTTCAGAAGAGCTGGCGGCCACCAGCGAAGAGCTGAGTGGCCAGGCCGAGCAGTTGCAGCAAAGCATTGCGTTCTTCAAAACCGGCGATCAGCCGCAGCTTGCCAAGGTGCGCCCGGCGCCGCAGGAGCGCCGCACCCAGGCGCCGCGCCTGGGCATGCGCGCCACATCCGGTGTGGCGCGCGTGGCGGGCTCCAACTTCAAGCCCTATTAGGTCTTGGGCTTTTTGGTGGACTTGGCCCGCTTACGCGTTGTCGGTGTTTTGCCGCCGGAGGCATCGAGCGCCTGCTCCAAGCGGTCGCACAGCGTGCGCAAGATCTTGATCCGGGCATAGTTCTTGTCGTTGGACTCCACCAGGGTCCAGGGCACTTCGCCGGTGCTGGTGCGTTCCACCATTTCGCAAATGGCCTGCTGGTAGGCGTCCCATTTGTCGCGGTTGCGCCAGTCTTCCGCGGTGATCTTGAAGCGCTTGAAGGCAATCTCCTCGCGCTCCTTGAAGCGGCGCAACTGCTCCTCCTGGCTGATCTGCAGCCAGAACTTGAGGACGATGACACCGTCCTCCACCAAATCGTGTTCGAAATCATTGATCTCGCTGTAGGCGCGCTTCCAGTCGGCCGGGGTGCAAAACCCTTCCACCCGTTCCACCAGCACACGGCCATACCAGGTGCGGTCGAAAATCGCCATGTGGTTGTGGCGCGGCAGATGGCGCCAGAAGCGCCACAGATGCGGCTGGGCACGTTCTTCTTCGGTAGGTGCCGCTACCGGAATTACCTGGAACTGGCGCGCATCCATGGCCGCTGTGATCCGCCGAATGGCACCGCCCTTGCCAGCGGCATCCGCGCCCTCAAACGCCACCACCAAAGACCGTGACTTGAAGCGCGGATCACGCGCCAGAACCGAAAGCCGGCCCTGCAGCTTGCCCAGTTGGGCCTTGTATTCCTTTTCTCCAAGGCACAGGCTCATGTCCAATTCGGACAGCACATTGCGCCCGTCGGTATCCACCCGCACCATCGGCGCCACTGCGGTGGACGTTTGATCTTTGCTCGCCAGTTTGCTGGCCAGCGCAGCTTGGATCACCTGTCCGACCGTGAGTGAGCGGTAGCGGTCGTCCACGCCCTCCACAATGGTCCAGGGTGCCCAGGCGGTGTTGGTCATGCGCAGCAGATGGCTGGACACGGTCTTCAGCTTGTCATAGGTCTTGAGGCGCTCCCAGCTCCAGGGCGTCACACGCCAGGCGGTCAGAGGGTCTTTTTGCAAGGACTCAAAGCGTGCGCGCTGCGCATCTTTGCTCAGGTGAATCCAGAACTTCAGGACCAGGGCACCCTCATTGACCAGCATGGCCTCAAAGCGGTTGATTTGTTCTGCCCGGGCATCCAGTTCCATCGCGCTGAGCTTGCCGCTGATGCGCAGACGGATGGGGTCGGAATACCAGGAACCCGCAAAAATGCCGATACGCCCCTTGGGCGGTAGCGCACGCCAGAAACGCCACATGGAAGGCCGTTGCCGCTCTTCGTCGCTGGGTTCTTCAAAGGCCAGGGTGGACAAATAGCGCGGATCCATCCATTCATACAACACGCCAATGGTCTCGCCCTTGCCGGCACCGTCTTCTCCGCTGATCAACACCACCACCGGAAATTTTTTTTCTGTAACCAGGGTGGCATGGGCTTCAAGCAAGGCTTCACGCAGCCCGGGAACCTGTTCCTTGTATTGGGCCTTGCTGACGTAATGGCCGATTTCTGCTGATTCAAACATGGGTGAACTCCTGTAGTGCCCAGCGCGCCAAGTCCGGGCGATATACGGTGAAATAAGACTCTGGTTCGAACGCTGAACTCTTTCCAGTCGCCCCCCCTGCTCCCGCTTGATCCGTTCCAGAATCGACTCAATGCCTGCGTAAGAGGCCTACGTGCTGTGTGGCAATGCACTTTGCCAAGTGTTTATTGTTCTTGTTATTTATTGGCCAAGCAGCTGATCACTTGCTTGAGGTGCCAAGATTATCATCAAACGTTGCGTTTTGCGCCTGCCGATCCTGTGGGCGCCGGGTCAGGCTTGCCGGGCATTGCGAGTCTCTGATGCCTGCATCCACAGGCGCCCGAGCTGCCCCGACGCCATAAAAAAAGCCCTCTTGCGAGGGCTTTTTTTTGGGGTTCAAGAGAACCGTCGCAATCAACCGCCCTTGCTGGGACGCTTGCCGGGGTTCTTCTTGCTGCGGGTAGACACGCCACGTTCCAGGCTGATGCGCTGGCCACGGCCACCCGTAGGCAGAGTAAAACCAGGCAAGGTTGCGGGACGGGGAGTAGCTTTGCGGTCAGCTTCGGTAACGATTTTGTTGCCCATTTGTGTTCCAAGAGAAATAAGTAAAGACCCCCCTATTTGAACATTTTTTCGAGGCCCTTCCCCTGAGCGCCTGCAGGCTCACTTTTACCCCCTCGGACTGGCAACATTGGAGGCTGAGCCACAATCCGCCCATGCAAGCTTTTTACAGTGACCGCTTCGTTCTACCCCTGCCCTCTGGTCACCGTTTTCCGATGGAAAAGTACCGCATGTTGCGCGACTGCCTCACGGCAAGTGTGCCCCAGGTGCGCATGTTGCAAGCGCCGGAAGCCACCGAAGGTGAACTCGCACTGGTCCACGATCCGGCCTATATCCAGGCGATTGCGGATGGTTCGGTAGACGTCAAAATCTTGCGCGAAATCGGTTTTCCCTGGAGCCCGGCGATGGCGGCGCGCGCGCGGCGTTCCGTGGGCGGTACGCTCGCCGCCGGCCGGGCAGCGATGGCCGGTGAGGGGCTGGCCGCCAATCTGGCGGGCGGCACCCACCACGCTTATGCCCACAAGGGCGGTGGCTTTTGCGTCTTCAATGACATGGCGGTCACGGCCCGCGTGCTGCAGACCGAGTGGAGCCGGCGCCGCGGCCAGCACCACCCTGCCCTGCAGGTGGCCATCATCGACCTCGATGTGCATCAGGGCAATGGCACGGCCAGCATCTTCAAAAATGACGCCAGCGTGTTCACGCTCTCCATGCATGGCGAAAAGAACTTCCCCTTCCGTAAGGAAGACAGTGATCTGGACATCGCCCTGCCGGACGGTTGCGGTGATGCCGACTACCTGGCGGCACTGGAAAACGCCTTGCTCGATATGCATGGCCGCTTCAACCCCGGCGTGGTGCTCTACCTGGCCGGGGCCGATCCGCACGAGGGCGACCGCCTGGGTCGCCTCAAACTCAGCTTTGATGGCATGCAGGCGCGCGACCGGCGTGTGTTTGACTGGTGCTTCACGCGCCGCCTACCCTGCGTATTTGCCATGGGCGGGGGCTACGGCACGGATATTGGCACCACGGTGCAGGTGCAACACAACACCTACCGCATTGCGCTGGAGTACTGGCAGCGCTGGCACGGGGTCGCCGTCACCTGATGCAGTCTGCCGTGGACCCTAGCGCAGGCAGGGCCACTTTTCCTGGCCCTGTTTGGCTGAATCTGGCTTGAATTACGCCGGGAAAGAAGCGAATTGAATGCCTGCCATCTGTTGCGCCAGACGCACCACCTGGCAGCTGTAACCGAACTCGTTGTCGTACCACACGTAGAGCACGACATTGCGGCCGTTGGCGATGGTGGCCTGCGAGTCCACGACTCCGGCGTGGCGCGAGCCCACCAGGTCACTCGACACGATTTCCGTTGAGGTGCTGTAGTCAATCTGTTCCTGAAACTCGGGGCTCAGGGCGCAGCCGCGCAGGTGCGCATTGATCTCTTCCTTGGTGGTCTGGCTGCCCAGAGTCAGGTTCAGGATGGCCATGCTCACGTTGGGCGTAGGCACGCGAATGGAGTTGCCGGTGAGCTTGCCTGCGAGTTCCGGCAGCGCCTTGGCCACGGCCTTGGCGGCACCGGTCTCGGTAATCACCATGTTGAGCGGCGCGCTGCGGCCACGGCGATCCGCACTGTGGTAGTTGTCGATCAGGTTTTGATCGTTGGTGTAGGAATGCACCGTCTCCACATGGCCGTGTTCAATGCCGAACTTGTCGTTCAAGGCCTTGAGCACTGGCACGATGGCATTGGTGGTGCAACTGGCGGCGGTGACGATTTTGTCCTCATCCGTCAGGTCGCCGCTGTTGATGCCGTACACGATGTTCTTGAGCGCGCCCTTGCCCGGTGCGGTCAGCAGCACGCGGGATACGCCCGGGCTTTTCAGGTGCAGTGACAGGCCTGCCTCATCACGCCAGGAACCGGTGTTGTCGATCACGATGGCGTTGCTGATGCCAAGCGCCGGGTAGTCGATCTTGTCCGGACCTTCGCCGTAAATCACCTTGATGAAAACACCGTTGGCGATGATGCCGCCGTTCTCCGCATCCACCACAATCGAGCCGTTGAAGGGGCCGTGCACGGAATCCCGGCGCAACAGGGCAGCGCGCTTTTCCAGGTCGTTGCCCTTGCCCTTGCGAACCACAATGGCGCGCAGGCGCATCTTGTTGCCTTTGCCGGTGCGCTCGATCAGCAGGCGCGCCAGCAGGCGGCCTATGCGTCCAAAGCCGTACAGAACAATGTCGCGTGGCTCTTTGAGCAGGGGGTCGGGGTGGCCTACGATAGGCGCCAACTCCGCACGCAGAAAATCGGCGGCAGACACGCCATTGCCCGCAGCGCGCCATTGGTTCGTCAGGCGTCCCAGGTCAATTTTTGCCGGGGCCAGTTGCAGACCTTCCATGGCCTCAACCAGCTGGAAGCTGTGCTGAATGGAGAGTTCTTCACCGGTGTACTGGCGCGCAAAACGGTGCGTCTTGAGAATGTCAACGGTGGTCACGTTGTTGATGGCCCGCCCGTAAACACGCATCAGGATGCCGTTGTTGCGGTACAGCCTGCCGATCATCGGCAGCATCTGTTCGGCCAATTCCTGACGCTGGATATAGGCCTGTAATAGTTGATCTTCCTGTTCGATGCTCATGTTTTTCCTACATTCCTTGCTATGTACGCCAACCCTCAAACTGAAAATATTTTAGGGTTGAGGGCTTACGTTGAGCTTGCCCCCGAAGCGGGAACTCAATATCTGACAGGGAAAAATCAGTCTTGCCACAGCGCATGCGTGCATGGTCAAGACGGGCACATGATTCTGGAGCCGCCTGTCAGGTAGTTGCCTTCTTCAGCGTATAGCCGATGCGCGGGAAGTGCACCAGCACGGTCCCGGCACGCGGGTCCTGGCGCTGCAAGCTGTAGCGGGTGCGGCTGGCGCCTACCAATTCGCCCTGGGTGGGTTCGGTGCCAAAGCTCTCGGCGGCGATCGTGACCTGGCTGCCCAGCGGGATGCCATGCTCGTCCTGGAAGCGTGAATCGTGCAGGGGAAATGCTTCGTTGGATGCTGCGCACAGGGCAATCGCCTCGGCCGAACTGAACTTCTGGATGTGGCCGTGGCCAAAGGCCTGGATGCGGTCCATCCAGGCCAGCACAGCGGGCGTGGAACTCAAGATATCGGCCAGCACCGGCACCTGGGTGCGGGTGAACCACAGCGGGTGGTATGCCGCAAAGTCGGCAATGCCGGGAGCTTCGCCCAACAAATAGTCCTGCACATCCAGCATATCGGCCAGACGGCGCAGGTACGACTTGTAGGCCGCTGCCGCGTCGCCAGGCGACTGGCGGGGTGCGCCGCCGCGCATGGCGGCGCGGTCGGCACCAAAAGCCTGTGCCGCTTCGGGGTCTGCATCAGCGAACACGGCTGCTGCGCCTTTGGGCTGAAAGTTGTAGGCCATCGCGGACCCAAACAGGGTGGTGTCGGCCCATTGGGCAAGCACCCTTGCCAGGCCTTTGTGCCGGGGTGGATACAGCGCTGGACTGGGCTTCAGATGCTCCAGCACATCGCAGATCAGCGCGGTGTCGCAATACACATCGCGCCCGATTTGCAGAACCGGTGTCTTGCGGTAGCCGCCGGTCAGTGCCAACAGGTCGGGCTTGGGCATGACGGCCGGAATGATGACGGACTTCCACGCCAACTGCTTGAAGCCCAGCACCGCACGAATCTTTTCTGCAAACGGCGACAAGGGGTAGTGGTGAAGAACGATCTCCGGGCTGTCAGTGTTCACGAGGTCTCCTGGGGGGCAAACATCAGATCATGGGTACGGTTACTGCGCGCGGCGGTCAGCCCGGACAGACCGCCCCAGGCGAAGGCAAGCAGCGGTGCCAGCACATCAAAGCCCACCACGAACCAGAGGTCCTGCCGGGCGGCTGCACGCAAATGGGGTGCCGTGTCGTCCAGCGGGCGAATCAGCTTGCCGGTGGCTTCGGCCTTGCGCAGGTCTTCCTTGAACTCTTCGCCCCGGGTTTGTGTCATGGGCGTGTGCGGCACAGGTCAGTCGGTAGCAATCCGCACGGCGTGCACACTGCGGCTACCGGTGGCCAGGCGCTTGAGGTATTTGAAGGTGCCGGTAGCATGGGCACAGGCGTGGCCGCGGCCGTCATATACCGTGGCCTGGGTAAACGCCATGGTGGCGGTGCGGTGCATCAGCTCCCCCTTGGCCACCAGCGGGCCGTGCTCGCTGGGTATGGCCGGGCGCATGAAGCTGGTCTTCATCTCGATGGTGACCACGCCCAGCTCAGGGCAGACACTGCGCGCGGCGCTGGCCATGGTCACATCCAGAAAGGTCATCAGCACGCCACCGTGGGTGACAGCAAAGGAGTTGAGGTGATCGGGATCGGCTGGCAGGCGCACTTCAGAGTGCCCGCCTTCAAACAAGCAGAGCTTGAAGCCGAGCAGGTTGACGAAGGGAATGTCGACGCCGAAGCTTAAAGAGGTGTCAGTCATGGATCGGGAATTCAATCAAGCGCCAATGACTGCGCTCACGCCGCCATCGACGGCCAGCCATTGGCCTGTGATGTGCTTGCCGGCATCGGAGGCAAACAGCAGACACGCGCCTTTGAGGTCTTCGTCATCACCCAGACGCTTCAGTGGCGCCGCAGCGGCCATGGTGTCTTCGCCCACGGTGCTGAGCAAACCGGCGGTCATCTTGCTGGGAAAAAAGCCCGGGCAGATGGCATTGACCGTGATGTTATGGGCGCCCCATTCGGCCCCCAGCGCGCGCGTGAAATTGATCACTGCGCCCTTGGAGGTGTTGTAGGCAATGGTTTTCATGAAGGGCGGGTTGCCGTTGAGCCCGGCAATGGAGGCGATGTTGATGATGCGCCCCGAGCG
>CANFIH010000078.1 GCA_947446855.1 Burkholderiales bacterium
ACTTCGTTGCCGTGAACTGCGCCGCCATTCCAGAGACGATGCTTGAGGCGGAATTTTTTGGCTTTGAGAAGGGGGCCTTCTCGGGTGCTGTGCGTTTGCATAAGGGCTATCTGGAGCGAGCGGATCAGGGCACTCTCTTTTTAGATGAGGTGGGCGATTTGCCCGCAAACATGCAGGCCAAACTGTTGCGTGCGCTGCAGGAAAAATGCTTCTTTCGTCTGGGTTCGGAGAAGACCACACAAAGCGACTTCCGCATCATTGCTGCTACTAATCGTGACCTTTATGCAGATATGAATGCCGGTCGCTTTAGGGAGGATTTGTTCTATAGGCTGGCCGTCATTCGCATCACCTTGCCGCCCTTGCGCGAACGTCCGGAAGACATTCGCTGGTTAACACAGAACCTGCTGGAAAATTTGGTGGTCGAACAGGGACGCCCGTTGGCGATGTCTGAGGTATTCCTTCGCGACATCATGCTGCGTGAGTGGCGAGGCAATGTAAGAGAACTGCGCTCCTACCTGGAGCAGGCCGTAGTCATGAGCGATGGCGGCGTCCTAGATGAGCCCATTCCCATGGAGACCCCGCATGGAGGAGCACAGGCTACAGGACCAGAGGTCATTGTTCCGCTGCATGCCAAGGTGGAAGAGGCCGAGCGATCACATATTTTGAAGGCTCTGGATCGCTGCGAAGGCAGTGTTTCCAAGACCGCAGAGTTGTTGAGCATTTCCCGCAAGACGCTTTGGGAAAAGATGAAGCGCCTGGAGATCAGCGCTTAATAATAGTCACGGAGATAACGATGAGAGTTTTTGGTATCGCGGGTCATTCCGGCATGGGCAAGACCACGCTTTTGGAAAAGCTGGTGCCCGAGTTAACGGCGCGCGGTCTGGTGGTCTCACTGATAAAGCACAGCCACAAGAACGTGGATATCGACCGGCCGGGAAAAGACTCCTATCGCCTGCGCGAATCCGGATGCAAAGAGGTGCTGCTGATGGGCAACGACCGATGGGCACTAATGCATGAGTTGCGGGGCTCGCCTGAACCTTCACTGGAGTACCTGCTTGATCGCATGCAGCATTGCGACCTTGTGCTGATAGAAGGTTTCAAACAAGGGGGCTTTCCCAAGCTTGAAGTCTGGCGTGACGGAATCGGGAAAGGCACGCTTTGGCCAGATTCACCGGGCATTGCCGCGATTGCAAGCGATCAGGAACTTTCTGATGTCGATGTCCCAGTCCTGAGTTTGGCGAACGTGCCGGCTGTTGCAACATTTGTGCTGCAACACGCACAGCCCTTTAAGGCTGCGAACCTAGTATCACGAGCGATGACAACTCCGTAAGTCCGATGGACACCGGTGCTATCTCAAGAATCCGCGCCAGAAAAGCACGGTAAAAAGCGACCTGACCGTAGCAGGTTCCACATTGATATCAATGACTGCAATCGACCAACTCAGACATCCTAATTAGTTCTTACAGTGACGGCTTTGGGCACCCTGTTCCACTCCGCTAGCGTCCTCATTCGGGCAGCCCAATTCTGTGTGACTGCAATCAGGCTGTGCCATTGAGCCAACCTAGGGCTGATCTGAGCCAGCAGCAGTCTTCAGAATTTTGGACTTGACCGTCAGTGATGGGCTGTTAGGAGCCGTCCACTTTTTTTGGGCTTTCTGCAACCACTTGCCAGAGCTGTCGTTCTCAATGACTGCTTTATGGCCACCAAGTTTCGATCATAGGTTTCTCCAATCATCAAACAGTGCCTGCATGCCCAACCTTGCGCCTAGTGAGTAAATCGGACCGCGCGCTCACAGTTAATGCGATGTGTAAGGCCTCGTCGTTGATACGCACCATCAGCCAAGTGAACATTCGATGGTTCCTGGCGTCACTTTGAACCGGATTTGCTCTTCCCATTTCGCGGCAACGCCTTCTCTCCCTCGCTGTCTGCGAAGAGTTCCACAAATAGCTGCCGGATCCACATATTGGCAGGATCTCGATTGGCCTTGGCATGCCAAAAAAGGTTGATGGCAATGTCAGGTAGACGTGCCGGGTGCGGTGTGGTGACCAGCCCAAAAGGTGCCTCGCATCGCTCGGCAAACCGTTCTGGCAATGTGGCTATCAAGTCGGTGGTCTGCAGCACGTGACCTACTGCAATGAAATGCGGCAGCATAAGCTTCAACCGACGCTTGATACCTGCGCGCTCCAGCAAACCGTCTACCTCGCCATGCCCGGTGTTGGCGGCGACCACACCCACATGGTCCAACTCGCTGAATTGCTTGAGCGTCATAGGTGATTTTGCGACTGGGTGTCCCTTGCGAAAGACGCATACATACTTATGGCGAAAGAGGCGACGCTGAAAGAAGCCGGCTTGCAGATTGGGTAACAGCCCTAAAGCCAGATCGACGGTGCCGGACTCCATGTCCTCCCGCAGGTTACCCGTATTGGGGCGCACTGTACTGACTCGCACATGCGGTGCCACTTTCGATAAGGCCAGCATCAAGGGGGGAATGAAGTACATCTCGCCGATGTCTGTCATGGCCAGCTGGAAATTGCGTGTGCTGGTAAGCGGGTCAAATGAGTCTCGCGTGGTGAACGCAGTTTGCAGCGCGCCCAGAGCGTAGATCACCGGCTCCGCCAGATGCAATGCATAGGGCGTGGGTTCCATGCCACGCGAGGTGCGCAGAAAGAGTTCGTCCTTCATTACCGCGCGCAGCCGCTTTAGTGCATTGCTTACGGCTGGTTGCGTCAGGCCCAGCTTCTCTGCTGCGGTGGAAACGCTGCGGTCCAGCAGCAGTTGGTTGAAGACGACCAGCAGGTTTAGGTCCATTTCACGCAGATCCATACGCCACTCCAATATTCACAATGGTGATTTTGTCTATAGGTTTTGCATTATCGACTTATATCGCGTAAGTCTCCAAAATCGCCGCAACCAGGAGATAAGGGCTGCGGCCTGCTAAACATGGAACTCGTAGTCGAACCCCTCAATGTGCGCTTGAACGTGGAAAGCGGAAGCAATCTGCTCGATGTGCTTAGGGCCAATCAATTGCCCATCTCCTACAGCTGTATGTCAGGCCGCTGCGGCACTTGCCGCTGCCGCGTGGTGTCCGGCCAGGTGCGCAACAGTGGCCCGGAGGCCGGTCGCCCCAACGCAGGTAAGGACGACTATGTGCTGGCCTGCCAGGCCGTGCTCACCGACAACTGCAGCATCGAATTGCCCGAGGTGGACGAGGTGGTGGTGCACACGGCGCGCATTGTGAAGGGCACGATCACTGCCATCGAAGAGGCCACCCACGACATCCGCCGCATCCGGGTCAAGTTGGCCAAGCCAATTGAATTTAGTCCAGGGCAATATTCCACCGTGCAATTCACGCCCGAGCACATCCGCCCCTATTCCATGGCGGGCTTGCATGACGATGGCGAGTGGGAGTTCCAGATCCGCCGTGTGCCTGATGGCCGCGTAACCGCCTTCATCTTTGATGAATTGAAAGTGGGCGCGGCCCTGCGCATCAGTGGCCCACTGGGCACCGCCTACCTGCGGCAAAAGCACACCGGCCCCATGCTCTGCGTGGGTGGTGGCACGGGCCTGGCTCCGGTTTTGTCCATCGTTCGTGGCGCCCTGGCGGCCGGCATGCAAAACCCCATTCACCTTTATTTCGGCGTGCGCAGTGCCGAGGACGTGTACGACGCCGACCGTCTACATGCTTTGGCAGCCGCCCACCCGAATGTGTTGGCCCACATCGTCGTGGCCACCGGTGCGCCCCGTGTTGGGCAACGCAGCGGTCTGGTCACCGACGCGATTGAAAAAGACCTGGGCACTCTGGCCGGTTGGCGTGCCTATTTGTGCGGAGCACCCGCAATGGTCGACGCGCTCAACCTGCTCGTGACCCGCATGGGCGTGGAGCCTGGCCATGTCCACGCCGACGCCTTCTATCCCAGTGGCGTTTGATACCGCTGCATTTACTAAAACCCAATCAACCAAAAGGAGACAAGCAATGAGTGAAACCAACACCGTGTTCCCCGAAAGCCCTACGTGGCCGGGGGAAGGAACCAGCCGGGTGCCCTTCTGGGCCTACACCCGTGAAGATTTGTACAAGAAGGAACTGGATCGACTGTTCTACAACGGCCACTGGTGTTATGTCGGCCTGGAAGCCGAAATCCCTAACGCCGGTGACTTCAAGCGCACGGTGGTAGGCGAGCGTTCCGTCATCATGGTGCGAGACCCCGAAGGCCATGTGAATGTGGTGGAAAACGTCTGCGCCCACCGTGGCATGCGTTTTTGCCGCGAGCGCAATGGCCACGCCAAGGACTTCTTCTGCCCTTACCACCAGTGGAACTACAGCCTCAAGGGTGACCTGCAAGGCGTACCCTTCATTCGTGGCGTGAAGCAAGAGGGCAAAGTCAACGGTGGCATGCCTAAAGACTTCAAGGTCGCAGACCATGGCCTAACCAAGCTCAAGGTCGCGGTGCGCGGCGGCGTGGTGTTCGCGTCCTTCGACCACGAAGTGGAACCTTTCGAAGAATTCCTCGGCCCGACCATCCTGAAATACTTCGACCGCGTATTTGACGGCCGCAAGCTGGAAATTTTGGGCTACCGCCGCCAGCGCATTCCGGGCAACTGGAAGCTGATGCAGGAAAACATCAAGGACCCGTACCACCCCGGTTTGCTGCACACCTGGTTCTCTACCTTTGGTCTGTGGCGCGCGGATAACAAATCCGAGCTGAAGATGGACGAACACTTCCGCCACGCCGCCATGATTTCCACGCGCGGCCAGGGCGGCAAGGTCGACGAGGTTGTGAATGGACTGGACAGCTTCAAGGACCAGATGAAGGTCAACGACCCGCGTCTGCTCGACATCGTGCCCGAACCCTGGTGGGGCGGCCCCACGGCCGTGATGACCACGATCTTCCCGAGCGTGATCATCCAGCAGCAAGTCAACAGCGTGTCCACGCGCCACATTCAGCCCAACGGCACCGGCTCGTTTGACTTTGTCTGGACTCACTTCGGCTGTGCCGATGACACACCCGAGATGAAAGAGCGCCGCCTGATCCAGGCCAATCTGTTCGGCCCTGCAGGCTTTGTGTCTGCAGACGATGGTGAAGTCATTGAATGGTCGCAGGAAGGCTTCGAGTCAAAGCCGGCCCACCGCAGCGTCATTGAGATGGGCGGGCACGACATCGCGGACTCGGATCACATGGTCACCGAGACCCTGATTCGTGGCATGTACAACTACTGGCGCAAGGTGATGGGGGAATAATCATGATGGACTTCAAGACTTACTTCGAACTGCTCAACCTCTACAGCGACTACGCCATGGTGTGCGATTCCGCTGAGTGGGAAAAATGGCCTGACTTCTTTGTAGATGAGGGCACCTACCGCCTGCAGCCACGCGAGAACTTTGACCGGGGCCTGCCCCTGTGCCTGTTGGCACTGGAGAGCAAGAACATGATTCGCGACCGTGTGTATGGCGTCAAGGAAACCATGTACCACGACCCCTACTACCAGCGACATATCGTGGGCACGCCGCGCGTGATCTCCGTGGAGCGCGGCATCTATGGCGAGCGCATCACCTCTGAAGCCAACTACACGGTGATCCGTACCAAGTACGACGGTGACTCCACTGTCTTCAATGTCGGCTATTACCACGACGTGATCGTGCGAACACCGGAGGGCCTGAAGTTCCAGTCCCGCCTGTGCGTGTACGACAGCGAAATGATTGCCAACTCCATCATCTACCCCATCTAAGGACACAGCATGTCTGAAAACTGGATTGATGCAGCCGCCGTAACCGAAGTGCCCGTGGGCGATGTGATTGCCAGGCACGTAGGGGGCAAGGAGATTGCCCTGTACGAGGTCGACGGCGAGGTCTTTGCCACCGACAACATCTGCACCCATGGTCATGCACGCCTGAGCGACGGCTTTCTGGAAGGGCACGAAATTGAGTGCCCTTTGCACCAAGGCAAGTTTGATGTGTGCACGGGCAAAGCCCTGTGCGCACCGCTTACCGACAACATCAAGACCTACGCGGTACGTATCGAAAACATGCGCGTGATGTTGAAGCTCGACTGATTGCAACCCGGCATTGACCACTATGCGCGCCTCGCTGCAGCCGCGCCTCATACCTAAAAGAGACCACCATGAAATTTCATTCCATTGCCAAAACCATTGCCTGCAGCACCACGGCCCTGTGCCTTTCTGCTGCCCACGCCGAAATCAAAATCGGCTTTACCGCACCCCTCTCGGGTCCCGTGGCCGCAGTCGGCCAGGACCAATACGACGGCTTCATGCTGGGTATTGAAGCCCTGGGTAAAAAGCTCGGCGGCGAAGCCGTCACGGTCTTGCGCGAAGACGACCAACTCAAGCCCGAGTTGGGCAACCAGATTGCGCGCAAGCTGATTGACCGCGACAAGGTGGATGCGATTGTGGGCCTGGGTTTCTCCAATGTGCTGATGGCCAGCCTGCCGCGCATCGTTGAGTCGGGCACCGTAGCCATTGCCACCAATGCCGGTCCTTCGCCGCTGGCCGGTGCGGGCTGCCTGCCCAACGTATTTTCCATGTCCTGGCAAAACGATGGCACGGCCGAAGCCATGGGCAAATACGCGCAAGACAGCGGCTACAAGCGCGTCTACCTGATGGCGCCCAACTACCAAGCCGGCAAAGACTATGTCGCAGGTTTCAAGCGCTACTTCAAGGGTCAGGTGCTTGACGAGGTCTACACCCAGGTCAACCAGCCCGACTACTCTGCCGAGATCGCCCAACTGCAAGCTGCCGGACCCGATGCTGTATTTGTGTTTTATCCCGGTGGCATGGGCGTGAATTTCGTCAAGCAATTCAGCCAGGCCGGACTGACCAAGAAGATTCCCATGCTGTCCGCCTTTACCGTGGACGGCACAACGCTGCCTTCCTTGCGCGACGCAGCTATTGGCACCATCAGTGGCGCCATGTGGGATGTGGCCTTGAAGACACCGGGCAACGCCGAGTTCATCGCCGCCTTCAGCAAGAAGTACGGTCGCGTGCCCAGCCATTACGCCGCAGTCGCCTATGACACCGCCAAGCTGTTGGACATCGCCGTGCGCAAGGTCAAGGGCAACACCACTGACAAGAACGCCTTCGTTGCTGCCGTCAAGGCCGCAGGCTCCGAATTGAAGTCCATCCGTGGCCCCTTCAAGTTTGGTAACAACAACATGCCGGTGCAAAACTACTACGCCTTCCAGACCGTCAAGGAAGGCAGCGAGGTCACCGTCAAGCTGCTCAGCACGCCCTTGCCGGACCACCAGGATGCTTACGTAGCCCTCTGCAAGGCTAAGTAATGTCCGCTTCCCTGCTTATCGCGCAGTTGCTCAACGGCCTGCAGTACGGCGTCATGCTGTTCCTGCTGGCCGCCGGCCTGACCTTGGTGTTCGGCATCATGAGCTTTGTCAACTTGGCCCATGGTTCGCTGTACATGCTGGGTGCCTATGCGGCGGCAGTGGTGGGCGGGCAGACTGGCTCTTTCGCTCTCGGTGTATTGGCGGCCGTGGTCACCGGCATCGTGGTGGGCATGGCACTGGAATGGGTGGCCGTGTCGCGCCTGTACCGGCGCGACCACCTGGACCATGTGCTGGCTACCTTCGGCCTTGTGCTCTTCTTCAACGAAGTGGTGCGCATGGTCTGGGGCCCGCAGCCGGTGTTCGTCACGCTGCCCGAGTCACTCTCGGGCACCGTCGAGTTCCTGGGCTTCAGCTACCCAAGCTACCGCTTCCTGATCATTGCAGTGGGCCTGGTGGTGGCCGCCGGCAGCCAGTGGCTTATCCACAAGACGCGCGTCGGTATGCTGATCCGCGCCGGCTCGGTCAACCCGCAGATGGTGGGCGCTTTGGGTGTCAACATCGGCCTGCTCAATGCCATGCTGTTCGCCCTGGGCTCGGCGCTTGCCGCACTGGCCGGTGCCATGGCCGGGCCCATCCTGTCCGTGCAAAGTGGCATGGGCGAACCGGTGCTGATCACCACGCTGGTGGTGATCGTGATCGGTGGCATTGGCTCCGTGCACGGCGCGCTATACGCCGGCATCATCGTCGGCCTGGTCGACACGCTGGGCCGCACCTTCCTGCCCATGTTGATCCGCGCCTTTGCCGACCGCGAAGTCGCCAATGCTGCCGGACCCGCCCTTGCCTCCATGCTGATCTACGTGCTGATGGCCGTGATCCTGGCCTGGCGTCCGCAAGGCCTGTTTCCCGCCAACAAGGCCAAGTCATGAAGAATCTGTTAAGACCGGCACAGCTCATCCCTGTGCTCCTGCTGCTGGCGCTTGCCGTGCTGCCGCCCATTGCCGTGGGCATGCAGGACAACTTCTGGGTGTCCTTTTTTGCCCGTGTTTTGGTCTACGCCATTGCGGCCAGCGCGCTGAACATAGCGCTGGGCTTTGGTGGCTTGGTCAGCCTGGGCCATGCGCTGTTCATCGGCATCGGCATGTACAGCGTGTCGCTGCCGGCCTATTACGGTGTGTCCTCCGGCTGGGTGCATCTGGTGGCCTGCGTGCTGGTGTGTGCGCTGGTGGGTTGTGCCACCGGTCTCATCAGCCTGCGCACCTCCGGCATTGCTTTCATCATGATCACACTGGCCTTTGCACAGATGGGCTACTTCGTCATCGTCAGTCTCAAGCAGTATGGCGGTGATGACGGCATGGGCATTTCGACTGCCAGTGAATTCTTCGGCCTGCAGTTGAATACACCAATGTCGGTTTACTACTGCGCCTGGGGCGTGCTGGTTGCCCTGACCTGGTGGGTGTTGCGTCTGCGCGCCTCACCCTTTGGCATGGCCTTGCGCGCCGGGCGCCAGAACGCCCGCCGCGTCATGTCAGTTGGCCTGGCCTTGCAGCGTTACCAGCTGGCGGCCTACACGCTGTCGGCGGTGCTCTGCGGTGTGGCCGGCATGCTGCTGGCCAATTTGAATGCGTACGCATCGCCTAGCAGCATGGCCTGGACGGTGTCGGGTGAACTCATCGTCATGGTGGTGCTGGGGGGACTGGGCAGCGTCTTTGGTCCCTTCCTCGGTGCCCTGGCGTTTCTGGGCACGGAAGAAGTGCTGAAGGCCGGCACCGAGCATTGGATGGCCGTGTTTGGTCTGGCCATTCTGGCGGTTGCCATGCTGGGTAAAACCGGCATCGCCGGCTGGCTGTTGAACCGCTCCGCCAAGGAAGGCTCCGCATGAAAACACTGTTGCAAACCGATGCGCTCACCAAGCGCTACGGCGCTATCCTGGTGACCGACAAGGTGTCGCTGGATGTGCGCGAGGGCGAGCTGCACGCCATCATCGGCCCCAATGGTGCAGGCAAGACCACACTGATCAACCAGCTGTCGGGCGAGCTGAAGGCGGACAGCGGCAGTATTCGCTTTGGCGATGCCGATGTCACGGCCCTGGGCATAAATGCCCGCGCCCGCTTGGGCCTGGTGCGCTCCTACCAGATCACCTCAGTGTTTGACGAATTCACCGTGCTGGAAAACGCCACGCTGGCGGCCCTGGGTGCGCGCACCCATGCGTTCCGCTTCTGGAAGTCGCTGTTGGGGGACCGCGAGGCGCGGGCGGCGGCCGTTGAGGGCATTGAAGCCGCGGGCCTGAGCGCGCGCAGCCAGGTGCTGGCGTCCGAGCTGGGCTATGGCGAACGCCGCCAGTTGGAGCTGGCCATGGCACTGGCCGCACGGCCGAAATTTCTGCTGCTCGATGAGCCCATGGCGGGCATGAGCGTGCAGGAGTCGGCAGCCGTGGTGGCGCTTCTCAAGACACTGAAGCGCAAGTACACGATTCTGCTGGTTGAGCACGACATGAACGCCGTGTTCGCCCTGGCTGACCGCATCAGCGTGCTGGTGTACGGCCGCTTGATGGTGACCGGCACGCCCGAGGAAATTCGTGGCAATGAGGAAGTGCGTGCCATTTACCTCGGCGAAGAGGAGATCGCATGAGCACCAAGCCATTGTTGAGTGTGACGGGATTGAAGGCGGGCTATGGCGCAGCGCAAGTGCTGTTTGGTGTAGACCTGTCCGTAGCCGAAGGTGAAGTCATAACCCTCTTGGGCCGCAACGGGATGGGCCGCTCCACCACCATCAAATGCTTGTTTGGTTTGCTGGAAACCAAGGCCGGTTCAATCGAATTCGGCGGCAAGCGCACTGAAGCATTGCCCTCCCACCAGATCGCCAAGCTGGGCCTGGGCCTGGTGCCCGAAGGCCGTCAGATTTTCCCCAACCTCACGGTAGAAGAAAACCTGATTGCCACGGCGCGCGCCAATGCGGCCAATGGCCTCAAGCACTGGAGCCTGGAGCGTGTCTACAAGTTCTTCCCACGGCTGCAGGAGAGGCGCTTCAACATGGGCTCGCAGCTTTCGGGTGGCGAGCAGCAGATGCTGGCCATCGGTCGCGCCCTGATGACTAACCCAAAACTGGTGGTGCTGGATGAAGCCACCGAAGGTCTGGCACCGCTGATTCGTACCGAGATCTGGCGCGCTTTAGGCGAGCTGAAGGATGAGGGCCTATCCCTGATCGTGATCGACAAAAACTTAGGTCCCCTGCTGGAGCTGGCGGACCGCCACTTCGTGCTGGAAAAAGGTGTGGTGGTTTGGTCAGGCACCTCCAGCGCATTGCGCGCGGAGCCACGCATCGTGCACGAGTATCTAGGTGTTTAAGACAAGCAAAGTCTGCGACTTCGCAAAGAGGAAAACATGAGCGATTCCAAATCAAAAGCCCTCGGCATCATTCGCGCGGAACATCGCGCGCTGGGTGCGGTGATTAACAACATCAAGGCCATGCTGCAAGAGGTGCAGGCCGGGCGCATGGCCATGGACTTCAAGCTTTTCTGGGCCATGGTGTATTACATCGACGCCTTCCCCGACCGCCTGCACCACCCCAAGGAAGACGACTGGTTATTTGCCCGCCTTGCTGCGCGCACGCCACTGGCCGACAGCCTGATTGAAACACTGCAAAGCGAGCACCAGATGGAGCCGCAAGCCCTGGCCCACATGCGCCGGGCGCTGGGCAACCTGGAAGCAGGTGTGCATGGAAGCATGGAGACTTTGCAGGCTACGGTCAATGCTTATGCCGACTTCACCTGGAAGCATTTGCGTGCGGAGGAGAACGAACTGCTGCCTTTGGCGGAAGTTCATTTGCTGGCGTCGGACTGGGATGCCATCGCCGAAGCCTTTGCACAAAACGCCGACCCGCTGGTGGGCTCGGCCGACAAGGAACTCTTTGACTCCCTGTTTCACGACATCGTCAATCGCACACCCGCGCCCCTGGGCTTTGGCGCAGCCTGATTCATTCTGGAGAAAAAACATGGAAGACCACATGAAAGACACGCCACAAGAACACGACCGCTTTGACACACTGGGGCGTCTGGAAGACCTGCCACAGGCCTACCGCGACCAACTCACCCAGCGCAACCTGGTTCCCCTGTGGCCCAGCTTGCGCGGCGTGCTGCCGCCCAATGTGCCGACGCGCAAGACCCAGACCACGCATTGGCCGTACGCCGAGATCCGAGAGCTGCTGATTCAGGCGGGTGAGTTGACTCCTATCGAGAAGGCCGAGCGCCGCGTACTGGTGCTGGCAAATCCAGGCCACGGCCTGACCAATATGCAGGCCAGTGCCGCTATGTACCTGGGCATGCAGTTGCTGTTGCCGGGTGAGCTTGCACCGGTGCACCGCCACACGCCGAACGCTGTGCGCATGGTGGTGGAGGGCGAAGGCGCCTGGACGCTAGTGGGTGGTGAAAAGTGCCCAATGCAACGCGGAGACCTGATACTCACGCCTACCGGGCTGTGGCACGAACATGGCCATGACGGCAAAGACCCGGTGATCTGGCTGGATGTGTTGGACCTGCCCCTGGTCTACTACACCGAGACTTCCTACCACCTTGAAGGTCCTAGCCAAAGCGTTACTGAAGGCCAGGGTTTCAAGGCCTACGCCCGCGGCGGTGTGGTGCCCACCAAAATATTTCAGCGTTCGGACAAGGCCTACCCCATGCTGCGCTACCCCTGGGTCGATGCCAAGGCAGCGCTACTCTCACTGGCCGAAGAGCAGACCGGCGCGGATGCGGTGCAGGTCACCTATGTGAATCCCGAGACCGGCGCCGATGTGGAAAACATTCTGGGCTTTTATGCATTGATGCTGCGCCCTGGAGAGACCCTGCGTCTGCCGGCACGCTCGCCGGCGCAGGTGTTCCACCAGATTGAAGGCCAGACCGAGTGCCAAGTGGAATCCACCGCCTTCACCCTGGTGGAGGCCGACACCTGCTGCGCTCCCGGCTATACCGCCGTCACGCTAAAGAACCGCTCCGCCACTGAGCCAGCTTTCCTGTTTGTGGCGGATGAAGCGCCACTGCACCGCAAGCTGGGTGTGTACGAGAACCGGGGCTGAGCCCTTTCTCGCATCCCTGCGCTAACCCCCATAAAACCCTTTAAACCTTCCTGGAAAACCCATGACCATCACGCAATACCTGTTCAGCCCACCCGCCCCGATGACGGCGGCCATCCGTGGCATGGCTTCGCGCTTTCCCATCAACCGCCTGTTCTTTGTCGGCCGCAACTACCACGCGCACGCGGTGGAAATGGGCCGTCCGGTGGACAAGTCGGTTGAGCGTCCCTTCTACTTCACCAAGGCGCCGCAGACCCTGACACCCTCGGGAGCCACCGTGGCCTACCCGCCCGAAACCAGCAACTACCATTTTGAGATGGAAATGGTTGTGGCCATCGGCAAGGCAGGCTTTCGCGTCAAGGCGGAAGATGCCCACACGCTGATCTACGGTTACGCCGCCGGCCTGGACATGACACGCCGCGACCTGCAACTGGTAGCCCGCGACAAGGGCCGCCCCTGGGACCTGGGGAAGGACGTGGAGCAATCCTCCGTCTGCTCGGAAATCGTGCCCATGGAAGGCGTGATCATCGACAGCGGCGCTATCGCCCTGGAAGTCAACGGCCAGACCAAGCAGTCTTCCGACGTGGACAAGCTGATCTGGAATGTGCGTGAACTGATTGCCGACCTCTCGCTGTTCTACCACCTGCAACCCGGCGACCTGATATACACCGGCACCCCCGAAGGCGTGGGACCGGTGGTGGCTGGCGACAAGATTACTGGCCGCGTGGCCGGCGTGACCGAGGTGGCGCTGACGGTTGGCGCAGCCGAGTAGATGCGCACCATGCAGCTTCACAACTTCTTTCGCAGTGGCACCTCGCACCGCCTGCGCATTGCGCTCAATCTCAAGGGACTCAGCTACGACTATGTCGCGGTAGACCTGCGTAAGAATGAGCACCTGGGCGCGCCCTTCAAGGCGTTGAATCCGCAGGGCCTGGTGCCAGCGCTGGTGAATGGTGAGCAGGTGCTGACGCAATCGGTGGCCATCATCGAATGGCTGGAGGAGCGCTACCCGACACCGGCGCTCTTACCCACCGACATCAACGACCGGGCACACGTGCGTGCCCTGGCGGCAATAGTCGGTTGCGACATCCATCCGGTGAATAACAAGCGCATTCTGGATACGCTGCGTGCCAACTTTGGTGCCGATGATGCCGCCATCAACCAATGGTGCGGCACCTGGATCGCTGATGGTTTTGATGCCTATGAAGCCATGCTGGCAGCCGATACGCAGCGCGCCAGCTTCAGCTTTGGCAGCACACCGACGCTGGCTGATGCGTATTTGATTCCGCAAATCGAAAGTGCACGTCGCTTCAAAGTGGATCTGGGGCGCTGGCCTTTGATCATGAAAGTGGACGCAAACTGCGCGGTACTGGAGGCATTCAAAAGGGCATCGCCAATGGTGCAACCTGACGCGTCGTAAAAGCATTAACGTCACCCTCTTCTTGAAGGATCGACCATGCAATCTCTCTTCTTTTCTACCCAGGCGGATCGGATTGCACTGGCGCGTCAGCGCTATTTTGAAGAGGGCGAATTGCCATCGGGCATCGTCAGCGAGGCTGTGTTCCAGTCCTGGGCTCGCTGCTTACGTCTGAAGCAAGACCCGCGCGCACAGTTGGAGTTTCAGCCTGTGACGGCCAGTAGGGCGCAACTGGCTTTGCAAAAAAACCGCTTGCTGCGCGATGCCTGGTTGGCCGACGCCGGCGAGCTCGACGCAGTGTTGGGGGCCACTCACTGCGGTGCCATGTTGACCGACCCCAGCGGCGTGCTGATCGGCGCCACCAGTTCCCGCCGCGTGCATGAAAAGATAACGCCGGTGGCACACCGCATTGGCGTCAACTTTGCCGAAGAAGCCGTGGGCACTACCGCACCCGGTATCGTGGCGCGCACCGGTAAACAGGCGTCGGTGCAGGGCGCAGAGCACTTCTCCGAATGTGTCAACTTTATGCATTGCGCGGCAGCCCCGATCCGCGATATTCATGGCAACCTAGCCGGTGTTCTGGACATGTCCAGCGAAGGCATTGCCTTTAATTTTGATGCGGCATCGGTGGTGGGTATGTACGCCTCCTCCATTGAAAACCGATTGCTTGTTTCACAATCCGTGGAGCATCTGATCGTGCGTTTTCAAATCACTCCGGCCATGCTGGATACACCCCTGGCAGGGTTGATGGGGGTGGATATGCAGGGCCGCATCGTCTGGCGCAACGCGGCCGCATCCAGGCTATTGGGTTTGGCCCCGGATGGCGAGCAGAACGGATTCTGCAAAGTGGACGAGCTTTTACAAAGCAGCTTTTCGGATCTGGCCTCCGTGCGGGGTGACAAGCATTCCATGTTGCGCTTACCTAACGGGCTGCTGGTGCATGTGCGTTGCGAACTGCAAGCGCGTGACGGCTATAGGCAGGTGTTCGCTCTGGGCATGTCGGCACAAGAAGCTCTGGCGGTTGATACAGAAGCCCCGCCGGAAGATGTATACGCGGACTACGCTCAATCTCCCAAGCGTGCGCAAGACGATGCAGCCGCATCCCCTGCAGTCGAGTTGCCCGAGCCCGCCAGTCTGCGCGATGCAGATGTGGACTTGATTGCAAGAACGCTCAAGGAATGTGGTGGAAATGTGTCCGCTGCTGCCCGCAAGTTGCGCGTATCGCGCGGGCTGATTTATCGGCGGACGCAGGGCACGTAGTAATCCATTTCGCTCGGCCTGCGGGGTTACTTTTGGTGCAAATTTGCCTAGTTTCTTTTGCACGCCAATGCGCTTGCTGACACAGGGCGGCATGCCGTTTAACGCAGAGACGTAAAGGATGAGCCCGCTTGAGCGGGCGGGGGACACGAACGGAGTTGAGTGCCATGGCGTCTTGTGTCCCGAAGTGACTGACTCCGAAAGTACCTCTGTTGTTCCCAAATGGAACAACTAGGTCCTAGGGAAATCCCGATGTATTTGAAGTGGTGGCGAATTTTTAAAGTGCGTGCTCGGTGGCGCAATGTGTGCGCATGGCGAGTGCCACTGGAGACAAACCCTTTAACCACTATCCATTTAAAACGCATGACCATCTACATCCATTCAAAAGAACCGAAGGCCCCCTCCGACAGCTTGCTGGAGCGTCTTGAGCGTGCCCTTATTGCCGGTCGCATGAGCCGTCGCGGCTTCATGCGCGCAGCCACTGCGGCTGGCTTCTCAACCATCGGCCTGAGCGCTCTTGCCGATGAACTCGATGCCATCCGCGCCAATCAAAATGAACGCAGCGCCAAGCTGCAAGCCGCCTACGACTATGTGGTGGTGGGCACCGGCTCTGCGGCCTGCGCATTGGTGGGCCGTCTGGCCACCCGCAAGGAAGCCTCCATTCTCATGATAGAAGCGGGTGACTGGGACACGGCGCCTTCGGTGATGGACCCAAGCGTTTGGTTCACTAACCTGGGCTCAGACCGTGACTGGAAGGATGTGGCCCTGGCAGCACCAAGCACTAACAACCGCGCTATTCCCGAACATATGGGTCGTGTCGTCGGTGGCGGCAGCAGCATCAATGCCACCATCTGGGCCCGCCCCTTCAAGGCCGACCTGGAATTCTGGGCCGAGGCCAGTGGCGACAAGGCCTGGGGCTACGAGTCTGGTCTGGAGGTCTTTCGCCGCATGGAGAATTGGCAGGGCGCGCCCGACGCGCGTTACCGCGGCAAGAACGGCCCTGTCTGGTGCCAGCCCGCCAACAATCCGCACCCCGTGGCACCCGCCATGCTGGAAGCCTGCCGCAGCCTGGGCTACCCCGTGTTTGCCGACCAGAACGGTGTGCGCGAAGAAGGCGGTATTGGCTTTGCGCTGATGAACCAGATCATTCGTGATGGTCGACGCCAGAGCATGGCACGCTCTTATCTTTACCCCATCCTGTCGCGCCCCAATGTCACCGTGATCGTCAACACCCATGTGGACCGTTTGACCTTCGCTGGCACCCGTGCCACGGGCGTGCAGATCGCCACTGCGGCCGGTGCCAAGACCATTCGCGCCAACACCGAGGTGATTGTCAGCGCCGGTGGCATCAACACACCCAAGCTGCTGATGCTCAGCGGCATTGGTGACGAAGCGCAATTGCGTCAGCACGGCATCAAGACCCAGGTGAATGCACGGGAAGTGGGCCGCAACTTCCAGGACCACATCCTGCACGGTGGCTGCATCTGGGAACCCAAGGAACATATTCCGCACCGCAACAGCGCGGCCAATGCGGCGGGCTTTCTCAAGAGTCAGTCATCGTTGGTGTCGCCCGACGTCAACCTGGTGCAGATCGAGCTTCCCTATGCCAGTGAGGTGATTGGTAAGGAGTATTCACCACCCAATACCAGCTGGGCGTTGTGCGCGGGCCTGGTGGCACCCAAGAGCCGTGGCGAGATTCGCCTTGCTTCAGGCAACCCGGCCGACCGCCCCGTGGTCGATGCCCGCTTTATGAGCCACCCGGATGATGTGAAAGCGCTGGCCTTTGGCATCGAAGTGTGCCGTGAGATTGGCAACTCGGCCGCCATGAAAGACTTTGTTAAGCGTGAAGTGGCACCCGGTAAGACCTTGACCGGCAAGGCGATGGAAGACTTTGTACGCAATGGCGCCACTACCTACTTCCACCAAGCGGGTACCTGCCGCATGGGCCGGGACGCTGAGGCCGTAGTGGACAACAAGCTGCGCGTTAACGGCGTGCAGGGACTGCGCATTGCCGACAGCTCCATCATGCCGCGCATTCCCGGCGTAGCCACCATGGCCACTTGCGCCCTGATTGGCGAACGCATGGCCGACATCCTGACCGAACGCGCCTGAAGCGGCGCAGTCGCCCTGAACAACCCCAAACCATTGGCCACCAACCATTAATCCAAGGAATACAACATGCAATCCCAACTCAT
>CANFIH010000079.1 GCA_947446855.1 Burkholderiales bacterium
CCATACGGCTTGTATGCCATAGGGGTTAGAGAGGGCTTCGGTGCCCGCTGCAACCGCAGCCGTTTGTGCGAGTGCAGCGGCGGAAAAGGTGGACAGAAATATTGCTGCTAAAGACAGCACACCACAACGTACACGATTCATTTGCATAGTCACTTTTGATTCCTCGCCAACATAAAAAGCGCAGCTGCCTGGCACAGGCAATCACGAAGCTTGCGAGTGTAAAAGTCGAATATTTCAGTTCAACGACAGGCCCGTGAAGATGAAGTGACGCATTGTTTGGATCGGTGTTGTTGAATGGTGACACACCCTCGTAATTCACGCCAATGTCATACGTGCACTGCAACATCCACGTCCGAATCGGTCTGTTGCCATTCTTAACTACATCCAACTTTTGACACCATGAAACCTACATCAGCTCCCTATCAACTGCGCAAGAGCGTGCTCAACCTGTCACGCGCTGTAGCCTTGCTTTGTATTGCAGCGCCTGGCTTTGCACAATCGCAAGTCGAGTTGAAACCTGTTGAAATTTCTGGAACCAAGCAAGCGCTACAAGCGACAGACACCGCGCCATCGCAGGGTTCGCTGGAAGCCCGTTCGGCGCAGTCCATCGTGAGCGATGAGTTCATCCGCAACTACACATCGCCCGTGGCAGACTACACCCAGGCCTTGACGATGACCCCTGGCGTGTTTGCATACACCGCCAACGGCGTTGGCCTGGGTGATTCGAAAATTACCATGCGCGGCCTGTCCGACAGCAACATGGTGCTGAGCTTCGATGGCATTCCCTTTAACGACACCAACGGCGTCAGCCACCACTCCTGGGTCTGGTTTCCCAGCCAGGCACTGGGCGGCTCTGTGGTGGACCGCAGCCCAGGCAGCGCAGCGACACTGGGCCAGGCCACGTTCGGCGGCAATGTGGATTTGCGCTCGCGCATTCTGGAGGCTGACGCCCGCACCAGCGTGAGCGCAACGATGGGTAACTGGAATACCAGCGTGCTGGGCTTCGAGCAACAGACCGGGCAATTCGGCGATGAAGGCAAATCCAGTTTGATGTTCAACGCGGAGTACATGAAGTCCAACGGCTACCAGACCTTCAATTCACAAGACCGCAAAGCCTACTCCGGCAAGTACCAGTACGTGGCGGATGCCAGCACCACGGTCACCCTGTTCAGCTCTTACCTGAACCTGAAAAACAACACGCCCAACATCAAGGGACTGCCGCGTTCGCTATACGACGCCGGCAACTACAACTACCTGATGAGCGACGATCCGACCAAAGCGGATTACTTCGGCTACAACTTCTACGACATCAAGACCGACTTTAGCTACGCCGGCATCGACACGATGTTGCCAGGCGGTTGGCATATGGAAGACAAGCTGTATCGCTACAGCTACACCAACAAGCAGAACTACAACGGCACCACCATCACCACAACCAGTGCCACCGATAAGCTCAATTCTTACAAGACCTACGGCAACGTATTGAAGCTATCCAAAGAAAGCGATATGGGTATTCTGCGCACCGGCCTGTGGCTGGACAATGCCGACAGCTACCGCTTCCAGATTCCATCGGATCCGCGCACCTGGGTGGACTCTGCCGTGCCGAACTTCTCAGAAACCTATACAACCGTCACTACGCAACCCTATGTGGAGTACGAGTTCAAGGTCAGCGATGCGCTGCGCATCACCCCTGGCGTGAAGTACGCCACCTACAGTCAGAAGTTCAACCACTTGGCAGACAATGGTGGCGCTGTAGGCGCATTGGGTGGAGCCAAGAGCATCGACAACTCGGTCGAATACAGTGACACATTGCCCTCTTTGGATGTGCACTACAAGTTAGCGCCCAACTGGTCGATCTATGGCCAATACGCCGTGGGCGACCAGATCCCCAGCACATCTGTCTTTGATGTTGCCAACGCCAAGGTCGCGGTACCACCCAAGCCGACCAAGGCAACTACGACCCAGTTTGGCACGGTGTACAACGGCGCTTCCTACACGGCGTCGGCCGATGTGTACTACACCGAGCTCGACAGCACCTACACCTCTGTGCTGGTCAACGGCAACCCGGTGTTCTCGCCCAGCGGAACGCAGACCAACCAGGGCATTGAAGGTGAAATCAACTTTATTCTGGGAGGGGGTTTCAGTCTGTATGCCAATGCCACCATCGGTAGCCTGAAGTATTCCGATGGCAAATGGGTACAGGGTGCTCCGCAAGACACCGAAACCATTGGTCTGAACTATGAACGCGATGGCTGGGCCATCGGCATCAATGCAAATCGCGTTGGCAAGATGTACTACGACGGCGTAGACAGTAACAAAAACGCTATCCATGAAGGCTACGCGATTGAGCCGGTGGTGCTTTCCAACCTGTTTGCCAACTACACGATCAAGAACGTCGGTGCATTTGCCAAGCAGACCAAGGTGCAGTTCGCCGTCAACAACCTGATGGATAGCCACTCCATCACCGGCATTGCTACACCTGCGGCAAACTTTAGCAGCAGCAACCCCAGCCCCAAAGATGTGCTCAACATCCTGCCGGGCCGCAGCATCAACCTGACGCTGACCGTCGACTTCTGATCCCTGTAGTCGCATATCCACACAGGCTGAAAAGTCTGCTGTGGATACCTTTTTTCCAGAGGAAGTTTTTCCATGCCGGGTTATGCGTCGTATCGCAATTTTGGAAGCTCACGCCGCTATGTCGGTCTGGGCTGGGCTGTGGGCATGCATGCCTTGCTGCTGGTTCTGATTGTGAGCGGTGTGTTCCAAACCAGCGTAGACAGAATCCTCAAAAAACCATTGGAAGCTGTTGTCCTGCAAGAGGTGATGGTGACACCACCACCTCCGCCTGCGCTGCCGACCCCGAAGCCCGTGGTCCAAGAGCCCAAGCCCAGTACCCCCGTAGTTGAGAGGCCGGTGCAGGCTATGCCCACACCGGCTCCCGCGCAGGTAGAAGCACCTGCAAAAGCCGAGCGTGTAGCGGAGCCCGCACCGGCACCTGCCCCAACGGTCAACACCCCACAAACACACGCACCCACGGTTGCCGCACAGGTGGAGCCGGCCCACAAGGCCCACAACACGGCGTCTGCCGAGGCGGAATACGCGGCACGCCTCAGAGCCATGCTCAACGCCAGCAAGCGCTATCCCACAGGGCGCCAGGCCAGCCAGCAAAGGCCGCAGGGCGTTGTGAAGCTTTGGTTCACGCTGAATCGCGCGGGTACGTTGCTGGAGCTTGGTGTGCTGGAAGCGGCCGACTCCAACCTGCTGAATGACGCGGCACTGGCCACGGTGCGCCGCGTGAGCTATCCCCCGTTCACCGCCGACCTGTGGCCAGGTCAGGACCAGCACAAGTTCACGGTGGACATTGATTTTCTTCCTCCTGCCTAACTTACTTTTTTACTTTAGCCAACTCCTGAAAGACACTCAGATGACCACCTTCACCCGACGCACGCAACTGGCATTGGCCGTTGCCACCATTTGCGCCTCCCCCATGCTCTGGGCCCAAAGCAATACAGCCACCGACGTGGGCCGCATTGCCGTAGAAGGCGCCCAAGGCGGCACCGCTACAGGCCTGCTGGTGCAGGAAGACACGCCCAAGGCACGCAGCTCGGTAAGCCGCGCACACATGGACACGCTCAACCCCACCGCCAACCCCTTCCAGGCGATTGAACTGCTGCCCGGCGTGAACACCTTCAGCCAGGACGCCACCGGCCTGTTTGGTGGCAGCATGCGCGTGCGTGGCGCCAACAGCGACCAGATGGGCTTCACCATCAACGGCGCTCCGGTCAACGACTCGGGCAGCTTTTCCGTCTTCCCCATGGAATATGCCGACACCGAAAATCTGTGCGAAATTTTCGTGACGCAGGGCTCCACCGACACCGAAGCCCCGCACGTAGGCGCATCCGGTGGCAATGTGGGCATGACTACCTGCGCACCCAAGGACAAGGCCGGCATGACGCTGACCGAAACCATTGGCGACCTGCGCACCAACCGCACCTTTATCCGTCTGGACACCGGCAAGTTTGCCGACGACAGCACCAAGGCGTTTGTGTCCTATTCCAAGGCCACTGCCGACAAGTTCAAGGGCCTGGGCGGCGCGCTGAAAGAGCACATCGACATGGGCCTGGAGTTCAAGCCAAACACCAGCTGGTTTGCCTCCACCAGTTTGTTGTGGAACAAGATGTACAACAACAATATCCGTGCACTGAAGAAGTCGGAAATCGCGGCCTCGGGCAGCTCGCTGGACTATGGCACCACGCCACCACAGCATCTGACTGCTGTGAATGGCACGGCCCAGGTGGAGTCGGCGCCATCCGCCGGATATTACGTAGACAACATCAACCCCTTTTTGAACCTGCTGTGGACCGGCAAGGTGGAATACAAGGCCAGTAAGGACACCAGCTTCTCCGTGGAGCCCTATTACTGGTATGGCCACGGCACCGGTGGAGGACAGTTGCAAACACTTTCCGAAGTCGTTGGATCCAACAAAGTTGGCGGCGGCGTGCGTGATTTGAATCGCGACGGCGATACGCTTGACACTGTGCTGACCTACGGCAGCAGCGTAACTGAAACCAATCGCCCAGGCGTGACCCTGAAGACCACCACCCGCTGGGAAAACCATGACATCCTGGCCGGCTACTGGTATGAGCAGGCACGCCACGCCCAGACCGGCCCACGCGAACTATTGCCCAATAGCGGTGCTGCTGCAGACCCGTGGCAGTTCAATTCCGATTCGTACATCCTGCAACAAAACGGCCAACCGGTCATGGCACGCAACCAGATGACGATCAGCACTGCCTCTTCGCTGTTCGTGCAGGACAGCCTCAAACTAATGAACGACAAGCTAAGCGTGCAGGCCGGCCTGCGCAACGCCGAGATCAAACGCAACTTCACCAACTTCGCCAACACCGGCACGAACCAGGGCGCCGACTACAACATCGGCAAGACCTACAGCAAGTTGCTACCCAGTGTCGGCCTGACTTACCGCCTGGACGGAGAACGCCAGGTGTTTGCCAACCTCGCGCAGAACATGAAGGCACCCGGCAACTTCAGCTTCCAGAGCCTGTTGCAAGGTGGCACGATCACCAACGGCGTGCTAACCGGCGCCACTCTGCGCAACCCGACAGTCGACATGGAAACCTCCACCAACCTGGATGTGGGTTACCGCATCGCACGCGACGCATGGACTTTCTCAGGCTCGCTCTACTATGTTGACTTCAACAACCGCATTGCCAGCGCCTACGTTCCCGAAGCCAATGCCTCCATTGACACCAATGTGGGCAACGTGATCACGCAGGGCTTTGAAGTGGAATCGGGCTACAAGCTCAGCAGCAACTGGTCGATGTATGGCTCCCTGTCTTACACCAGCAGCAAGATGCAAAGCAATTTACGCACTGCTGCAGGCACCTTTGAAGCCACAGGCAGCAAACAAATGCCGGACACCCCCGAATGGCTGAGTGGCCTGCGTGTGGCCTACAACAGTGCCGACTGGTACGGCAATTTCGACCTCAAGTACACCGGCGCGGCCTACTCTACCCTGGTGAACGACGAGTCCATGGGCGACTATGCCGTGGTGAATGTCACGGCCGGTTACCGCTTTGCGGACTCCAAGTTCTTCAAGAAGCCGTCCGTGCAGATGAACGTGATGAATTTATTTGATACCAACTCGCTGCGCATCAGTTCGCCTAGCGGCAGCTCGTTCACGACGCGCGCAGTGGGCGCTGGTGGCTCCTCGCCAAGCTACTACGTCAGCGCACCCCTGTACCTGTCCGTCACCCTGCGTTCGGAGTTCTAAGATGCGCGCCTTTGTCGCCCCCCTGCTGCTTGCAGCAATTTGCATAGTTGCGGCAAGCAGCAGTCCGGCGGCGGCGAAGGCGCCTTCCAACAAGCCCATCACGCTGTCGCTAATTGCCCTGAATGACTTCCACGGCAACATCCTGCCGCCTTCAGGCAGTGTGCTGGTGCCGGACCCGGACAAGCCCGAGGGCAGTCGGGTCTCGGCTGGCGGTGCGGCTTATCTGGCCAGCCTGGTACACCAGCTCAAAAGCCAGAACCCGCGCAACACGCTGGTAGTTGCTGCGGGTGACATGCTGGGTGCCTCACCGCTGACTTCTGGGCTGTTTCATGACGAGCCCACGATTGAGGTGCTGGATGCCATCGGGCTGGATATTTCCAGCGTAGGTAACCATGAATTTGACAAGGGCCGACTGGAGTTGCTGCGTCTGCAGCACGGCGGCTGCTTTCCCAAGACACCGGACGGCAGCGCCGGTGTGGTCGGTACGGACACCTGCATGAACCGGGGCCGCTTTGCCGGCGCACGCTTCCAATACCTCGCCGCCAATGTGATCGACCAGCAAAGCGCCAAGCCGCTGCTGCCGGCCTACGCCATCAAGACCGTAGGTGGTGTGAAGGTGGCATTCATCGGCCTCACGCTCAAAGACACGCCGACAGTGGTGACACCCGCGGGTGTAGCGGGCCTGGACTTCAAGGACGAAGTGGAGACGGTGAATGCGCTGGTGCCGGAGTTGCGCAGCAAAGGGGCCACGGTCATCGTGGTGCTGCTACACCAGGGTGGGCAGACCACGGCGCGCAAGGCGCAAGACAGGTCATGCCCCGGCTTCAGTGGGGAACTTGTGAGCCTGGTAGACCACTTTGACGCCGCGGTGGATGTGGTGGTGTCAGGTCACACGCATCAGGAATACGTGTGCTTCCGCCCTGACGGAAAGTTGGTCACACAAGCTGGGTTTTATGGCCGGCTGGTCACCAAGATTGACTTGACGGTGGACGCGCGTAGCAAACGCGTAGTCGCGAAAGACGCCAACAACCAGTTGGTGACGAATGACGTGGTGGTGAAGGATGCACAGGGCAATGTCTTGCCATTACCGCGTGGTTACCACGCCTTGCCCAAGGACCGGCAAATTTCGAAGATTGTGCAGCGCTATGGCGATCTGACTGCCGCAGTATCCGACTTGGTGGTAGGCCGTGTGGCCGAGCCACTGGACCGCAAACTCAATGCTGCGGGTGAAAGCCGCCTTGGCGCATTCATTGCCGATGTATTTTTGGCAGGCTCATCTGATGCCAGCTATGGCGACAAGGCGGCACAGATTGCATTTACCAATCCCGGTGGCTTGCGCAGCGATATTTCAGCCAGCCCCGCTGTCACTTTCGGGCAGTTATTCAGCGTGCTTCCCTTCAATAACAATCTGGTCACCATGACCCTGAGCGGTGAGCAGATACGGCGCCTGCTGGAGCAGCAATGGGAGAAGCCACAACCCATGGGCGGTCGCATTCTTTCGGTGTCACACGGCTTTAGCTATCAGTGGGATGCACAGGCACCGGAGGGCGCGGCGAGGGGAGACGGCGCACGCGTGGTGCCCGATTCCATCCAACTGAATGGAGCTGCCCTGGACATGCAGAAGGACTACCGAGTCACCGTCAACAACTTCATGGCCAGCGGCGGGGATAATTTCATGGTGCTGCGAGAAGGACGTGAGGTGCAGACTGGCGAGATTGACCTCATGGTTGCCAAACTTTACCTGCGTGTCCATGGTGTGGTCAAGCCACCCGAAGCGGGGCGCATTACCCGCTTGCACTAGAACGGCTGACTCCGCTTGCCCGGGAGCAGGACTACCGGGGAAGTCTGAGTTGTGCCACCCAGATGGCGACCATACCGGCAGTCACTAGTGTGGCAAAGGCTCCGATCAGCAGCGACAGGGGCACGTCCAATGCAATCGCGCCGGCGTAGCAAGCCAGCATCAGCAGCATGCCCCCGTTTTCATTAAAGCCCTGCACGGCAATCGAGCGACCGGCCGTGAGCAAGGTGCAGCCGCGGTGCTGCAGCAATGCGTTCATGGGCACGACGAAGAAGCCGGCCAGCGCGCCCACCAGCATCAGCAGCAAGGCGGCGCTCCACGGGCTGGAGATGCACAGCAGCAGCGGCACTAGCAGGCCCATCGCAATGCCAACCGGCAGCAGGCGCTCGGCCTGTGCCAGGCCGACGAAGCGACTGGCGAGTACGGCACCGACCACCACCCCCACGGCGGTAACGCCTTGCAGGTAGGCGGCCTGCGCCAGAGGCAGGCCCAGCGACTCATGAGCCCAGCGCAGCACGATCAATTGCAAGGTGGCCCCCACGCCCCAGAGCAGGGTGGTTACTGACATGGACAGGCCACCCAAGGCATCGCGCCAGAGCACGCCGTTCTCACGCACAAAGTGCTGGATCAAGGCCTTGGGATGGATGGAGTGCGCGTCGTAGCGGGCGCCGCTGTCGCGCACCCACAGGCTGAGCAGCATGGCCACAGTGTTCATGGCCAGCAGCACCAACGTGCCAGCCACCAGCGTGGTGGGCGTATGACCCGGCAGCGCAAAGGGCATGCTCCACTGTGGCATGAAGCGGCTGACCAGCAGGCCGCCCAACACGGTGCCCAAAATCACCGCGCAGACGGTGGCACTCTCGAAATAGCCATTGGCGCGCACCAATGCGCGTGCGGGTAGCAGCTCGGTGATCAGACCGTACTTGGCCGGTGCGTAGATAGCCGAACCAAAGCCCGCCAGGCCAATGGCCAGCACGGGATTGCAACCGGACAGCAACAGCAGCAACGCCGCCACCTTGAGCGCGTTGGCCAGCAGCATGACGCGCCCCTTGGGGAAGGCGTCCGCCAAGGGGCCGACAAAGGGCGCCAGCAGCACATAGAACAGGGTGAAGCTGATTTTCAGCAGGGGAATCAACCAGCCGGGGCCAGACAGCTCCATGACGCGGGCGATGGCCACGATCAGAAACGCGTTGTCGGCCAGCGTAGAAAGAAACTGCACGCCCAGCACCAGGAAGAAGGCGCGCGGCATAGGGCTATTCGTGTGGAGGTTTGAAGGCAAACCAAGCAGCAATCAGAGTGAAGGTGGCGATCAGGGCAACCACAATCCAAAAACCATGCGGATGATCTGCCAGCGGAATGCCACCGACGTTCATACCAAACAGGCCGGCCATGATGTTGATAGGCAGCGCCAGCACGGTCACGATGGTCAGCACAAACAGGCTGCGGTTATTGGCTTCGGCCACGCGCCCGGCAATTTCTTCCTGCAGCAACTTGATGCGCTCCTGCAGTGCGGCCATGTCGCTCAGGGCCAGATTGAACTCTTCGGTGGACTGGCGCAACTCCTGCAAGTCGTTTTCGACAATCCATGCAGGTGGCTTCTTCAATAGGCGAAACAGCGCGGCTGGCTCGGGTGCCAGCAGACGCTGAAGACGCACCAGCAGACGCCGCATCGAACCCAGATCGGCACGCTTCCTCTCCAGGCGGCCGGCTAGCAAGGTGTCTTCAATGCCGTCGACGCGCGAGGTGGCGGTTCGCACAATGTTGACCAGCACATCACCCTGGTCGTGCATCAGATGCACCAGAAGTTCCACCGATGAGTTGAGCGCAGCACCGCGTTTGACGGCATCACGCAAGCGGTCAATCGAACGCAGCGGCTGCAGCCGCGCGCTGACCACCAGGCGGGGGCCTACCGACAGCCACAGGGTGGAGATGTCGGAAGGTTCAAAGGCAAAGTCGTAGTGCACGTCGTTCACTACGGCGACCAGCATGTCGTCGTCCAACTCCACCCGCGTGGAGCGCGAGCTGTCGCGCAGTGACTCGTAAAACTGACCCGAAAGGATTACGTTGTCATGCATCCACTTCTCTGCAGCGGCGTGCGCCAGATTGAAGTGCAACCAGACAAAGCCCTGTTCGTCCATGTGGGTGGGGCGCTCCTGGCTGAGCCACAGCAGTGCCGCGTCCGCACTCAGTGCCGTGCCTTGCCCACTGGCGCCAAACTGGAAGCCGCAAATGAGGCCGGATGCATCAGCGCCGTAGTTGGAGGAGGAGCGAGGACTCATAGCCCGAGCCTGGATTTCTGATTCAGCACAAGGGACAACGGCATAGGCTGCATTTTCTTGCGCGCCCGTGACGGATTCGTGACAGTGCAGTACCAGGCTTATCAGCACAGGCCATCTGATAGGCGCCGCGCGGTTCATAACCGGGTCTACATCCAGGGGCTTGCCGACCAGAACCTGGTGTTCCCATGGATGGCATCGCCGGCATGGATGGGGCGGGCCTGACAAAGCGCGACCACAAGGTCCGGTCGACATTTTGCAGGTGATTGGCAACCGGCGGGTTGGTGGTGCTTGCCACACAGGAAACACGACATCGTCGCGGTGTGGGCATATTGGTTTGCGTCTCCGAACGGGGAGCCTGAAACCTTGGCCTTGTAACGCAGGCCATCTTTCACAATCTGTGATGTTTTAACCGGGGTGCTCATTGCATTGCTTCCTGTCGCCTGCCCCTTGAACTTGCGAATAAGACCTGGAAGTTGGGTCCTTGCGCTGGCAAGCTCTTTGCTGCTTAGCGTGTACGGTGAGGTGGCTGTCAGGCGTTCCACTGCCAAATCTACAAACGCTCTGGCCCGCGCGGGCTGCGATTTTCGACTACCGAAGTACACAAAGTAGCTGGCAATGTTGGGCATGTGTTTTAACAGAATGGGCACCAACTGACCTGTGCGGATATAGGGCGCCGCACTCGCTCCGGCCAGTTGCCCCAGCACCTTGCCCGACACCACCGCGTGCAACTCCAGCACCTCGTCGTTGCTGATGATGGCCGGCACCACGGGTTGCTCCACCAGTTGCCCGTCCAGCATCACATGCCAGGGCGCGAGTTTGCCGGTGGCCGGATGGCGAAACACGCTGCAGCGGTGACCGGACAGGGCCGCCAGCGATTCCGGCACGCCATGGCGCTCGAAATACGCGGGCGCGCCACAGATGAGCAACTGCAAGGGAAACAAGCGCCGCGCAATCACCCCCTCGTCCGCTGAAGGTCCCAGGCGAAAGCCCACATCGACCCGGTCTTCCACCCAGTTGCCGACCCGGTCCTCCAGCAGCACATCGGGCTGTATGCCGGGATAGCGCTCGCAGAACTCCTCAATCAGCGACCAAAGAATCGGCTGGAAGGTGGTGCGCGGCCCGGCAATGCGCAGCGGCCCGGCAAACTCGTCGCTGGTGGTTCTGGCCTTTGCCAGCGCGCGCTGCACGCCGAGCAGGGCCGGCTGTACCTCTTCCAGCAGGCGTTGGCCGGCATCGGTCAGGGACATGACGCGGGTGGTGCGGTGAAACAGCCGCACGGCCAGATGCTTTTCCAGTTGCGCCAGCGCCTTGCTGGCGGCCTGGGGGCTGATATCCAGTTCCTGCGCGGCCCGGCGCAGGCTGCCCAGCTCGGCCGCCTTGATAAAGGTGGAGACGGAACGCAGTTCATTGATGGCCATGGATGGTGTTCTCCTGTCGGTAATTATCCCTTTTTGAATGTCAATTCAACAATGCTTTTGCATCTATTCAGATAGCAGTGGACTGCTTACAGTTTGCCCTATACGAACCGATTAGGAGCTTTCCATGGAACATGTCACTTTGAATACCGGCAGCAAGATGCCCATCCTCGGCTTTGGGGTCTTCCAGATTCCGGACGCACAGGAGTGCGAACGCAGCGTCATCGACGCCATCCAGACCGGCTACCGCCTGATCGATACCGCCGCCTCCTACATGAACGAAGAGGCCGTGGGCAAGGGCCTGCGCGCCGCCGGCGTGGCCCGCGAAGAACTGTTTGTCACCACCAAGCTGTGGGTGCAGGATGTCGGCTTTGAGCGCACGCAACAGGCCATCGACAAATCGCTGCAGCGCCTGCAACTCGAATACCTGGACCTGTACCTGATCCACCAGCCCTATGGCGATGTGCACGGCGCCTGGCGCGCCATGGAGCAGGCCCACAAACAGGGCAAGCTGCGCGCCATTGGCGTGAGCAATTTTCATACGGACCGGCTGATGGACATCAAGGTGTTTAACGAGATCACCCCGGCCGTGAACCAGGTGGAGGTGAACCCGTTCCAGCAGCAATTGGAGAGCCTGCCCTTTATGCAGGAGCTGGGCGTGCAGGCGCAGGCTTGGGCACCGTTTGCCGAAGGCCGCAACAACCTGTTCCAGAACGAGGTGCTGCTGTCCATAGGCGCGCGCCACGGCAAGTCGGTGGGCCAGGTGGTGCTGCGCTGGCTGATCCAGCGCGGGGTCGCGGCACTGGCCAAGACGGTGCGCAAGGAGCGGATGGCGGAGAACCTGGCCGTGTTTGATTTCCAACTCGACGCCGACGACATGGCACGCATCGCCACACTGGATACCAACACCAGCAGCTTCTTCTCGCACCGCGATCCGGCCATGGTGAAGTGGATGAGCGAACGCCGCATTCCCACCTGATTGGCCGCACAGCCTGTTTCCAACCCGGGGTTTTCACCATGTCCAAGCAAGATACCCGCACATCGCATGACCCCCAAGGTTTACAGCGTCGCCAACTGCTGGCTACCGCCGCCAGCCTGGGCCTGGCGCCCTGGCTGCTGTCCGCCTGCGCCAGCCAGGCCGCCGCCCCTGTGGCGGGTGCGCCGCGCGACCGCACGGCAGGCCAGCGGCGCAAACTGGGGCCGTTTGAGGTCTACCCGGTTGGACTGGGTTGCCAGTGGCATCCCGGTTCGGTACCGGGAGCGGTGCTCGACGCCTACCACAGCGGCTTT
This sequence comes from Burkholderiales bacterium, assembly GCA_947446855.1. Lineage (GTDB taxonomy): Bacteria > Pseudomonadota > Gammaproteobacteria > Burkholderiales > Burkholderiaceae_C > Allorhodoferax. Next base: position 12,574 of record CANFIH010000079.1, read on the forward strand.
GACCGCCCGGCCGCCGTCGCGCTGATTCGCAGAGCGGTGGAGCGCGGTGTCACGCTGATTGACACGGCCGAGGCCTATGGCCCCTTTCTCTCCGAAGAGATCGTGGGTGAGGCGCTGCAAGGCCTGCGCGACAAAGTGGTGCTGGAAACCAAGTTCGGCTTTGATATCGACCTGAAGACCGGCAAACGCCTGGGCGTCCAGAACAGCCGGCCCGAGCACATCAAGCAGGTGGTCGAGGCCCAGTTGCGCCGTCTGCGCACCGACCGCATCGATGTGCTGATCCAGCACCGGGTGGATCCGCAGGTGCCGATCGAAGAGGTGGTCGGTGCCGTCAAAGACCTGGTGGCAGAGGGCAAGGTCTTGCACTACGGCTTGTCCGAGCCGGGCGTGCAAACGATTCGCCGCGCCCACGCCGAACTGCCGCTGGCCGTGATCCAGAACGAATACTCCATGCTGTGGCGCGGACCGGAGGCCCAGGTGCTGCCCGTCTGTGAAGAGTTGGGCATTGGCTTTGTCTGCTGGAGCCCGCTGGGCATGGGCTTCCTCACGGGTTCGGTGCAGGCAGACAGCCGCTTCGAAACCAGTCCCGATATGGACTTCCGCGCCATGGTGCCGCGTTTTGCGCCCGAGGCCCTGCCGGCCAACATGGCCCTGGTCAAGGTGGTCAAGCACTGGGCCGAGCGCAAGAGCGCCACACCGGCCCAACTGGCGCTGGCCTGGCTGCTTGCGCAAAAGCCCTGGATCGTGCCCATTCCGGGCACCACCAAGATCGCCCACATGGAAGAAAACCTGGGTGCTGCCGCGATCCGCTTCACGCCAGAGGAACTCAGGCAACTGAATACCGATGTGGTGGCCGTCACGATTCAGGGCGCGCGCCTGCCGCCGGCCGTGATGGTGCTGTCCGGGGTGGAGGCGCCGCTTAAGCGCTGAGCAGCAAGGCAGATGGCCAGAAGAACGCTACCCATGCATGCGCTGCAATCGGCCGGCCTGTCGCTGTTTACGGCCGCCTCCATGGCGATTGGCCTGGTGGCTGAGATGATCTCCTGGCGCGTCGGCTTCTTCATCAATCTGCCGATTGGCATGGCGCTGATCCTGGGTGCCAGGCGCTGTCTGGTGGAGACGCCTCTGAAGTCAGGCCGCTTAGATGGGGCCGCAGCAGTGAGCTCCACGCTGGGCATGGGCGCCTTGGTATTTGGCATTGTGCGTTTCTAAGGGCCTCGACTGGCAAAATTGAAGTGCCTGCATCGTCACCATTGTGTGTTGGACCACCCCAAAGCCGACCGTCGCGTGCGACCGCGATCAGCCCACTTGACACAGAGTCGGACAAATCCAGTGACCGCTCACTGACCGCTCCGGCCACAGACATGTACTCATGTGTGGGGTTGCCGGTGGACTACGCAACCAAAATCGTGCCCCCTACTTTTCGCACTTTGGCGCGCACACGTTTTGCGCCTTGCCCAGCAACTTGCGCGTCATGAGGTGGGTGCGTGGGCGGTGCTTGCCACACAGGAAACACGACATCGTCGCGGTGTGGGCATATTGGTTGGCGTCTCCGAACGGGGAGCCTGAAACCTTGGCCTTGTAACGCAGGCCATCTTTCACAATCTGTGATGTTTTAACCGGGGTGCTCATTGCATTGCTTCCTGTCGCCTGGGCCTATTGCGCTTTTTTGGCCTTCGACTTGCGGTTCCTCTTTTTGAACGGGCGCCGTTCTCCACGCATCAATGTCCGTGAAGACCAGTTTGCAGCCCACACACTGGTGCTCGCCCGAGGGCATCATGGTGCCGCTCTCATCGCGCTTGATCACCGGCTTGTAACTCGTTGCGCCACATCGGTGGCATTTGTTGATTTTTGGCATCGCCCTGGAAAGTATATTTTTTGATGATTGGAACATGGGTCTGGTTCACTGCATTTCAACGCCCTGCGATCCGAACGCGCCTACCACAGGTTGATGTGGGGTCAATCCACAGAACCTGTGTGTTGATCTGGGGATAACTCCGGGGCATGTGTGTCAAACCCGCATGCCTATTGGGCTGGGATAGCGTGCTTAAAAAGTATGCAGATCGTTTTTCTTTATTTTTTTCTTTTTTTGCTTGCGAAAATCTTGTTCAGTGTTGCCACTTTTTCTTCGGCTTTGTCGTCAAGGGCATCTCGCCTCTGAGGCGGCGCAGATCTTCTTCGGTCAGGTCCTCGCACTCGTCGTTTGCGGTTGAGTGGTGACTCACTTGTTCTGCGGCTTGATCAACGCGTGGCGCGTGCGATTTGCCGAATTGACTGGCTCGGCTCTTGTTGGTGCGTTCAGGCGGCTGCCCTTCCGGCCTCTGCGGCCTTGGCTTGTCTGCCCTCTGCATTTGCGGCTTGGCCACTTGTTCCCCGACAAATGGCTGCAGATGTGTCAGCGTGCCGTCCACCTCAAGGCGGTAGTAGCTCCCTGATGCAAGCTTGATCTTCAAACTGTTGCCTTCCAGCGTGGCGTGACCGGAGGCGATGTAGCCCCCGGTGTTGGTGGCGTGACCAAACAGCATCACTGTGCGCCCCCACTGCTCACGCTGGACGCAATCAAAGACATTGGCCTCCTCCACATCCGGCATCTTCTCCACCAAAGTGAACTTGCCTTCTGCGGGCTCGAAGAACAGTGCGGCACTGCCCTTCTTGAGCGTGATGGCGCCCACCACTTCGCTGCGCTGGACCCGGCTATCCAGTTCAGCCAGGTAGAAGCTCTGGAAGGCCGCAATGGCCGCTGGAGTAATTGATTCGGTTTGCATGGGTTTAAACCTTTCTTCGGTGTATGCGCATCAGACGGGCGAAGTTCTGAGAGACCAATGTCACGCCAACTGCGCCCATCAAGATTACGCCGCTGGTACCAATGGACGGAATCAAGGCACCGCTCAATGCGATGCCGGCGGACTGACCAATAAAGTACGACGCTGCAAAGGCCGCCACCGCAGCGCCCCGGCGTTCCGGTGCCATTTGCGTGGCGTTGATCTGCAGCGTGTTGTGCAGCATGTAGAAACCCAGTCCGGCCAGGAAACAGGCAGGTATTGCCCACCACCAGTTGCTGGATACGGCCACGGTGACGTAGGACGCTGCCACCAGCACACCACCCCATCGGCACAGGCCGACCTCTCCAAGCCGATGAACCAGGTAGTAGGCACTGACTGCGAACAGCAGCCCGCCCAGACCAAAGAGCATGACCACCTGACCGGCCATGGCCAGTGGCATGGAATGCACCTGGTGGATATGGGTCACCATAAAGGCGAAGGAGCCAAAGATACTGGCTCCTTCGGCGAACACAGTGAGCAGCACGATTCGGGCCCAGGGAACAGCTAGGACTTGGCCAAACTCAGACACCATGCGTTTGAGGGCTGAACCCTGGGGTGGGTTGGTCTTTCGGGCCTCTGGGGGTAATCGGCTGTTATTCCACAGCAGGTAGGCTCCACCCAACGCAAAGTAGACCGCAATGCCTTGAAAAGGCACCCGCCAGTGCAGATGGTCTGCTGCGTAGCCGCCCAGCAGCACACCGCTGGAAATACCCAGCACCTGCCCGATCATGAATTTGGCCAGGATCGGTTGGCGGCGCTCGTAGGACACGACATCACCGATCCAGGCCATGGCCAGCGGAATGATGGCTGCGGCCGAAGCTCCGGCCAAGACTCTGGCGGCCAGCAGCAATTCAAACGTGGGTGCAAAGGAACAGATTGCCGTTGTCACGGCACAAGCCATAGTGCCCCAGGCGATAACGCGGTATTTGCCGAAACGGTCGCCCAGCGGGCCGAAGATCAACTGTGAGAAACCATATGCAATAGCGAAGACGGTAATGACCAGTGCGGCATGGCCCAGGGTCAAGGAGAACTCTTTGGCTAGACCCGGCAATAGGGGGTCGGATACCCGCATGGATATTCCGCTGCCAAATGCCGATACAGACAGCGCCAAAAGGGCGCCACGGGGCAGTTTGACATCGACCGGAGGGTTAGTGGCTGCTGGACCACCGGAGGGCTTTAAGACCGAATGAATGGCTGGGGCCTGGCTCATGCAGTCGAACACCCGGAAATAAGGGTGGTCAATTCAGTCGCTGCCCCTGGGATTTGAGTTCTTCCATCAGGGGATCGGGCGCGCCGCCTTCGGCCAAATGGCTTTTGTACCAGACGGTCAGGATGCTGGTGATCACCGGGCCTGGATTCTGCAGGACCTTGTCGAAATTCAAGCCGTTGATATTGCAGATCAGTTTGACCAGGTCCATATCCAGATCGATGGCATCGTCATCGCAGCGGCGCACCTTCAGATCGGAGAAGGAATAGCCTTCGGGAAGCTTCAGGGTGAGAACGCTATCAGTTGCTTGATTCATAACTGTGAGTTTTCCTGGATGCGCTTGTCTTTGGATTCCGGGCTTTAAACAGAATGGTGCAGCAATACCGGTATTTGGCTGCAGTTCTGAACTGCTAGTGTGGCCAAACCTCGTCACAAGCCCAACGGTCAGATCCAATCTTGGAAATTCCTGTGACGATACAGACCTTGTCACAAACCTCGTCACAAAACAAAAAAGGCCCACCTAAGTGAGCCTTTACTGCTGCGCATTACCGCATGCTTATTGGTTGCGGGAGAAGGATTTGAACCTCCGACCTTTGGGTTATGAGCCCAACGAGCTA
>CANFIH010000080.1 GCA_947446855.1 Burkholderiales bacterium
CATCATGGGGGTGTGTTGCTTGAGGTCTTCTGTCATCGTGCGAGTCTATCAACGTCGGTGCGGAACGAAGGCCGCAGGGCCTGCCGCGCTAGAATGTGGGCCCAACCCGACCCGCTGCCTGCACGCCTTGGTTGCGAATATTCATGAGCTGGTGTGGTCGGCTTGAATGCTGTGTCACGCTGCATCACACCACCTTCCATCCCCACCTTACCGGAGAATTTATGCGCTTTGCTTCCCGCTCCCTCGCCCTGACCATTTCCCTGGCCTGTGCCGCCATGGCCCAGGCTGCCGACATCAAGCTGGGCGTGGCCGAGGCCCTGTCGGGTGGTGCCGCCCAATACGGTGTGGCCATTCGCAACGGCTTCCAGCTGGCCGCCGATGAAATCAACGCCAAGGGTGGCGTCAACGGCGACAAGATCCAGCTGGTGATTGAAGACGAACAGGGCAAGAAGGAAGAAGCCATCAACGTCGTCAAGAAACTGGTGTTCCAGGACAAGGTGTTGATGGTGTTCGGCCCCACGTTGTCCAACTCCATGTTTGCCGGCGGCCCGGTGGGCAATGCCGCCAAGACCGTGATGTTCGGCACCTCGGTCACCGCCAACGGCATCACCGACATCGGCCCCTATGTGTTCCGCAACTCGGTGATGGAATCCGACGTGCTGCCGGTGACCGTGGCCACGGCCCAGCAGTTCTACAAGCTGAAGAAAGTCGCGGTGATTTACGGCAATGACGACGCCTTCACCAAGAGCGGCTACGACGTCTTCAAGGGCGTGCTGGCCGAGCGCAATCTGCCGGTCACCACCACCGAGACCTATGTCAAGGGCGATGTGGACTTCAAGGCCCAGCTCACCAAGATCAAAGCCAGCGAACCCGATGCCGTGGTCTGCTCCTGCCTGGCCGAGGAAGCCGCCAACATCATGATCCAGGCGCGCGGCCTGGGTATCAAGGTCCCGTTCATTGGCGGCAATGGCTTCAACTCGCCCAAGCTGTTTGAAATCTCCAAGCTGGCCGGTGAAGGCACGTTTGTCGGCAGCCCCTGGTCCAACACCAACCCGGCGCCGGTGAACAAGGCCTTTGTGGCCGCCTATGCCAAGAAGTACGACGCCCAGCCGAACCAGTTTGCCGCCCAGGCCTATGACGCACTCAGCATCGTCGCCGCCACCCTGAAGGACATCAAGCTCTCAGGCGACCTCCCCGCCGACCGCGAAGCCCTGAAGAACGCCCTGCCCAAGGCCAGCATCAGCGGCGCCACCGGCCCCTTCAAGTTCCGCCCCGCCAAGACCAAGGACGGCAAGGTCGGCGGTTGGGATGCTGACCAGAAGCCTTTCATCTACGTCGTGCGCGGTGGCAAGTTCACCCTGTTCGAAGGCAAATAAGCCGGCCTGCAACCTGCTACACAGGGCCGGGCGACCGGCCCTTTTTTAATCAACCACTCCCATGCTTGAACAACAACTTCTCAACGCGCTGACGCTGGGCAGCGTGTATGCGCTGTTTGCCCTGGGCTTCACCCTGGTGTTTGGCGTGCTGGCCGTGATCAACCTGTCGCACGGCGCGCTGTTCATGGTCGGCAGCTATGTGGCCCTGGCCCTGGTCACCCGCTTCAACCTGCCACTGTGGCTGGCCATGGTCGGCGCCATGCTGGTCTGCGGCACGCTGGGCATGCTGATCGACATGCGGATCCTCAAGCCCCTGCGCCTGCGCAATGCGCCGCATTTGATTCCCATGATCGCAACCATTGGCGTGAGCATCATGCTGACCACCACGGCCCAGGGCCTGTTCGGTGCCGAGGCCATGCGCTTCCCCGAAGAGACGCTACCGGCCGGTGAATACATTATCGGCAGCGTGCACGTGCGCGCGCTGGAAATCGCCATTGTCCTGGTTTCCTTCATCCTGATGGCGGTGATGTTCACCATCCTCAAGCGCAGCCAGCTCGGCCGCGCCCTGCGCGCCATTTCCGAGTCGCCGAAGGCGGCCTGGCTGTTGGGCATTCCGGTGGAGCGGCTGTTTCACGCCACCTCCTTTGTGGCCGCAGCCCTGGGCGGCATTGCCGGTGTGCTGATCGCGCTGGACTTCAATGCCATCACCCCGGGCATGGGCCAGCCCATGCTGCACAAGGGCATTGCGGTGATCATTCTGGGTGGCATGGGTGACATCCGTGGCGCGCTGATCGGCGGCCTGTTCCTGGGCTTTGCCGAGGTCATCAGCAAGGCCTATCTGTCGAGCCAGATGGGCGACGCTGCCGCCTTTGGTCTCTTGTTCCTGATCCTGCTGGTGCGGCCCTCCGGGCTCTTCGGGCGCCAGCTGGAAAGAAAGGCATGAGCATGGCGACTCTTCCCTGGCTGAACGACTTCTGGTCCACCTACAGCACCCTGGTGTTCACGGTGGGCGTGCACGCCATGATGGCGTTGTCGCTGTGGCTGACCCTGTCCTGCGGCCTGCTGTCGCTGGCCAATGCGGCCTTCATGGGCATTGGCGCGTACGCCTCGGCCCTGCTCACCTTGCAGGCGGGCTGGTCGTTTCCGGCCGTGCTGCTGGCCGGTGGCGTGGCACCTGCGTTGGTGGCGCTGGTGATTGGCGTGCCGGTGCTGCGCCTCTCAGGTGTCTACCTGGCCATGGCCACGCTGGCCTTTGGTGAGGTGGTGCGCATCACCATTCTCAATATGGAAATCACCGGCGGCCCCGAAGGCCTGAACGGCATTCCGCTGGCCACTGAGGGCTGGCACATCGTGCTGTTGCTGGCCCTGACCATTTATGTGCTGCACCGCCTGCGCCGCTCCAAGGTGGGCCGCGCCTTCGAGTCCATCAAGGAAGACGAGGTGGCCGCCCGCCTGATGGGCATCCACGTGGCCCGTTACAAGCTCCTGGCCTTTGTGCTGGGCAGCTTTATTGCCGGCGTGGCCGGGGCGCTGAACGCCCACTTCACCTTCTTCATCAGCCCGCGCGAATACGGTTTCGAGAACGCCGTGGACTTCCTGACCATGACGGTACTGGGCGGCACCTCGGGCCTAGTGGGCCCGATTATGGGCGGCACCATCCTGACGCTGCTGCCCGAGCTGCTGCGCTTCCTGCACGACTTCCGCTCGCTGGTGAACGGCGCCGTGCTGGTGCTGGTGGTGCTGTTCTTGCCCAAGGGCATCTGGGAGCCGCGCCGGGTGCGGGCCTGGTGGGCGCGCAGGGCGAGGGTTTCCAAATGAGCAATCCCTTGCTTTCCATTCGCAACGTCAGCAAACACTTTGGTGGTTTGCACGTGCTGCAGGACGTGAATTTTGAAGTGCCCGCCGGCAGCATCTACGGCCTGATCGGGCCCAACGGCGCCGGCAAGACCACCGTGTTCAACCTGGTCACCGGCCTGCTGCAACCCACGGGCGGCGCCATCGACTTTCAGGGCGAGAGCCTGATCGGCCTGCCCAGCCACCGCATCACCCACCGCGGCATTGCGCGCACCTTCCAGAACATCCGCATCTTCAAGGAAATGGATTTGCTGGAAAACGTGATGGTCGGCCTGCATGACCATCTGGAGTACGGCACGCTGGGCTTGCTGTTCAACACGCCGGGCTACCGCCGCGCCGAGAAGAAGGCGCGCGAGCGCGCGCTGGAACTGCTGACCTGGGTCGGCTTGGACCACAAGGCCGACCTGCTGGCCGACAGCCTGTCCTATGGCGACCAGCGCAAGCTGGAATTCGCCCGGGCCCTGGCCACCGAGCCCAAGCTGTTGCTGCTCGACGAGCCGGTGGCCGGCATGAACCCGTCCGAGAAAACCGTGCTGATGGAAGAGATACGCAACATCCGCGACCGCGGTTACGGCGTCTTCATGATCGAGCACGACATGCGCTTTGTCATGGGCCTGTGCGACCGCATCGCGGTGCTGAACTTCGGCCGCATCATCGCCGAGGGCACGCCCGACCAGATCCGCAACAACCCCGAAGTGATTGAAGCCTATCTGGGCAAGGAAGACGAATGACAGTCTGTTTGCGCATCACCGACCTGGCCGTGGCCTATGGCCACATCGAAGCCGTCAAGGGCATTTCCATGGAGCTGCAGGCCGGTGCCATCACCGCCCTGGTGGGTGCCAACGGTGCCGGCAAGAGCACCACGCTGCTGGCCCTGTCCGGGCTGCTCAAGCCCACGCGCGGCAAGGTGGAGTTCGAGGGCGAAGACATCAGCGGCCTGGCGCCGAACGAGATCGTGCAGCGCGGTGTGGTGCAGGTGCCCGAAGGCCGTGCCATCCTCACTACGCTCAGCGTGCTGGAAAACCTGCAGTTGGGCGCCTACACCCGCCGTGACAAGGCCGGCGTAAATCAGACGCTGGACGAGGTGTTCCACCTGCTGCCGCGCCTCAAAGACCGCGCAGGCCAGTTCGCCGGCAACCTGTCGGGCGGCGAGCAGCAGATGCTGGCGATTGGCCGCGCGCTGATGGCCAAGCCCAAACTGTTGCTACTCGACGAGCCCTCCATGGGGCTGGCGCCCATCCTGGTGCAGGAGATTTTCCGCACCCTGGTCACCATCAACCAGGGCGGCCTCTCGGTGCTGCTGGTGGAGCAGAACGTGCGCCAGGCCCTGAAGATTGCGCGCCACGGTTTTGTCATCGAGACCGGCAAGATCGTGCTGGCCGATACGGGCGCCCATCTGCTGGCCGACCCGCAGGTGGAAGCGGCCTATCTGGGTGGTTGAGTCGAGGCCGAGCTGTTAAAAAATCAGCGGCACAAAGCGCTTGCTGTGCGCTGCGTAGGCGCTGTAGGCAGCATGCTGCTCGCGCATCCAGCGTTCTTCAAAGGTGGACTTGACCCACAGGACCAGCGCCAGGCAGACCCACACCGCCCAGCCTGGCACCGGCTTTGACATCAAGGCCAGGGCGGCACCACCCAGCAGGACGGCCGAATACATGGGGTGGCGGATCCAGCGGTAAGGGCCGCTGGTGACCAGCGTGCCAAAGGTCTTGGGTATGGGGCGGATATTGAAGTTGCCCAGCCGGTTGTGCAGCAGGGTCCAGGCCATCAGGCCCAGGGATGCCATACCCAGCAGCAGGGTGGCCGCGGGAATGGCACCCTGCGCCAGGGCCGGTGCAGCCAGGGCAGGCAGAAGCAGCATGCAGATGAACTGCAGGGCCACCAGCAGCGCGCCCAGTGCCTTGCGCTGTGCAAGAGAAAGCGGGTTCATGGAAGTCTCTCTGTTCCAAAGATTAGCGGCACAGTCTAGCCCCAACAAAGCCCCAACGAGGCAGGGTTCGTTGCACCGGCATAGGATGGCGCCCCAGCCCTGATACGAGCCCCGCCACCGGAGCCCGGCAAGGGCCGCAACAAGATTCATACGCGCATGCGCGAAAGGTGTTCATGGTGAAAGACAGTGGGCCGGTCGATATCGTCTACCTGTGGGTGGATGGCAGTGACCCGGTATGGCGCAACAAACGCAGCCAGGCGCGCGGAGCCTTGGCTGACAGTGAGCGGGCGCAGATTGCGCCCTATGGCGATGTGGAAGGACGTTTCCGGGATAACGACGAGTTGCGCTACAGCCTGCGTGCACTGGAGCGCTTTTTCCCGCAGCACGGCCATGTTTACATCGTCACCGATGGCCAGGTGCCGGCCTGGCTGCGCCCGCATCCCCAGCTCACCCTGATTGACCACCGGGCGCTGATTCCGGCGGCTTCCTTGCCCACCTTCGATTCCTGCCATATCGAGTCGTATATCCACCGCATCCCCCAGCTGTCGGAGCGGTATTTCTATTTCAACGACGATGTGTTTTTTGGCGCCCCGGTCGATCTGGATGACTGGTTCTGGGACGAAGGGGTCTACGCCTGCTGGTCCGACGATGCTGCCGTGGCCCCGGGGCCGCTGCGCCGCGAGTCCGATTCGCTGGCGAATGCCTGCCGCCGCTCCATCCAGTGGCTCGATGCGCAGCCCCCAGGCGTGCTGCAAGCGGACTATCGCCATACGCTGCAGACCTTTGCCCATTCGCCCCGTGCCATGCGCAAATCGGTCCTGCTTGAACTGGAGGCGCTTGCGCCCGATATGTTTGCCAGCGTGCGCAGCACGGTGTTTCGAAACTGGGAAAAGCCGAGCATTGTTTCCGACTTTGTCCTGCGCTGGTGTCTGGCAAATGACAAGGCGCGCATGCGCAGCTACTCGCATGCCCATGTGGCCAGTGGGGAAGCGCAGCAGGTCAGTGGCATCGAACGGGTCATCGAGCACCTGGGCGAGCTGCATTTTTTCTGCGTCAACGACACCTCGGACGACGCGCACGCACACGATCCGCGCCTGCTCGGGATCCGGCAAGCACTGCAGGCGCTGTTTGCCAAGGCATCGCGTTATGAAGGTTATGCGGCGTAAGAAAGGTGTCAGATCGCAGTCCTATGCTGCAATGCAACATGACTACCTCACTCAGTATCCAGCTTGGTCTCGAAGACTTGCTCGCCGATCTGCACTACGCGCGCCGGCACGACGAGCTGGGCAGGCTTGCCCTGCTGGCTTACTGCGAGGTGCGCAGCTGGGCCCGCCAGGCGGGTGAGCCCGCGATTGCCGAGCACTCGACCCAGATCTTTACGCAGGACCCCTGCGTCAGCAAGCAAGCCTTTCTTGCCAAGGTGGACCTGCTGATCACCGCTTTGGAACGCTTGCAGGCCGCCTATCCCGAGCGCGCTGCACGCTTTAGCTTTGTTCCGGTCGACCGTTCTCCATACGGGAAGTTGCCCCAAACCCATTAGCCTGACGGGCCGGCGCCCTGCATCAGGAGGGTGCCTTGAATGCGAAGGCGAAAAATGCGGCCCCGCCCAGAAAGGCAAAGGCCACCAGGTAATTCCAGGCCAGCTTCTCTTTCAGGAACAGCACGGCAAACACCATGAAGATGGCCAGCGTAATCACTTCCTGCATGATCTTGAGCTGAAAGCCGGTGAAGGCCCCGTAGCCCAACCGGTTGGCGGGAACGGCCAGACAGTACTCGAACAGCGCAATGCCCCATGACACCAGAATGGCCTGCCACAAAGGCCAATCGTGGCCGAATTTGAGGTGCCCGTACCAGGCAAAAGTCATGAAAACGTTGGAGAGGAGGAGCAGCAGCAGGGTGGTCATGGGGCCTATTCTCCCAGCCCTCGGCAGTCCGGCGCGTGAGGCCGGGCGCAGGAGCCGGCCGGTTCCCGGTGCGGACTTTTCGGCATCGCAAAATTTATTTTGATCCGGCGGGAATAAACTGCCATCAGCCGGCGTTTATGTCTATGCGTACACCTTGCTGCGCTCTACTCTCAGGAGAAACCCATGAACTTTGCATTTCAAAAACCGGCCCGCAGCCTGACCCTGGTACTGGCCCTGAGCGCCGGCTTGCTGGGCGCTTGCGCCAGCATGGCCAGTGCGCCCGCCAAAGTGGCCGATGGCGTGCTGACCGGCCCCAACGGCATGACCCTCTACACCTTTGACAAGGACACCGCTGGCAGCGGCAAGTCGGTGTGCAACGGCCCCTGCGCCACCAACTGGCCGCCCCTGATGGCCGCCGAGAGCGACAAGGCCGCGGGCGACTACAGCGTGGTCACCCGCGACGATGGCTCCAAGCAGTGGGCAGTCAAGGGCAAGCCCCTGTACTACTGGGTCAAGGACAGCAAGCCCGGCGACAAGACCGGTGACGGCGTCAACAAGGTGTGGCAAGTCGCCAAGCCCTAAGTCAGCTGATTGCCAGCCAGCATGAGCCGCCAGTCGATCGTCGAACACATCCCGGGATTGCGGCGCTATGCGCGCGCGCTCACCGCAGACCCGTGGGCCGCAGACGATCTGGTGCAGGACACGCTGGAGCGTGCCTGCTCGCGTTGGCGCCTGTGGCTGGCCGGGTCTGACTTGCGGGCCTGGATGTTTACGGTGATGCACAACCTGTTTGTCAGCGAAGTGCGGCAACAGCAGCGCCGGGCCGACTGGGGCCGTACGGTGGACCTGGACGAGGTAGTGCACGAGTTGCAGGCCCCCGCCTCGGGCCAGGGCAGCCAGATCGATTTGCAACGTTGCCTGATGCAGTTGCCGCTGAACCAGCGCACCGTCTTGCTGCTGGTCACGCTGGAAGACATGTCCTACGCCGAGGTGGCCAAGGTCACCGGTGTGCCGGTGGGCACGGTGATGTCGCGTCTGTCGCGTGCCAGAGAGCGCATGCGTGAACTGCTGGATGCGCCGGCAGCCACGCGTGAACCACAGCCAGCGGCAGCGCCGCACCCGGTCCCGCACCTGCGAAGATTGAAATGACCTTGCGAGCAACGCCATGACCTTACCCCGCAACCCGACAGAAGCCACCGATCAGGCGCTGGACACGGCCTTGCGCGATCTGCACCGCGAGGTGCTGGCCGAGTCCGTGCCTCAGGCCATGCTGGATGCGGCCCGGCGCCTGGAGAATCTGCAGCAACAGTCCGCACGCACCCGCCATTGGGGTGGCATGGCCGCCGGGGTGGTGTTGGCTTTTTCCGTGGGTTGGCTGTCACACGGACAAGTGTCCGGCGGGGCAGACACCTTCGCCAGCCGGCAAGCGGGCGCCAGCGTGCATGAATTTGTGCGCCAGGCCGGTTTCGCTTATGCGGTGTACATGCCGGAAAAACGCCACCCGGTGGAAGTGGCCGCACCGGAGCAGGAGCATCTGGTGCAGTGGTTGTCCAAGCGTCTGGGGCGGCCCCTGAAGATTCCCCGGCTGGAAGCCCAGGGCTTTGAGCTGGTGGGCGGGCGCTTGTTGCCGGGTGAAGCCGGTGCGCGCGCGCAGTTCATGTTCCAGAACAGCCAGTCCCAGCGCATCACCTTGTATTTGGGGGCGATGGACAAAACCGCCAGCTCAGCAGGCACGGACTCGACCCAGTTCCGCTTTGAGCCCGATGGCCCGGTGCCCAGTTTTTACTGGGTGGAACAGGGCTTCGGCTATGCCTTGTCAGGGCCGATCAGCAAGGCCACGCTGATGGCCTTGGCTGATGCGGTCTACGGCCAGATCCACTAGGTCCTGCTAATGCACGGTGGCCTGTTGCATCAGGCTGCGGTTGACTTGGTGCACGTTGAGCGGAATCTGTAGCTCCAGTTCGGAGCGGTTCTGCAGCACCTGCGGATTGATCTTGAATTGGCCGCTTTGCATGCGCTCGATAAAGGTCTGGTTTTCCAGCGTCTTCAACGTCTGGCCAATGGTTTCGCGCGACGCGCCCAGCACCCGGGACAGGGCCACAGGGGAGAGCTTTTTTTGGATCAGCAATTCGCCGGAGGGGTTGGCAGTTGCCTCGCTGATCAGGTGCTGGGCGACCCGACCATACACGCTGACCAGCGCCAGGGATGCAATCTTCTGATTGGCCAGGCGCAAACGTCCGACCAGACTGCGCATGACGGCCACACCCAGGGCCGGGTTGCTGTTGATGCTGTTGTGAAACGCCTGGCGATTGAGCAGCAGCACATCGACCGGTGTTTGTGCAATCACGGTGGCGTCATGCGGAGCGTTGTCCAGCAGACCCATTTCGCCCACACATTCGCCGGCACCCAGCGTGGCCAGCACGGCTTCCTTGCCAGCGTCGCCAATGATCACTACACGCACTTCACCGCTGAGGATGATGAATAGGGAATCCGAGTGTCCGCCGGCCTCGATCAGGCAATCCGAGCGTTTGAACTTGACCTTTTCCAGGGAATCCGCGAGGGACTTTGCCTGGGCTTCAGAGAGGCTCTCGAAGAGAGGGACACGCCGCAGCAGAGCGGGGATGGATAAAGTGGTCAAGATAGTGTTCCTCTCACGTAAGCGCCGCCCACTGCGCGCGCTATTCAATTAATTTGCTTAAATCATAAACTGCTTCTGCACTTGGCAGTAAGCAAGTGATGAGTCCGGGCAGCCCACCATAGAATCCACCCGGCGACTGTGTCAGCCCTTGGGGTCGCATCAGAGCCTGCAAGCCAACCCTTAGGAGTGAATCTGCCCATGAACGCATCCACTGTTTCCATTGCCAGCCATGATGGCCGGGCTTTTGACGCCTACCTGTCCCTGCCACCCAAAGGCACCGGCCCGGGGCTCATCATCATTCAGGAAATCTGGGGCGTGAATGCGCACATCCGTGCCGTGGCAGACCAATATGCGCTGGACGGCTATGTGGTGCTGGCACCCGATGTGTTCTGGCGCCAGCAGCCCCGTGTGGATCTGCAATACACCGAGGCCGATACCCAACTCGCCTACCAGTACATGACCCATCTCGATGGCCCCAATGCCGTGCGGGATTTGGTATCCACCGCCCAGGCCTTGCGTGCGCGCCCCGAGGTGAACGGCAAGATCGGCTCGGTGGGGTTTTGCATGGGCGGGCGCCTGTCCTATGCCCTGGCCGGCAGCGGCGCGGTGGACGCTGCGGTCTGCTATTACGGTGGCGGAATCCAGAACAACCTGGGTCTGGCCGCCAGTGTTCAGGTGCCCATCCTGTTCCATTACGCCGAACTGGACGATCACATCCCGCAGGAGGCGGTCAGCGCCGTGCGGGACGCTTTTGCTGCCCATCAACAGGCCCGGTTTCATGTGTATCCCGGCGTGGGCCACGGCTTCAATTGTTGGGGCCGCCCCCTGTATAACCAGCGCGCCGCCGCATTGGCACGCGGGCGCACGCTGCAATGGCTGGCAGAGAACCTGGGGTGATGCTTTCAGGCGCGACCTCGCCCTCCCGGCCGCGCGCGTGAGCGACGCCACGCAGGCCGGGTCGGCCTCATCGCTGGTGCCGCAGCGTGCTGCTGTGGGGTTCCGGTCCGACCTGCTGCGCTGGCGCCAGTTGGTATCGGTGGACTGGCTGGCCGCGCTGCTTGCGCGCCGGCCCGTGCCGGCAAGGCCAAGCGCCGATTGGCAATTGTTCGAGGTGGCGTGCGAAGGTGAGCCAGCCTATTGGCATGGCCACATTGGTGGCGCACGCTATCTGGACACGCGCCAGTTTGAACAGCTGCCGCACTGGAACCGGGTGCCGCAAGCCGCGTTGCTGCGCGTGCTGCAGCAGGCCCGCATCGGCCCGGGTACCACGGTCATTTTGTATGGCCGCAACATGCTGGCTGCAGCGCGCGTGGCGCAACTGATGCTGGTGGCCGGTGTGCCGGATGTACGCCTGCTGGACGGCGGCTTGACGGCCTGGTGTGCTGGCGGCCATGCCATACGCCAAGGCCTGGAGCCACGGCGCGCAGAAGACGCCCCCGCGTCTTGCGTAGCGCGGCCCGCGCGCTGGCAGACGCGCCCGGACTACCTGATCGATACCGCGCAGGCCCGTTGCATGGCGGACACGCCCGGCAGCGCCCTGGTCAGCATCCGCACACGCGCCGAATACATGGGCGAGACCTCAGGTTACAGCTACATCCAAGCCCGCGGTGAGATTGCCGGCGCGCTCTGGGGCCATGCCGGTAGCGACGGCGATGTCAACAGCATGTGCAATTTCCAGGATGCGCTGGGCCGCATGAAGCCGGCCGCCGACATTACCGCCCTGTGGCGAGAGGCCGGCATAGGCCCGCAGATGCAGATCGCGTTTTATTGCGGCACCGGTTGGCGCGCCTCGCTGGCCTTCTTCTATGCCTGGCTGATGGGTTGGGAGCGCATCAGCGTGTATGACGGTGGTTGGTTTGAATGGAGCAGCGACCCGGCGAACCCGGTGCGGTTTGCGCGGCAGGACGCACTCCGTGGTCGTTGTCTTCCCGCTGATGTCGCAGCGCCAGCATAGTGACGGTGGCATGGCCCTCGATTTGGTGCAGGGCAAACGCGGGATTCATCCCATTTTTCTTCAGCCCGGCAGCTGCTTGGTCCTGGCATCCAGTTGGGCCTGCAACTCAGCCTGCACGCTGGCTGCTTCGTGGGAGCTGCCGCTCTGCCTGGCAGTCAACACCATCTCGGCCGCAATCAGATCCAGTGACGCAAAGCCGACCGATTTGAAGACGGTGATGGCGTCATCGCTCTGGCGCCAGGCTCGCTGCGGGTCGGCTGCCAGTTCCGCCAGTTCGGCCTGGATGTCGCTGGCGGAAATCAAGCGCTGTTGAATCGCCTGCAGCACCTCGCCGCCTTTTTGCAGAATGGCTTCCCGGTTGTCGGCAAACACCTGGGCGCGTGCCATCAAGGCCGGTTCGGCCTCGGCCATGGTGGGGGTGAAGGCACCGATCAGGCCCAGATGCGTGCCGGGCTTCACCCATTCGCTGCGGATAAAGGGTTCGGTGGCGGTGCTGGCGGCCGACACCACATCGGCCTGGGCCAGCGTGGCTTGCAGGTCGCTGCTGGCTTGCGCGCTGATGCCCTGCAGGGCCAAGCGGTCCACCACGGTCTGGGCCTTTTTGCCATCGCGGCCCCAGACCAGAATGGTTTTGAAATCCATCACGCTGGCGTGTGCCACGGCCATGGGCGCGCTGAGCGAGCCGGTGCCCAGTATCGCCAGCGTCTGGCTGCCCTTGCGCGCCAGCAGGCGCGCGGCCAGCGCCGCGGCGGCAGCCGTGCGGCGCAGCGTCAGCTCGGTGCCGTCCAGCACGGCGACCGGGTTGCCGTCTTCACACGAGATCAGCACATACACGGCCGACACCGCAGACTTGCCCTTGGCACTGTTGCCCGGCCAGATCGACACCAGCTTCACGCCCATCATCTGCTGCGCCTTCCAGGCCGGCATGATCAGCACTGCGCTGCTGTCGCCGTTGGGCGTGTAGACGCTGCGTGCGGGCGACTCGATGGCCTGCTGCAAACCAGCGGCCAGTGCATCCATCAGAGCGGGGTAGGGCAGGGCCTGGGCCACGGCGGCCTGATCAAAGAATTGCATGGGTGTGGGGATGTCTCTGGTTGAAAGCGGGTTTAGACGCTGGGAATATTCGGCGTGGTGCGCGGGTTGGTGGTGCTGACCCACAGCACCACGGCGTTCTCTTCGCTGACACTGATGACGCGGTGGCCCATGCGGCTGTCCAGGTAGGCGCAGTCGCCCGGCCCCAGGCGCACCGGCTCATAAAACTCGGTGAACATTTCCACCTCGCCCTTGAGGATGTAGACCAGCTCTTCGCCCTCGTGGCGGCTCCAGTCCTCAAAGTCTTCAAAGGCGCGTGCGGTCACCGTGGTGCGAAACGGCGTCATCACCTTGTGTGACAGGTCGTTGCACAAGAGCATGTGCTGAAAGTAGGCGGTACTCAGCGGCTGGCCCTGACCGGCGCGGGTGATGCTGCGCCGCCCGCTGCCGCGGTCCGGCTCATGCGACTCGAACAGGTCGCTGATGTCGATGGCAAACCCATGCGCCAGCTTGATCAGCGCGTCGTAGGTGGGCGACATCTGGCCGTTTTCAATTTTGGAGATGGTGGAGCGCGCCAGCCCCGTGGCGTTGGATGCGCTTTCCAGCGTCCAGCCCTTCTGGCTGCGCAGGGCGCGGATGCGGTTGCCTAGAAGAACTTCGCTGCTGGGGGTTGTAGGGGTGTTCATGGTGCCATTGTAAAAAGTTAAATCACCCGCCTCAGTGGCCTCCCAAATAGACTTTCTTGATTTCCTCATTGGCGAGCAGCTCGGCGCCCGTGCCTTCCATGCGCACGGCGCCGTTCACCAGCACATAGCCGCGGTGCGCCAGGGCCAGCGCCTGATTGGCGTTTTGCTCGACCAGAAAAATGGTCTTGCCGCTAGCTGCAATCTGCTTGAGTGCGGCAAACACATTGGCAATCATCTTGGGCGCCAGGCCCA
Source organism: Burkholderiales bacterium (assembly GCA_947446855.1). Taxonomy (GTDB): domain Bacteria; phylum Pseudomonadota; class Gammaproteobacteria; order Burkholderiales; family Burkholderiaceae_C; genus Allorhodoferax. The sequence goes on from CANFIH010000080.1 coordinate 13,624, forward strand.
GCGAGGGTTCGTCCAGCAGCACCATCTCCGGGCGGCTCATCAGGGCGCGGGCAATCGCCAGCATCTGCTGCTCGCCGCCCGACATGGTGCCGGCGCGCTGGTTGCGCCGCTCTTTGAGGCGCGGGAACAGGCTGAACATGGCCTCGCGGTCCTGCTCCAGATGTTCTGTGCCTATGGACACCGTGCCGATCAACAGGTTTTCTTCCACCGTCATGCCGGGGAAGATGCGCCGGCCTTCGGGCACCTGGGCCAGGCCGCGCTTGGCAATGCTGTGCGGCGCCACGTGGGTGATGTCTTCGCCGGCAAAGCGGATGCAGCCGCTGCCCACGCGCGGCGTGCCGTAGATGCTCATCAAGAGGGTGGATTTGCCGGCGCCGTTGGCACCGATCAGGGTGACGATCTCGCCGCGGTTCACCTGCAGCGAGACACCATGCAGCACCTGGATGGCGCCATAGGACACATCCACGTTTTCAATTTCCAGCAGGGCATGGCTCATGCGTGGGCCTCTTGTGCAGTGTCTTCTTCGGCCACGCCCAGATAGGCCTGGATCACGGCGGGGGATTCGGCCACATGGGCGGGGGTGCCGGCGGCAATCACGCGGCCATAGTCCAGCACCACGATGTGGTCGCTGATGCCCATCACCAGGCCCATGTCGTGCTCGATCAAAAAGACGGTAACGCTGTGCCGGGCGCGCAGGGTTTGAATGAGCGCGGCCAGCTCCTCGGTCTCGCGCGGGTTCAGGCCGGCGGCGGGTTCGTCCAGGCAGACCAGTTGCGGCTGGGTGCACATGGCGCGCGCAATCTCCACGCGGCGCTGGTAGCCATAGGGCAGGGTGCCGGCCAGGCGGTTGGCGCAGTCGCGCAGGCCCACCACATCCAGCCAGTCCAGCGCGCGGGCCACGGCCTCCTGCTGCGCCTGGCGGTAGCCGCGGGTCTGGAATAGCCCGGCCAGCAGGTTGTGATTGAGCAGGCGGTGCTGCGCCACCAGCAGGTTCTCCATCACCGTCATGTCCTTGAACAGGCGGATGTTCTGGAAGGTGCGGGCAATGCCCACCTGCGAGATGCGGTGCGAGCCGCCGTTCAGGCGCGAGGCCATCACCTGGGTCAGGTCGCGTTGTGCGCCACCTGCCGTGATGCAGATGTTGCCGGAGCTGGGCCGGTAAAAGCCGGTAACGCAGTTAAACACGGTCGTCTTGCCCGCGCCGTTGGGGCCTATCAGCGCGGTAATCGAGCCCTGGCCCACGCTGAAGCAGACCTCGGCCAGCGCCTGTATGCCGCCAAAGCGCATGCCGAGTTGCTCGACCTGCAGCAGTCCTGTGGAAATGCTCATTTCGCCACCTCCGGAATTTCAAAGCTGGGCCGGCGCGAGCGCATCAGGCCGCGTGGGCGCCAGACCATCATCAGCACCATCATCAAACCGAAGGCCAGGATGCGGTAGTCGGCAAAGTCGCGCAGCAGCTCGGGCAGCAGGGTCAGGATGAAGGCCGCCGCAATCACGCCGACGATGGAGCCCAGACCGCCCAGCACCACAATCGCCAGGATCAGCGCCGACTCGAAAAACGTGAACGAGGTGGGGTTCACAAAGCCCTGGTAGCTGGCAAAGAACACACCGGCCAGGCCGCCGGTCATGGCCCCCATCATGAAGGCCGAGAGCTTGACCGTTACCGGGTTGATGCCCAACGAGCGGCAGGCGATCTCGTCCTCGCGCAGCGCCTCCCAGGCGCGGCCCATGGGCATGGTGCGCAGGCGGTAGACCCACAGAATCATCAGGCCCACCACTAGCAGCAGCACGGCATACAGAAAGATGAACTTGGTATTGGCGTTGTAGTCCCAGCCCATGAATTCATGAAACGGCGTGCCACCCTGCTTGGCAATGCGCGTGAACTCCAGGCCGAAGAAGGTGGGCGCCGGCACCGACAGGCCGTTGGGGCCGCCGGTGAATTCCAGCCAGTTGGTCAGCACCAGGCGGATGATTTCGCCAAAGCCCAGGGTCACGATGGCCAGGTAGTCGCCATGCGTGCGCAGCACCGGAAAGCCCAGCAGCCCGCCCACGGCGGCCGCCAGAATCGGCGACAAAATGAGCGCGCTCCAGAAGCCCAGGCCCAGGTGCTGCGCGCCCAGCGCCAGGAAGTAGGCGCCCACGGCATAGAAAGCGACAAAGCCCAGGTCCAGCAGCCCGGCCAGCCCCACCACAATGTTCAGGCCCAGGCCCAGCAGCACATAAATCAGCGCCAGGATCAGCGACTTCATTACATAGCTGTTTTGTGCAAACACCACCGGCAGCGCAAAGGCCACGATGGCGGCTAAGCCGGCGATCAGCAACCAGCGCTGCGTGCCGCTGCCGCTTTGCACCAGCGTCGCATGGCTGTTGGCATTGGCGGCTTTGCGCATGCGCTCTTTGCCCCAGGGCGTGCGCAGAATGCCCAGAAAAAACACCCGGCCCAGTGTGACCAGCGTGGCCAGCCAGAACGGGCGCTGCCAGTTGGCAACAAAGTCAAAGCCGGGGCTGAGCTGCAGGCCGGTGATGGGGCCGAACACCACACAGGCCAGCACAAAGGTAAACAGGCCGTCGCGCGCCAGGGCCCGCAGGCTGTCTTCGGAGTTCACGGGCAGGGTGGCCGTGCGTCGGTTATGCGTGCTCATACTTTTTCCACCGCAGGCCGTCCCAGCAGACCGCTGGGCTTGAAGATCAGCACAATGATGAGCACCGAGAAGGCAAACACATCCTTGTAATCTGTGCTGACATAGCCGGAAAAAATCGACTCCAGCATGCCCAGCAAAATGCCGCCCAGCAGGGCACCCGGCAGCGAGCCTATGCCGCCCAGCACGGCGGCGGTGAAGGCCTTTACGCCGACCACAAAGCCGACGTTGAAATCAAAGGAGCCGTAGTTCAGCGTCACCAGCAAACCGGCAATGCTGGCCGACACCGCACCAATGACAAACACCAGCGAGATCACGCGGTTGGTGTCTATGCCCAAAAGCGTGGCCATGCGTGCATCCTGTTGCGTGGCGCGGCAGGCGCGGCCCAGGCTGGTGTGGTTGATGAGGTAGGCTAGTGCCGCCATGCTCAGGATGGCAACGATGACGATGAGCAACTGCACATAGGTGATCTGGAAAAAGTCCTGCGCGCCCGCGCCCAGGGTGAAGCGGTAAGCACCGCTGATCAGCGGGCGTATGCCCTGCGGATTGGGGCCCTGCGCAATCTGCACATAGGCCTGCAAAAACAGCGAGACGCCGATGGCTGAAATCAAGGGGGCCAGCTTGGTGGAGTTGCGCAGCGGCCGGTAGGCCGCGCGCTCTACCACCCAGCCATAGACGCCGGTCACCACCATCACCACGACCAGTGTGATGGCCAGCACGGGTGCCACGGCCTGGATGTGAAAAAACGCCAGCACACTCATGGTGATGCCGGTGATGTAGGCCGACACCATGTAGATGTCGCCATGCGCAAAGTTGACCATGCCGATGACGCCGTACACCATGGTGTAGC
>CANFIH010000081.1 GCA_947446855.1 Burkholderiales bacterium
GCCGTACTTTTTGTATGGCCCAGAGCAGATTGGCTTCGACCGGCGTGGTGCTGGCATCAATGTCATTGCCATGCAAGCACAAGCCCGCCTCCAGCCGCAGCGAATTGCGCGCACCCAGGCCGATCGGCTTGACCTCGGGTTGCGCCAACAGCGCGCGTGCGAGTGCATCGGCCTGGTTGCTGTGCACAGAGATCTCGAAGCCGTCTTCGCCGGTATAGCCGCTGCGTGTCAGGAACACGGGGATGCTTTGCGTGTCGGTGTTGACGACAAAGTGGCCGCCGGTCATGAACACCAGTTTTTCCACGCCGGGTGCCAGACGCGACAGGGCGGTGACGGCCTGCGGGCCTTGCAGCGCCAGCAGCGCCATGTCCGGCATGGGGATGACTTCGCAGCGGGTGCCAATGGAGGCTTGGATATGGGCGATGTCGGCGACCTTGCAGGCGCCATTCACCACCACAAAGATGTCGGCCTCGCGCCGGATGAACATCAGGTCGTCCATGATGCCGCCCGCTTCATTGAGCAGCAGGCCGTAGCGCTGCTTGCCCACAGCCAGGTCGATTACATCCACCGGCATCAGGCTCTCAAAGGCTGCAGCTGCATCGGCACCCACCAGGCGCAACTGGCCCATGTGCGAGACGTCAAACAGACCTGCGGCCGTGCGGGTGTGGTGGTGTTCGGCCATCAGGCCGGCAGGGTATTGCACCGGCATGGAGTAGCCGGCAAAAGGAACCATGCGTGCGCCCAGCGCGATGTGCAGGGCGTTCAGGGGGGTGGTTTGCAGGGCAGCAGAAGTAGGGGCGTCGGACAAGGGCAGTCTCCATCAGGGGCAAATTGGGGTTCCATGGCGTGTTGAAAAACATTCCATGGTCTTTTGCCCCCGCTGTCCTCTTTACCTGAGAGATTGGCCGCTGCGTGGCGCATGCCGGCAGCGATTTGCTCCTTCGGTGGACTGCATCGCATGCAGCCTCTCTCCAGTGGGGTGTCGTCGTCTGGGATGAACCAGACTACGCTTGTCAGTCCTTTTGCCTGAGCGTTCAGACTGCTGCGATCAGCAATCCTGCGCCTTCGGCGACCTTCTCTGGGAAGGCTCTCTCCTGAACGCATCGATTCTACATGCGCCAAATGCGACTTCTTTGGATTTGATTGCGTCAGGCCTGCGATGGCGCAAAAAAAGCCCATCGATTGATGGGCTTGATGGGAGGGTGCAATTACATATCCGCGTAATTCGGTCCGCCGCCGCCTTCGGGTGTGACCCAAACGATGTTTTGCGTTGGGTCCTTGATGTCACAGGTCTTGCAATGCACGCAGTTTTGCGCATTGATCTGCAAGCGGTCTTTGTTGTCTTCGGTTTTTACGTACTCGTAGACGCCAGCCGGGCAGTAGCGCGCTTCGAGTCCGGCATAGGTGGCCAGATTGACATTGACCGGTACCGAAGCATCTTTGAGCGTCAGGTGGGCAGGCTGGTTTTCCTCATGGTTCACATTGCTCAAGAAGATGCTGGAGTTGCGGTCAAAGGTCAGTTTGCCATCGGGCTTGGGATAGACGATGGGTTTGCATTCCGATGCCGGCTTGAGGTAAGCGTGGTCCGGCTTGTCACGGCGCAGAGTCCAGGGAAAGTAGCCGCGCAGGGCGAACTGTTCGATGCCATTCATGATGGAGGCCACGGTCAGCCCCTTCTTGAACCAGCTCTTGAAGTTGCGTGCCTTGTTGAGCTCGGTAAACAACCAGCTTTTCTCAAAGGCTTCCGGGTAGGCGCTCAATTCGTCGTGCTGGCGGCCGGCCTGGATGGCATCGAAGGCGGCTTCTGCGGCCAATGCGCCCGTCTTGATAGCGGCGTGGCTGCCCTTGATACGGCTGGTGTTCAGGAAGCCCGCATCACAACCCACCAGTGCGCCACCCGGGAACACGGTCTTGGGCAGGGACATCAAACCACCGGCGGTGATGGCGCGTGCACCATAGGCCAGGCGTTTGCCAGTGATCTCGCCCTTGCTGTTTTCGAAGTAGTAGCGGATGTTCGGATGGGTCTTCCAGCGCTGGAACTCTTCGAACGGGCTGAGGTACGGGTTGCTGTAGTTCAGGCCGGTGACAAAGCCCATGGCAATCTTGTTGTCGGGCATGTGGTACATGAAAGCACCACCATAGGTGGCGTCGTCCATGGGCCAGCCGGCGGTGTGCAGGGCAAAGCCAGCCTGATGACGCTCGGGGTCAATCTCCCACACTTCCTTGATGCCGATGCCGTAGGTCTGCGGATCGGTGTCGGCATCGAGGTGGTACTTGGCGATCAGTTGCTTGCCCAGATGGCCGCGTGCGCCCTCGGCAAAGATGGTGTACTTGCCCAGCAGCTCCATGCCGATCTGGAAGTTGTCGGTTGGATTGCCGTCCTTGCCCACGCCCATATTGCCGGTGGCCACACCCTTGACCGAGCCGTCCTCATTGAACAGCACTTCGGCGGCCGTGAAGCCGGGGAAAATCTCCACGCCCAGGGCTTCGGCTTGTGTAGCCAGCCAGCGTGTGAGCTCAGCCAGGCTGATGATGTAGCAGCCATGGTTTTGCACGCAGGGCGGCAAGAACATATCGGGTGTACGAAAGCCTGACTTCTCGCTGAGGAACATCACGGCGTCATCGGTCACCAACTGGTTCAGCGGCGCGCCCTTGGCTTTCCAGTCAGGGATGAGTTCATTCAGTGCGATCGGGTCGATGATGGCGCCCGACAGAATGTGGGCGCCGGGTTCGGAGCCTTTTTCCAGCACGACAACCGACACGTCCTTGCCGGTCTCGGCAGCACGCTGCTTCAAACGAATGGCGGCAGACAAGCCGGCCGGACCACCGCCAACCACCACCACGTCGTATTCCATTGCTTCACGTGGGCCGAACTGGGCCAGAATTTCCTGATTTGTCATGAACGATCTCGCTTGAGGATGGGGAATGAGTTTGCAAACGATTTTATTCGCTGAATGGCGGGCGCCTTTTCGATGAAATCGAAGGCAATGCATCATCGGCGCCGCCATGGACACCGATGATGGCTGCGGTAATTAACGCGGTGCCAGGCGGATCGCGCCGTCGATACGGATGACTTCGCCGTTGAGCATGTCGTTCTCAAAGATGTGGCGTGCCAGGCGGGAGTAATCCTGCGGTGTACCCAGGCGGGAAGGGAAGGGCACGGCCGCGGCCAGCGACTCCTGCACTTCCTTGGGCATGCCAAACATCATGGGCGTGCCGAAAATGCCGGGTGCAATCGTCATGTTGCGAATGCCGTTACGCGCCAGGTCGCGTGCGATTGGCAGGGTCATGCCCACAATGCCGCCTTTGGAGGCGCTGTATGCGGCCTGGCCCATCTGGCCGTCATAGGCTGCCACCGATGCGGTGGAAATCATCACGCCGCGCTCGCCGGTGTCTTCGGGCTCGTTCTTGCTCATGGCTTCTGCAGCCAGGCGAATCATATTGAAGCTGCCCACCAGATTGACGGTCAGGCATTTGCTGAAGGCGGCCAGGCTGTGCGGGCCGCTCTTGCCAATGGTTTTTTCCGCGGGCGCAATGCCGGCGCAATTCACCAGACCCATGAGCTTGCCCATGGACACCGCCTTGTCCACCACGGCCTGGCCATCAGCCTCATTGGAAACATCGCACTTCACAAACGCGCCGCCGATTTCCTTGGCGATGGCCTCGCCTTTTTCGACTTGCATGTCGGCGATCACCACTGTACCGCCGGCCTCGGTCAGCATGCGTGCCGTGCCTTCACCCAGACCCGATGCGCCACCGGTCACGATAAATACCTTGCCTGCGATTTCCATGATGCAATCCTCTTCCAGTAGTTGACGTTTACGTAAACGTCAATTATGGCCCATCACACCGCTGCATTTGCTTATTTGCATGCAGGAATGCGCCAGCGTTCAACGGAACTTGATTTCTTGCTGCTATAATCTGAGGCTACGATCCAGGCGCATAGCTCAGCTGGTTAGAGCACCACCTTGACATGGTGGGGGTCGTTGGTTCGAGTCCAATTGCGCCTACCAAATTTGGTAATGAAAAAGCACTTTGCAGAAATGCCAAGTGCTTTTTTTTGCCTGTGCCGATAAGCGGTGTTTGAGTTTCGGTGACTTGTTGATTGCGAAAGTCAAAATAACAAGTGCTGTTTTGCTGGGTCAGCAGGGCCATGCTGGAAGAGTGCTTCAGCAGGAACTTGGATTAAGGCCTCAGCCTGCGCTACCGTGCCATGGAGCCACCGGTCCCAATCGCCCGGTTCTATTGGCACCACGGCCCGTTTGTCTTGTTGTTCAGCAGGTAAGTTGGGATCAGGTTTATGCATCAGGCCAAGCAGGGGGTGCCCGTCGCAATTCTGGGTGATCATGGTGTAGCTTGGCACCACCTCGCCGGATTCAGGATCACACCACTCTGACCAGATTCCGGCCAGCGCCCAGGGTTCACCGTCTGCCCGCCAGAATCTCCACCATTCATTTTTCCCGGTGGACCAATTCGGTTCGTCAAAGCTGTCTGCCGGAATGATGCAGCGCTGACCACGGCGCCAGGCGTTGCGGTAGGTCGGTGCGGATGCCAGCCGCTCACGTCGGGCGTTGTTGGTAGTCATGCGCTGCCCGTTGGGCAAGGAGGGCGAGCGGGTCGGAGAGTTCGGGGGTATCAGGCCCCACTGTGCCACCAGCGCGCGCCCCGGCACAACGATGGGGCCGTTCTTGAGCGGTGCCACAGTTGCCGCGTATGCGCCTACCGGAGCGCCCACGGCAAATCGCATGCTGATCTTCTGCGGACCGGTAGGAGCATATAGGTTGCACATGGGTGCATGGTATCGCCCAAGTTTTGGCTTTTGCCAGGGCAGGGCGTTCGCTTGCGGGTCTGTCTTGGCACAGGGCGCAAAATGCACATATGAGACCACCTCCCCGATTGCAGTCCCTTGTGGACGAAGGCTTGATTGATACCGTTGTGCGCCAACTGATGAGCGGCAAGGAGGCCATGGTGTACGTGGTGCGCTGTGGCGATGACACGCGCTGCGCCAAGATTTACAAAGAGGCCACGCAACGCAGCTTTCGCCAGGCAGTGGACTACACCGAAAACCGCAAGGTCAAAAACTCGCGCTCGGCCCGGGCCATGGCCAAGGGCAGCAAATTCGGGCGCCAGGAGCAGGAGGCCGCCTGGCAAAGCGCCGAGGTGGATGCGCTTTACCGCCTGGCCGCTGCTGGTGTGCGAGTGCCGCAACCCTATAACTTCCATGACGGTGTGCTGTTGATGGAACTGGTGGTGGATGCCGAGGGCGATGCCGCACCGCGCCTCAACGATGTGGAATTCAGCGCGCAGGATGCGCTGGCCCACCATGCCACGCTGATTACCGAGGTGGTGCGCATGCTGTGCGCTGGCGTGATCCATGGGGATTTGTCCGAATTCAATATCCTGCTGGCCGCAGACGGCCCGGTCATCATCGATTTGCCGCAAGCTGTGGACGCTGCGGGCAATAACCATGCGCAGCGCATGCTGCTACGCGATGTGGCCAATCTGCGCGACTTCTTTGGCAAGTTCGCGCCCGAACTTTTACGCACCGACTACGGTTCTGAAATCTGGAGCCTGTATGTGGCCGGTGTGCTGTCTACCGATATGGTGTTAACGGGGCGCTTTGCGCGCGAAACTGCGGTGGTCGATCTGGGTGGCGTGCTGCGCGAAATTGACGATGCGCGCGCGGAAGATGCGGCGCGGCGTTTGCGCATGGCCGCGGCGCAATAGCGCGGCGCCAGATATACACGCCACCGCCCGCGCTGCGTTCCCCGGGCTACTGGGCCGGAACAAAGTCGATAAAGCCCCGCTCCACGTTGGTCGACACCAGCCGCACCTTGATCTGGCTGCCAATGGCCAGGCTGTTGCGGCTCAGCAGCTTGCCTTCCACCGGCGGTGAGAGGAGCCGCACCCAGGTGCCGTCCAGGGCCTGGCCGGTGACCAGGGCCCTGAATTCTTCGCCTATGCGCGACTCCAGCAGCAGGGCCGCATCCGACTTGCGCATGCGCCGCTCCACCTTGCGGGCAGCGTCTTCCTGGCGCGTGCAGTGCTGCGCCAGCTCAGCCAGCTCCGGCAGGGAGTAGGGAGGCTTCTGCCCGGCAATGGCGGCCTTGAGCAGGCGCGAGGTCACCAGGTCGGGGTAGCGGCGGTTGGGCGCAGTGGAGTGCGTGTAGTCGCGCACAGCCAGCCCGAAATGGCCGATGGCAATATCCCCCGGCGCTTCCACCACATATTCGCCCGAGCCCATCAGTTTGACAATCACCAGTGACAGGTCGGCAAAACGCAGCGGATCAGCCTTGTGGCGTTTGGCCAGAAAGCTTTCCAAGGCACGGGCATCGGGTTGTGCCGGTAGCGTTTCGCCATACTGCTGGGCCACATCCACAATGCGCAACCAGCGTTCGGGAGAGCGCACCACGCGGCGCAGCGAGCCGGTACCCGATTGCGCCAGGAAGCGCGCATTGCAGCCGTTGGCGGCGATCATGAATTCTTCTATCAGCTGGCGGGCACGGTTTTGCACCTGCTGGACGATGCCCACCACTTTTTCACCCTCGAACAGGGCGCGTGGTTGAAAGGTTTCAAACTCCAGCGACCCTTTGGCGTGGCGTAACACCCGCAACTTTTGCGCCAAGCTGTCCTGCTGGCGCAATTGCAGGTCCATGCCTGCTACCCGCGCTGCGGCTGCTGGCAAAGGGCCGCGATCCACCAGCCAATCGGCGACCGCGTCATAGGCCAGCTTGGCCTGGTTGTGCACACGGGCGCGGTACACGCTGGCTTGCTCCAGGTGTCCGTCGGTTGAAAACACCATGTCGCTCACCACGGCCAATCGGTCTACGCCGCCATTGAGCGAAGTCAAGTCCGTCGAGAGGCGTTCAGGCAGCATCGGGAAGATACGCGCCGAGGTGTAGACCGAAGCGGTATTGGTGCGCGCGTGTTCATCGATCGCAGAGCCTTTTTTCACCAGGGCATCCACATCGGCAATGGCCACCAGAAGCCGGACCTTGCCCGCCTCTAGCGGCTCCAGGTAGGTCAGTTGGTCCAGGTCCAGCGAGTCGTCGTTGTCTATGGAGCACCACAAAAAAGGGCGCTGTTCGCGGATGGCGGTGTCGGTGTCGTTTGCCGCACCGGCAATGGTTGCCAGTTCCTGAATGACCTGGTCTGAAAACTCGGCCAGGAGTTGCCGCTCCAGCATGGCCGCATTGGCAATGCGCACCAGGTCGGCACGGTGGTGGGGGTGCCGGGGCGATGTGTTGTTTCTCAAGGGCTTGTCTCCATGCGCTTCATTATTGACGCGCAAGGGCCAGTGTCGCTGTTCCCACCGCGTCTGGGTGTTGGCCCGGGCTTGGCGACAGGTAAAGAACTGTGTACCCGCAACTTTCATGCGGCAGGTCATTGAAAGCCAGGTGGAATTTCCGCATGATAGGGCGGCTTGGGTAGCGCATGTTTGGGTTGCCCTGCATGTCGCAGAGTTTTTCGTACAAATAAGAAGTCCAATGAATCACTTTTCCCTGTTGGCGAAGATCCGCTGGCAATTCCTTTCTGGCATGGTTGCTTTGTGTTTCCTGGCCTTGTTGGCTGTGCGCTGGTGGCGCGGCCCCGAGGTCCTGGTAGAGCCCGTGCTGCAACGCGATTTTGTGCAGTCGGTGGTGGCCAGTGGCCATGTGCAAAGTCCGCACCGGGTGGACATAGGCGCACAGATTACCGGCACTGTGGCCCGGGTGCCGGTCAGTGAAGGCCAAAGCGTGCGTGCGGGCGCGCTGCTGGTTGAGCTGGTGCCCGTGGAGTTGCAGGCCGCTGTGCGTCAGGCTGACATTGCGGTTCTGCAGGCCCAGGCCAAACTGCGCCAGCTTAAGGAGGTGCAAGCGCCTGTAGCAGACCAGGCGCTACGCCAGGCCCAGGCCACGCTGGCCAACGCCAACGCCGGTTTCAAACGCAGCCAGGATCTGTTCAAGCAGGGCTTTATTGGCCAGGCCGCCTTGGATGACGCCCGCAAGGCCGCTGAACTGGCCGACGCCCAATTGCACACGGCGCAAAAGCAGCTCGATACCACGGCTCCAAGTGGCAGCGATTACGCATTGGCGCTAACCGCCGTCAGCCAGGCACAGGCCGCGGCGGATGCGGCCCGCGCGCGTGCCAGCTATGCCAGCATCCGCTCGCCGCAGGATGGCGTGCTGATTGCGCGCAATGTGGAGGTGGGCGATGTGGTGCAGGCCGGCAAGGTGCTGATGACCTTGTCGCCCCAGGGCAAGACCCAGATCGTGATTGCCGTGGACGAAAAGAATTTGCATCTGATCGCGCTGGGGCAAAAGGCGCTGGTGTCGGCCGATGCCTATGCACAGCAGAAATTCGCGGCTGAGCTGGTCTACATCAACCCGGGTGTGAATGTTCAGACCGGTGCGGTGGACGTCAAGCTGGACGTGGACCAGGCCCCGGCCGTATTGCGCCAGGACATGACCGTGTCGGTGGACATCGAGGTGGCGCGCCGGTCCCAAGCCCTGCTGCTTGGCAGTGCGGCGGTGCACGATGCCGACAGCGTGGCACCCTGGGTATTGCGCGTGCAGGATGGCCATGTCGAGAAGGTGACCGTGCGCCTGGGGCTGCGCAGTGGGGGCCAGGTGGAGCTGCTGGAGGGCGTGCGGGCGGGTGACCGGGTCGTTACGGGCCTTACCACGGTGCAGCCCGGTGCCCGGGTGCAAGTCAAAGCGGCAGCGCTCTAAGGGGCTGGCGTGTTCACAGCCTGGTTGCCTTTTGAGTGGATTGTGGCCATCCGCTTTTTGCGCGAGGGCCGCCTGCAGACGCTCTTCATCATCGCCGGCGTGGCTATCGGTGTGGGCGTGATTGTGTTTATGTCCGCGCTGCTGGCTGGCTTGCAAAGCAACTTTATCCGCCGGGTGTTGTCTACGCAGTCGCATATCCAGCTGCTGCAACCCCAGCAGGTGACGCGGGCTTTGCGCGCTGGCAAGGACGCCCCGGCTGGCCAGGTGCAGGGCGCCATCATCCAGCCACCATTGCAACAATCCAAGTCCATAGACCAATGGCAGGCAGTGCTGGCCCAGGTGCGTGCCATGGCCGGCGTCAAAGTGGTGTCACCCGTGGTGAGTGGGCCGGCGCTGGTGCTGCGCGGCAATGCCACCAAGGCGGTGACGGTGTCCGGCATCGAGCCGGAGACCTATTTCCAGATTGTGGATTTCAGCGACAAGATCGTGCGCGGCAGCACCCGACTGAGCGGCTCCGATGTCCTGATCGGCACCGAACTTAGCAGCGACATGGGAGTGGATGTGGGCGACAAACTGCACATCAGCGCGGCCAACGGTGCCAGCAGCGTGCTCACCATCACCGGCGTGTTTGACCTGGGCAACAAGGGTGCCAACCAACGCAGCACCTTCACCAGCTTGCGCGTGGCCCAAAGCCTGTTGGACATGCCCGGGGGCGTGAGCAGCCTGGAGGTCACCGTGCATGACATTTATGCTGCCGAGACCATCGCCCAACGCATTGCTGCCGACATGGGTGTGCAGGCCGACAGCTGGATCAAGAACAGTGCGCAGTTCTTCACCGCGATCAGTGCCCAAACCACAGCCAACACAGCGATCCGCTTTTTTGTCGGCCTCTCGGTGGCTTTTGGCATCGCCAGTGTGCTGGTGGTATCGGTGGTGCAGAAGTCGCGCGAGATCGGCATTCTGCGTGCCATGGGCATTTCGCGCGGTCAGATTCTGCGTTTGTTTTTGCTGCAGGGCGGGCTGCTGGCCTTTGGCGGCGCGCTAGTGGGCTGTGCCATTGGCGCTGGCGCACTCAGTCTGTGGACGCAACTGGCGCGCAATGCCGATGGCACGCCGTTGTTCCCGCTGGAGTTGGATCCGAATTTGTTCCTGCTGGCGCTGGTGCTGGCGACGTTTACCGGCTTGCTGGCCGCGTATGCGCCGGCGCGGCGTGCTGCACGACTCGACCCGGTGGTGGCTATCCGTGGCTGAAGAAACAATTGTCCAACTGCAGGGTGTGCGCAAGGCCTTCAATCCGGGCACGCCACTGGAGACCGAGGTGCTGCACGGCATTGACCTGACGCTGCGCCGGGGTGATTTTTGTGCCGTGGTCGGACCCTCGGGGTCAGGCAAAAGCACCTTGCTCAACATCGTGGGCCTGCTGGACCGCCCCACCTCGGGTAGCCTGCGCATTGCCGGTGAAGAAACCACCACCTTGAACGACGCCGCCCTGACGCGGCTGCGTGGCCACACCATCGGTTTTGTATTCCAGTACCACCACCTGATCACGGCTTTTTCCGCTCTGGAGAACGTGATGATTCCGATGCTGGGGGCAGCCGGCTTTCCCAATGCACAAATGCGCGCACGTGCCGCACAACTGATAGACAGTGTGGGCCTGACACCCTGGAAGGACAACCTGGCCGGCAACATGAGCGGCGGCCAGCAGCAGCGTGTGGCCATTGCCCGCGCCCTGGCCATGAACCCGGCCGTCTTGCTGGCCGACGAGCCCACCGGCAACCTCGATACCAAGAGTGCGGACGCGGTGTTTACGCTGTTGCGCCAGGTCAACCAGGACCATGGCACCACCGTGCTGTTTGTCACCCACAACCCGGAACTGGCCGGGCGCTGCGACAAGACGATTCAGGTGATTGACGGCATGGTTACCCAGTAATCAATGTGCGGTGCGGGGTAGCAGCCAGCTGTAAAACCACTGCTTGGCCACTTGCACCATCGCCAGATAAGCCACTAGCAAGAGCGCCAGCAAACCGAAGTAGCGCGGGGGCAATGGCACAAAACCGAGGTAAGGTGCCAGTGGCGTAAAGGGCAAGGCCATGGCAGCACACACCACGCTCAGCGAGGCCAGCACCAGCCAGCGATTGGGCCTGCTTTGCAAAGGGTTGCCGCGGGTCCGGATGACAAAAATCACCAGCACCTGGGTGGCAATCGATTCGACAAACCAGCCCGTATGGAACAGGGCTTCGTCAGCGTGTATCCAGTTCACCAGCAAATAAAAGGTGGCAAAGTCAAATAGCGAGCTGATGGGGCCAATGGTCAACATGAAGTTGCGGATGAAGCCCATGTGCCAGCGCTTGGGGGCAGCCAGATCCTGAGCGTCCACATGGTCCAGCGGCAGTGCGATCTCCGACACGTCGTACATCAGGTTGTTGAGCAGGACCTGCAGCGGCAGCATGGGCAGAAACGGCAAAAACACGGTGGCCGCCGCCATGCTGAACATGTTGCCGAAGTTGGAGCTGGTGGCCATCATGATGTACTTCATCACATTGCCAAAGGTGCGCCGGCCTTCCAGGATGCCCTGGTGCAGCACCATGAGGTCACGCTCCAGCAGGATCATGGCGGCGGCCTGCTTGGCCACGTCGACTGCCCCCTCAACCGAGATGCCCACGTCGGCGCTGTGCAGCGAAGGCGCATCGTTGATGCCATCGCCCAAATAGCCCACCACATGGCCGCGGCTCTTGAGTGCCAGGATGATGCGATTTTTTTGCGATGGGTTCACGCGGCAGAACAGGTTTACGCCTTCGACCCGGGCACTCAGGGCTTCGTCACTGAGTTCGGCAATGTCGTTGCCGCTTAGCATGCCAAGAATCGGCACACCGAGTTGCATGCACACATGGCGGGTGACGCGTTCGTTGTCGCCGGTGACGATTTTTACCGCCACGCCGCTGGCCGCCATGGCCTGCAGTGCCAGCCCTGCGCTGGGCTTGGGCGGATCCAGAAAGGCGGCAAAGCCGGCAAACACCAGGGCACTTTCGTCGGAAATGCCGGCGTGCTGCATTTGCAGTGGTTCCTCGCGCGTGGCCACCGCCAGCACCCGAAAGCCCTCTTCTCCCAGGCCGTTGAACAGTGCATCGATGCGCGCACGTTCGGCTGCATCCAGCGCCACACAGCCACCGCCGGCATCCTCGTAATGGCTGCACAGGGGAAGAATGTCCTCCGGGGCTCCTTTGACCACCAGCAGGCGCGAGGTGGCCGGGGCTGGTGTGTCAAGCGACTCCAGCAGCACGGAGACGCGCCGGCGCTCAAAGTCAAACGGCACTTCGTCAATCTTGCGCCAGGGCGTGGCATCGATTGCACTGTGCTGCAGCAAGGCGTCATCCAGCGGGCTTTTCAGGCCGGTTTCAAAATAGCTGTTGAGGTAAGCCAGTTGCAGCACCCGGGCGCTGCTTTGGCCCTGTGCGTCGATGTGCTGCTCCAGGCGGATGTGCGCCTCGGTCAGTGTGCCGGTCTTGTCGGTGCATAGGACGTCCATGGCGCCCATGTCCTGAATGGCGGAGGGGCGTTTGACAATTACTTTGAGGGCCGCCATGCGCATGGCACCTTTGGCCAGCGTGACCGAGACCACCATAGGCAGAAGCTCGGGTGTCAGCCCCACCGCGAGCGCTACCGCAAACAGAAAGGATTCCAGCAGAGGGCGCTGCAGACCCAGGTTCACCAGCAGCGTAAACAACACCAGCAGCACGGTAAGCCGCATGATCAACATGCCAAAGCGCCGGGTGCCGGTTTCAAATGCGGTGGCGGGTGCAGTCTTGTTCAAATCCAGGGCAATTTGGCCGATCGAGGTGTCGCTGCCGGTGCGCCCTATGCAGGCACGGGCCGAACCACTCACCACAGTACTGCCCAGAAAGATGCAGTCCCGGGAGTCCAGCGTCCACGCAGCCACCGGGCGCATGGGGTGCGCCAGACCGGCCTCGGCGGCAGATTTCTTTTCCACCGGAAACGGCTCGCCGGTGAGCTGGGCCTGGTTGACAAAGAAGTCATTCGCCTCCAGCACCCAGGCGTCGGCCGGCACCAAGTCGCCCGCGCACAGCAGCACCAGATCCCCTGGAACCAGATCAGTGACCGGGACCTCGCACGGCACGCCATCGCGCAGGGCCGTGGCGGTGACTGCGACCTGCAGAGCCAGCCCTTCAGCAATGAGGCCGGCGCGGTGGGCTTGGACAAAATCCAGGCTCACACTCAGCACGACAATGACACTAATGATCAGCGCACCGCTCGCGTCCCCGGTCAGGGCGGAAAGTCCACTGGCTGCCAGCAGGATCAACACCAAGGGGTTGCGAAAGTGCGACAAAAACTGCAGCACCAGCGGGCGTTGCGCCGCTTTTTGCAAGGTGTTGGGCCCATGCGTTTTCAGCAGATCCTGGGCTTTTTGCTTGGTCAGGCCGATCATGGGTTACGCCGCTTTACCGGAGCATTGCAGTGCGATGCGTGTGCGTTACAGGGTGGCCATGATGGCCTGGTGCAAGTCAGGCGTAATTTCCGGCATCACACCGAACCAGGATTGGAAGGCCGGGCGCGCCTGATTCAGCAGCATACCCAGGCCATTGACCGTGGCGTTGCCTCGCAGGCGTGCTTGGCGCAATAGTGCGGTCTCCAGCGGGATGTAAATCGCATCCGACACCAGCGCGGTTACGGGCAGTTGATCGAGTTGCAGGTCCAGTTCCGGCTCGCCGTGCATGCCCTGGTTGGTGGTGTTGACGAGCAAGGCGATGCCGCGCAGTGCCTCGTGGCGTTGGCTCCAGTCGAACGCCTGAACGCCGGTGCCAAACTCGTCGCACAGGGCCTGAGCCTTAGCCTTTGTGCGGTTGACCAGGCGGATTGCGGTGGCGCCCTGATCCAGCAGGCTCAAGACCACGGCGCGTGCCGCGCCACCTGCTCCCAACACCGTGGCGGGGCCTGCGTTTGCCTTCCAGTCGGGCTTTGCATCACGCAGGCTTTGGATGTAGCCAAAGCCGTCGTTATTGAAGCCATGCAGTGCGCCGTCGGGCGTGACCACGATGGTGTTGATGGCGCCCATGCGGCGTGCCAGCGGATCCACCACGTCCATGAACTGCATGGCGCTGACCTTGTGCGGAATGGTGACATTGCAACCCGCCAGCCCCAATGCGCGCAGGCCACGGATCGCGTCTTCGAGCCGGTCCGGCTGCACCGGGAAGAGGCCGTAGCTGCCCTGCAGGCCGTACTGGCGTATCCAATGGTTATGAATGAGTGGGGATCGGGAATGCGCTACCGGCCACCCCATGACCCCCGCCATTACATACTTGTTTGCCATCCAAAAAGACTCCTTATGATCTGAAGCAACCTATTATCCGGACAACCACGCCGCATTCGTCTGCGGTGCAAAATGTCAGCACTATGCATTCTGCACCCGGCAATTTCACTGCCCCCGCCGCGCCCACGTTCTGGCAATCATTCGCCTATTGGCTGAGGCTGGGCTTTATCAGCTTCGGCGGCCCAGCCGGGCAAATTGCCATCATGCATGAGGATCTGGTGGTCAAGCGGCGCTGGATCTCGGAGCAGCGTTTTCTGCATGCGTTGAACTACTGCATGGTATTGCCCGGTCCTGAGGCGCAGCAGTTGGCAACCTATATCGGCTGGCTGATGCACCGCACCCGGGGCGGTCTGGTTGCGGGTGTGTTGTTTGTGTTGCCCTCGCTGTTTATTTTGATCGGTCTGAGTTGGGTTTACATGGCATTTGGACATGTGCCTGCAGTGGCTGGCGTGCTGCTGGGCATCAAGCCGGCGGTGACGGCCATCGTGCTGGCAGCTGCCTGGCGCATTGGCCAGCGTGCGCTCAAAAGCCATTGGTTGCGGGCCATTGCAGCACTGGCCTTTGTCGCTATCTTTGCGCTGAATTTGCCGTTTCCGGTGATTGTTTTGGCTGCGGGTTTTGCCGGGTATCTGGGAAAGCTCTTTGCCCCGCAGCAGTTTGCCGCAGGAAGTACCCATGCCGCTGGTGCCGCGGCCGTTGGTCCGGCGGTGATCGATGACGATACACCCACACCCGCCCATGCGATCTTCTCCTGGGCGCGCTTTGCCCGTGTGTTGGGGCTTGGCTTTGGCCTGTGGCTGGCGGTCATGGCAGGGCTGATGCTGCGCTATGGATGGGATACGACGCTCACGCAAATGGCCTGGTTTTTCACCAAGGCGGCGCTTCTGACCTTTGGCGGTGCCTATGCCGTGCTGCCTTATGTGTATCAGGGGGCGGTGGAACACTTCGGTTGGCTTTCCCCTGCGCAGATGATCGACGGTCTGGCTCTGGGCGAGACCACGCCGGGGCCGCTCATCATGGTGGTGTCGTTTGTCGGTTTTGTGGGGGGCTGGACCCAGGCCATTTTTGGCAGTGAATCGCGTCTGCTCGCCGGGGCGGTGGCGGCCAGTGTGGTGACCTATTTCACCTTTTTGCCCTCCTTTATCTTCATTTTTCTGGGCGCTCCGTTCATCGAGTCCACCCATGGCAATCTGAAATTCACGGCCCCGCTGACGGGTATTACCGCGGCAGTCGTGGGCGTCATCGTCAATCTGGCCCTGTTCTTTGCCTACCACGTGCTGTGGCCGCAGGGCTGGGGCGGCGGTTTTGCCTGGCCGTCGTTGGCCATCGGTTTTGCTGCTGCAGTGGCCTTATTCCGCTTCAAGGTGGGCGTGATAAGGATCGTGTTGGCCTGCGGGCTGGCGGGCTTTGCCTTGCAATGGCTGCAGTAAGCTCAGTCCGGCAGCTTCACGTTGTGTGTTCCATCCGGTGAACTGGGCACCTGCGGGTCTAGTGTGTAGTAATCGCCGGCCTCGGCAGTGAATATCTGCGCGCCAATGCGCAAGCCCTGCGATGCATCCAGGCTGCCTGCCGCGATGGATATCCGTTGCCCGTCGGCTTCCTCAAAAAACAGGCTTGAGCCACACGCATTGCAAAAACCCCGCCTATAGCCGGGTACCGCGCTGTACCACTGCAGACTTTCAGCCCGCACTAGCTTGAAATGCTCTCTGCGGCAGGCCGTGGCGGCCACAAAATGGCCGCTGCTACGGCGGCATTGCTCGCAGTGGCAGGTAATGATGTCTCTGAGCTTGCCATTGACTTCGTAGCGCACGCCGCCACACATGCATCCACCACTTATCGGCTGATTCATCGACACTCCTTGTTGCATATCAGGGTAATCCTCTTGCTGGGTGGAATTGTGCATCCCTAGAATGTGCTGCAGTGCAGTACATTGGTTGCACTGCACAGGAAGACCAAAAAGACATGCCCAAAACTATCGACAAAGCTGCCGGGTCCACGGACCGCATCATTAAAAAGTATCCCAACCGTCGCTTGTACGACACGGATACGTCCAGCTACATTACCTTGACAGAGATCAAGCAATTGGTCATGGACAGCGAGGCTTTCGTCGTGCTGGATGCCAAAACCGGAGAGGATCTGACACGCAGCATCCTCTTACAAATCATTCTGGAAGAAGAGTCGCAGGGCTCGCCCATGTTTACCGCTCCAGTGCTGGCCAATGTGATCCGCTTTTATGGCCACACCATGCAGGGTTTTATGGGTGGCTACCTGGAGAAGAACATGCAGGCGCTGATGGATATGCAGTCGCCCATGGTCAAGGGCGTGATGGGCGCCAATATGTTCACGCAGATGCAGGAACAGATGGCCAAGCAGACCGAGCAGTTTCTGGGCACTTTGGGCATCAAGCGCTGACCCTGTAAAACCCCGGCATGGCAAATGCTGGGACAATCGGGGGATGAGCGACACCCTTTCCCCTATTTCTCCTGCTGCCCCGGTGGGCAAAGCCCCCCAAGTTGGTTTTGTGAGCCTGGGTTGCCCCAAGGCACTCACGGATTCCGAGTTGATTCTCACGCGCCTGAGCGCAGAGGGCTACCAAACTTCCAAGACCTTCCAGGGCGCTGACCTTGTCATCGTCAACACCTGCGGCTTCATTGATGAAGCCGTGCAGGAAAGCCTGGACACCATTGGCGAAGCGTTGGCTGAAAACGGCCGCGTGATCGTTACAGGTTGCCTGGGTGCCAAGACCGGCAAGGACGGCGGCAACATGGTGCGCGAGATGCATCCCAAGGTGCTGGCGGTGACCGGCCCGCATGCCACGCAGGAGGTGATGGACGCCATCCACCTGCATCTGCCCAAGCCGCACGACCCGTTTACCGACCTGGTGCCCAATGCCTTTGGCGTGGCCGGCATCAAGCTCACGCCGCGCCACTACGCCTACCTGAAGATCAGCGAAGGCTGCAACCACCGCTGCACCTTCTGCATCATCCCCAGCATGCGCGGCGACCTGGTGTCGCGGCCCATCGGCGACGTGCTGAAC
>CANFIH010000082.1 GCA_947446855.1 Burkholderiales bacterium
TACATGTGCATGGACAGCACCATTCCGCGCAAGCGCCTGGCCGACATCCTGCTGGCCATTGCCGAGATGGAAAAGAAGTACCGCCTGCGCTGCTGCAATGTGTTCCATGCCGGTGACGGCAATCTGCACCCGCTGATTTTGTTTGATGCCAGCGACGCCGACCAGCTGCACCGCTGCGAGCTGTTTGGTGCCGACATTCTGGAAACCAGCGTGGCCATGGGCGGCACGGTGACCGGTGAGCATGGCGTGGGCGTGGAAAAACTCAACAGCATGTGCGTGCAGTTCAGCGCGGATGAAAACGCGCAGATGTTTGCCCTCAAGGCGGCCTTTGATACCCGTGGCCTGCTCAACCCCGGCAAGGTGATTCCCACCCTGCACCGCTGCGCCGAGTACGGCCGCATGCTGGTGCGCGGCGGGCAGATCAAGCACCCCGAGTTGGAGCGCTTCTAGGGCCGCGTGGCCCCGGAGCTGCACCCATGCAGGCACTGCGCGGCATCACCTGGCTGTTGCTGCTCCAATCCATTGGTGAAGTGATGTCACGCGGGCTGCATCTGCCTTTGCCCGGCCCGGTGGTGGGCATGCTGCTTCTGTTGTTCGCCTTGCGTTGGCCCATCGTGAGCGACAGCGTGCGCGTGGTCGCGGAGTTCTTGCTGCAACATCTGTCGCTCCTGTTTGTGCCCGTGGGCGTGGGGGTGATGACGCATCTGGACGTGCTGGGCCAATACGGCGCACGTATTGCCATCGTCATCGTGCTGTCCACCTGGATCAGTCTGGCCGTGACGGCGCTGGTGCTGCGGGCTTTGATGCGTGGCCACGCGGAGACAGACGCTGTGGCCCCGGAACCGGCCGCAACGCAGGGCGAAAAGGTACCGCATGGCTGATTTCGTCCAACTCTGGGTTTATCTTTCCTCCACGCCGCTGTTTGGTCTCACCGCCACGCTGCTGGTCTACGTCATCGCCCAGGCCTTTTATGGCCGCATGGGCCAGGCGGCCTGGGCCAATCCGGTGTTGTGGTCGGTGGTGATTCTGGCGCTGGGTCTGACGCTGACCGGCACCGCCTATCCCACGTATTTTTCCGGCGCGCAGTTCATCCACTTCCTGCTCGGCCCCGCCGTGGTGGCGCTGGCCTGGCCCCTGTGGCTGCGCCGCGAAGTATTGCGCGCACGCTTTGGCCGCTTTGCGATTGCCTCGCTGGCCGGTGGTGCGGCAGCGGCCCTCAGTGCCACGGGCATTGCCTGGCTGCTGGACCTGCCGCAGGACGTGTTGCTGTCCATGGCACCCAAGTCCGTCACCGCGCCGGTGGCCATGGGCGTAGCGGAAAAGATCGGTGGCATCCCGGCACTGGCGGCGGTCTTTGCCGTGGTCACCGGCATGGTCGGCGCGCTCTCCGGCAAATACCTGTTTGACCTGCTGCGCATTGGCAAGGACAGCGCCGGTTGGATGGCACGCGGCTTTGCCCTGGGCACCGCCGCCCATGGCATAGGCGCTGCGCGCGCCATGCAGGTGAATGCGGACGCCGGAGCCTGGGCCGCACTCGCCTTGGGCCTGCAAGTGGTGTTTGCCTCGGTGCTGATTCCGCTGGTGGCGCGTATGCTGTGATGCCATTGCTTGATGCAGCAACGGAACCCACTTGTTTTTGAGAGCGGACTGAACCATGCGCAACACCATCCTGAATCTTGAAGAATCCAGAATCCGCGAAGTGGCCAATGCCGGCCTGGGCCGCAGCGATGTGCTGGCCTTCTGGTTTGGCGAGAGCGACGAGGTCACGCCGGAGTTCATCCGCCAGGCCGCCATCGATTCAATCAACCACGGAGAGACCTTTTACGCCCACAACATGGGCCTGCCCTATTTGCGCGAAGGCCTGGCGCATGCCATGTCGCAGAAGCACCCGCAGCACCGCGGCGGTGTACATGCCGACCGCATAGCGGTGACCAGCGGCGGTGTCAGCGCGCTGATGCTGGCGGTGCAGGCGCTGGTCGATCCGGGCGACGATGTGGTGGCGGTGACCCCGGTTTGGCCCAACCTGACGGCGCAGGCGTTGATCATGGGCGCCAAGCTGCGCACCGTCTGCCTGCAACCCAAGGACGGCGCTTGGACGCTGGACCTGGACGCCTTGCTGGCAGCCATCACCCCGGCGACCAAACTGCTCATCGTCAACGCCCCCAACAACCCCACCGGCTGGACACTGGCGCCTGACGAGCAGCGCGCCATTCTTGAACATTGCCGCAGAACGGGCACTTGGATATTGGCCGACGAAGTCTACGAAAACCTGTATTACGAAGCCACTGCCACAGCCTGCGCCCCGAGCTTTCTGGACCAGTCTGCGCCCGAAGACCGGCTGGTGGTGGTGCACAGTTTTTCCAAGAGCTATCTGATGACCGGCTGGCGTCTGGGCTGGCTGGTCATGCCGCCGGCTATGACGGCGTCCATGGGCAAGCTGATCGAGTTCAACACTTCCTGCGCTCCGGTGTTTGTGCAGCGCGCCGGCATTGCCGCCCTGGAGCATGCGCATGAAGTCACGCCGCGCGTGGTGACCCACCTCAAAGCCTGTCGCGATGCGCTGGTACCTGCGTTGCAGGCCCTGCCGGGGTTGGAACTGGCCAGCCCCAAGGGCGGCATGTATGCCTTCTTCAAACTGCCGGTGGCGGGGGACTCGCTGACCATTGCGAAACGTTTGGTGCAGGAAGCCGGTTTGGGCCTGGCCCCCGGCAACGCCTTTGCGCCGGAGGCCAACGGCTGGTTGCGCTGGTGTTTCGCATCCAAAGACATTGCTCGGCTGCATCTGGGGGTGGAACGGCTCAAGGGGTGGCTGGCTAAGGCCGCTTAAACCCGGCTCAGCCGCTCGGCCATGCGAGTTTGCCAACCCGGGCCGGTCGACTTCCAGCGGTCTATCACATCCGCAGGCAGGCGCAGCGAAATGGCGTTGCGCGGGTTGGCAGATATCGGTCTACCGCCTTTGTTGACTTTCGCATGCGCCAATATGTCCTCGGTGAGTTCCGGCAGGTCTTGGTACTCTTCTGCTTGCACGGTATGTGTATCCACCTTGGTCAAATCAGATGACAAGGAGCGGCGCGATACGGCCTTGTTCGGGGTCATTGGCTTTCCTCATGCTGAACATGTGACGACCCGCGCCACGCGGTGTAAACTCCACGACCACCATCAGGCCAGCCAACACGCCGTAACAAATGAAACGGCGTTCACCGTAGTCTTTGCGAGTGTCTTCGACATCGACGTTCAGACCGGAAATATCCAATCCGACTCGCTATCCGGCTTTCAGGCCGCTACGGCCTCGGCCGGCGCCGTGATGCCCATGGCATCCAGGGCGGCGGCCAGATGGGCCACGCTGCGGTCCACGTTGTGTAGCTTTTCCAGACCGAACAGGCCGACGCGGAAGGTCATGAAGTCAGCAGGTTCGTCGCACTGCAGCGGCACACCGGCAGCCGTTTGCAGGCCCAGCGCCAGGAACTTTTTGCTGGTCTGGATTTCCGGGTCGGCCGTAAAACTCACCACCACGCCGGGCGCCTTGAAGCCCTCAGCGGCCACGCTGACAATGCCGCGGCTCTCGAACAAGGCGCGCACCTTGCTACCGAGACTGATCTGCTCCTGACGCACTTTCTCGAAGCCGTAATTGCGCGTCTCGGTCATCACCTCGCGCAGGCGGATCAGCGCGTCGGTAGGCATGGTCGTGTGGTAAGCATGGCCGCCCTTTTCATAGGTCTCCATGATCTGCAGCCACTTTTTCAGATCGCAGGCGAAGCTGGAGCTGGTGGTGCCGTCGATGGCGGCACGGGCCCGCGCGCTCATCATCACCATGGCGCAGCAGGGGGAGCCGCTCCAACCTTTTTGCGGGGCTGTCACCAAGACGTCCACGCCCAGCGCTTCCATGTTGACCCAGAGCGCGCCGGAGGCAATACAGTCCAGCACAAACAGGCCGCCCACTTCGTGCACGGCATCGGCCACGGCGCGCAGGTAGTCGTCGGGCAGGATCATGCCAGCGGAGGTTTCCACGTGGGGGGCAAACACCACGTCGGGCTTCTTCTCGCGGATGGTGGCCACCACCTCGGCAATCGGGCAGGGTACCCAGGCGGACTGTTTGGCATCACGGACGCGGCGGGCCTTGAGCACCGTGGACTCGGCCGGGATGTTGCCCATATCGAAGATCTGCGTCCAGCGGTAGCTGAACCAGCCGTTGCGGATCACCAGCGCTTTTTTGCCGGTGGCAAACTGGCGCGCCACGGCTTCCATGCCGAAGGTGCCGCTGCCGGGGACGAGGGCTACGGAGGGGGCGTGGTACACCTCCTTCAACATGGCGGAGATGTCCTTCATCACGCCCTGAAAGCGCTGCGACATGTGGTTGAGCGCGCGGTCGGTGTAGACCACCGAAAATTCGAGCAAACCGTCCGGGTCAATATGGGGCACGAGTCCTGGCATGGTGAATGTCTCCGTCAGATAGTGGTGTTTTGAATACGGTTGGGCAGCTTAGCACGCTAGACAAAACCGCGCACAGGCAAGTCCGCGCCGCGCTGTATCCAGTTGGTGGGCGCATAGACGCTGCGGCCATCGGTCACATGCAGGGTATAGGCATGGCGCGAATGGGCAGAGCGGTTGGGCGCGCTGTAATGCGGCAGCAGACCGTGGAACACCAGCAGCGTGCCGGCCTTGGCCTCCAGCGGCACGGCCGTTTTGCTATCAGGCCAGGGGGTGGCGTCCAGCTTTTCCATGGTGACCACATCGCCGTTGCGCACAAAGCGCTCGCGCAGAGGGCCAAGGTGCCCGCCTGGCTCCACCCACAGGCAGCCGTTGTACAGGGTGGCGTCTTCCAGCGCAAACCAGAAGGTGGTGACGCTGATGGGGCTGCTGTCAAAAAACGTGGCGTCCTGGTGCCATCCGACTTCGCCACCAATGCCGGCTTGCTTGAAGATATACATCGATTGCCAGAGCTGCGGCTCGGCCAGGCCCAGATCCCGCGCCAGAGCATCCAGGGCCGGGCCGCGTGAGAAGGCATCAAACACCGGGTCCAGGTCGTGCATGGCGTGGCCGATCTTGTTGATCGACAAGGCCTTGGCCTGCTTGAGCTGGCCTTGTGCATCAAAGGCCTCTTCCTCGAAGAAGCAACGGCTGCGCGTGGCCGAATCCAGAAAGTAACGGTCCACAGCCCGGAGCTGCTCATTGGTGGTGAAGATGGTCTTGCTGCTGGCGGGGTCAAAGCCGTCCACCAGTTGCCCGGCGCGTGCCCGCAGGGCGGCGCTTTCATCCGCACTTTTGAAATCCGGCAGGGCGAGAAAACCATCCCGCTGGTAGCGGGCGATCTGGTCTGGCGTAAGCATGGCACACCTACTTGAAAAGGAATGTCGCAGTATAGGCAGGCCCGGGCGTTTACCCGTCTGCGCGTTTGCGTGCCTGGGTCTATGCTAGACCCCCTTGAATACAACGCAAACCCTGGAGTGGATGTGACCCTGGAACCCCTGATACAACTCACGCGCGGCGGCCTGCAGGAATGTCTGCACTTCGGCTCGGTCGCCGTGGTCAACACGCGCGGCAAACTGGTGTCGTATGCGGGCGATGCCCACCTGCGCACCTTCAGCCGCTCCACGCTGAAAGCCTTGCAAGCCCTGCCCTTTGTCGAGGCCGGCGGCCCGGCGCAATTCGGCTTGACCCAGCCCGAGATCGCCATGCTCTGCGCCAGCCACAACGGCGAGGATGCCCATGTGGCGGCGGCCGAATCCATGCTGGGCAAGGCGGGGCTGAACATGCGCACCTTGCGTTGCG
Organism: Burkholderiales bacterium; assembly: GCA_947446855.1. GTDB lineage: Bacteria > Pseudomonadota > Gammaproteobacteria > Burkholderiales > Burkholderiaceae_C > Allorhodoferax. The sequence goes on from CANFIH010000082.1 coordinate 5,770, forward strand.
GCTGCCATGTACCCGGCCTGTTCACCCTGCTCGACCAAAGCCCGCCCGAGGGGCTGGCATTTGACGAACGCCACAACAACTGCAGCGGCAAGCACGCCGGTTTTCTGGCGCATTGCGTGCAACAAGGCTGGACGACCGAAGACTACATCGCCGTGGACCATCCGCTGCAACAAGCCATACGCCGCGACGTGGCGCGCGCGGTCGGCATGGACGAAGACGATCTCAAGCTGGGCATCGACGGCTGCTCGGCACCCAACTACGCCATGCCGCTCTCCAAGCTGGCTTATGGCTATGCACGCCTGGCCAGCGGCAAGGCGGATGCCGAATTCGGCGCCAGCTTTGCCTTGCTGAGTGAAGCCATGACGGCCCAGCCCTGGATGGTCAGCGGCACCGGCCGCAACGACCTGGCCTTGATGCAGGCCGGGCGTGGCGACTGGGTCAGCAAGGTCGGCGCCGACGGCGTGCAGGTGATTGGCAGCAAGAGCCGGGGCGAGGCCCTGGCCATCAAGATCATTGACGGCAACAAGCCCGCGCTGTTTGCTGCCACGGTGGAAGTGCTGGACCAACTCGGCTGGCTGGACGACGCGCAGCGCAAGCTGCTCGAGCCCTGGCGTGCCCGCCTCTTGCGCAATGCGCGCGGCCTCAAGGTCGGTGAACGCCTGCCCCTTTTCAGAATGCAAATCCCATGAACCGACTCATCAGCCTGATAGGCGCACCCACCGACATCGGCGCCGGCACGCGCGGCGCCAGCATGGGACCCGAGGCCCTGCGCGTGGCCCACCTCATCCCCACCCTGGAGAGCCACGGTCTGGAAGTGCAGGACCGGGGCAATCTGGCCGGGCCGGCCAACCCCTGGCTGCCGCCGGTAGACGGCTACCGGCACCTGGACGAAGTGGTGGCCTGGAACCGGACGCTGCACGACGCCGTGTATGCCGAGCTGCAATTGGGCCGCATGCCCATCGTGCTGGGCGGCGACCATTGCCTGGGCATCGGCAGCATCAGCGCCGTGGCGCGCCACTGCCGCGACACCGGCAAGAAGCTGCGCGTGCTGTGGCTGGACGCCCATGCCGACTTCAACACCAACAGCCTCACGCCCAGCGGCAATATCCACGGCATGCCGGTGGCCTGCCTGTGTGGCTTCGGTCCGCAGGCGCTGGTCGAGATCGGTGGCCAGGTGCCTGCCATCAAGGCGAAGTGGGTGCGCCAGATTGGCATCCGCAGTGTGGACCAGGGCGAGAAGCGCTTTGTGCACGAGCAGGGCCTGGAAGTGTTCGACATGCGCTACATCGACGAGATGGGCATGCGCGCCGCCATGGAGCTGGCCCTTGCGCTGATGGACGCCAACACGCACCTGCATGTGAGCTTTGACGTGGATTTTCTGGACCCGGCGATCGCGCCCGGTGTGGGCACCACCGTGCCCGGCGGCCCGACCTACCGCGAGGCGCAGCTCTGCATGGAGATGATTGCCGACACCGGCCGCATGGCCTCCATGGACGTGATGGAACTCAACCCCGCACTCGACGAGCGCAACCGTACGGCCGAGGTGGCGGTGGATTTGATCGAATCGCTGTTTGGCAAGAGCACGCTGATGCGCAAGTAGCCATCCGGCCACAGGATGATGTGGCCAATCGCCGTCGGATCCGGGCTCACGGCCTTGCCGGTTTGGCTACCAAGCCAGTGCCTGCGTGTCGGTCTGGGTCTGCGACTGAAACACCGCAAAGGTCTGCACCAGCTCCTGCGACTGTGCTTTGAGGCTGGCCGCAGCGGCAGCCATTTCTTCCACCAGGGCGGCGTTTTGCTGGGTGGCCTGGTCCATTTCAGTTACAGCGCTGCCGACCTGTGCCACACCGGCGGCCTGCTCAGCAGTGGCAGAGCTGATCTCGCCCATGATGTCTGTGACGCGACGTATGCTGCTGACCACCTCGGCCATGGTGGTGCCGGCCTCGGTGACCAGCGCGGTGCCCTGCTCCACACGCTCTACGCTGGCACTGATCAGGGTCTTGATTTCCTTGGCCGCCTCGGCACTGCGCCCGGCCAGGGAGCGCACCTCGGATGCCACCACGGCAAAGCCCCGCCCCTGGTCTCCGGCACGGGCGGCTTCGACCGCGGCGTTGAGCGCCAGGATGTTGGTCTGAAAGGCAATGCCATCAATCACGCTGATGATGTCGGAGATACGGCGCGAACTCTCGTTAATCCCCTGCATGGTCTGCACCACCCGGGTCACCACGGCACCACCCTGTGTTGCCACTGCGCTGGCGTTCATGGCCAGCTGGTTGGCCTGCCGGGCACTGTCAGCGCTTTGGCGCACCGCTTGCGTGAGGGCACCCATGCTGCTGGAGGTGCGCTGCAGATTGCCGGCGGTTTGTTCGGTGCGGTCGCTCAGATCCTGGTTGCCGCTGGCAATTTCCGAGCAGGCCACATCAATGCCATGCGCGCCACTGCGCACCGAAGATACGGCGAGGTCCATGCGCTCCAGGGTGAACTTCAGCGCCTGCGCACCGGGCGTGTTGACCGGCAGGCGACGCACGTCCAGAGCAATGCCATCGGTTTGGTTCACGCTGGCCACCAGCCGTGCCAACTCCTCGCCCTCCATGGCGGCGCGGCGCATGCTGAGCGCCAGCACAACCTCCACGCCGGACTGGATCACCACATACACGGCATGCAAGACAATGCGCATGAAGTCGGGTGCGGTCGTGCAGTACAGGCCCATGCCAGCGGCCTGCAGCCGGTCGAAAACAACGTGGTGCACCGCAAACAGGGCTGCACCAAACACGATGACCTTCCAGTCCAGGTAAACCAGCAAAAAGGCCAGCACCACAAAGACCCCGAAGTGCAGTTCCAGCATGCCGCGCGCCAGCTGGATGTGCAGTGCCACAAAAGATACCAGCACGAACGTCAGCACGTAGCGGCTGGCCTGCGAACCCGGCCCGCTGGCATACACGGCAGCAGCGATCAACAGCAGCAAGGCGGTGGCACCGATAGCCAGCATCGACTCTACAAACTGAAGGCCTAAGACCACGCTGGCCATGGCACTCAGGCCAATGGCCAGCAACAGAACCTTATCGCCCAACAGGGCGCGCGAGGAGGGTGAACCAACAGTGGTGTGTGTCATTTGTATTTTCTATGAGTCTGGGCTTGCAAGCCAGGGTAGCCGGCGGATGGAGAGGAAAGTCCTGGACCGGGATAAATCCGGCACATGCCTAGGGTCTTGGAAAGCGTGCCCGGCGCTCCAGATCATCCAGGTCAATGTGGTTGCGCATGTATTGCTGGCTGGCGTCCACCCAGGGCTGGTGATCCCAGGATGTCAGCTTGCCCTTGGTCAGTGCGCTGTAGACCAGGCGGCGGCGGCGCTGGCTGTTGAGCACCTGCTGGTGCAGCGCAGGCAGATCCCAGCGCTGGGCCGCTTCCTCCATAAAGGCCTGCAGCGTGTCCTGGTGCGCAGCCTCAGCAGCCAGGTTGTGCAGCTCGGCCGGATCTTCTGCCAAGTTGAACAGCATGCAAATGTCATCCTGCGCGTAGATGAACTTCCAGGGGCCGCGGCGGATCATCATCAGCGGCGTCTTGCTGCCCTCGGCCATGTATTCGCCAATCACCTCGTCGTGTCCGCCCTGCCCTTGCAAGTGCGTCATCAAGGATCGGCCATCCAGCGGCAAGAGCGGGTCGACCTGGCTGCCGGCCATTTCGACAAAGGTGGGGAGCAGGTCAATGGTGGAGACACTGCCCGCCACGCGGGCAGCCCTGAAGCGTGCCGGGGCGTGCACGATCATGGGCACGCGCGCGGCCATCTCGAACCAGTGCATCTTGTACCAGAGGCCGCGCTCGCCCAGCATGTCGCCATGGTCGCCGGAGAAGACGATGATGGTGTCATCGTCCAGCGCACAGTCCTTCAGAGTCTTGAGCAGCTCGCCAATTTTGGAATCGACATAGCTGCAGGAGCCGAAGTAGGCGCGCCGGGCGCGGCGGATGGCTTCGTCCGTCAAAGGTTTGTCCCACAGGTCGATCACCTTGAGCAGGCGCCTGGAATGGGCGTCCTGATCCGCCTGCGCAATCGGGTGCGCCGGCATGGGGATGTCTTCGTCGCGGTACAGGTCGTAAAACTCGGCCGGAATGGTGTACGGGTCGTGCGGGTGCGTCATGGACACGGTCAGGCAAAAGGGCTGCTCTGGTGTGTTGCGCACATGGTCGTACAGGTATTGACGGGCCTTGAACATCGTCTCTTCGTCGTGGTCGAGCTGGTTGGTGCGCACGCTGGGTCCGGCCTGCAGCACCGAAGACATGTTGTGGTACCAGCTGGGGCGCACTTCGAGTTCATCCCAGTTCACGGCCCAGCCGTAGTCGGCCGGGTAAATGTCGCTGGTCATGCGCTCTTCATAGCCGTGCAACTGGTCGGGGCCACAGAAATGCATCTTGCCGCTGAGCGCCGTGCGGTAGCCCAGGTTGCGCAGGTAATGCGCATACGTGGGCACGTCGGCGGCGAAATCGGCGGCGTTGTCATAGGCGCCGATTTTGGAAGGCAGCTGGCCGCTGACCAGGCTGAAGCGCGAGGGCGCGCACAGCGGGCTGGGGCAGTAGGCGGATTCGAACACTACACCCCCGGCGGCCAGCCGGCTCAGGTGCGGCATCTGCACCACCGACTGCGGGTTGTACATGGGCAGCATGGGAGCGGCCATCTGGTCGGCCATGATGAACAGGATGTTGGGACGTTTGGCAGCCATGAACAATGCTTTCATATGAGTTGGAAGTGAGACGATTGACACCGCAATGCCATTGCATCACACCCTACCCTACCGCATTCCCGGGGCCTGCTCTTGCCCGCAGGCGACACAAATCTGTCCGGGCTAAGCGTGCAGCAGCGTGCGCTCGCCGTCGGCGTGGCGCAAGCGCTGAGCCAAGGTGCGGGAAATGGCGGTCATGAGCAGCAGCGAGAGCTTTTTGTGGTTCTCGGTGAGTTGTTCGTACTGCTCCAAAGGCAGCACGAAGAGGTCGATATCGGTCTGGGCAATGGCATTTTCGGAACGCACATGCTCATCCAGAAAGGACATGCCACCAAAGAAGTCGCCCCGGCCGTAGGTGGCAATGTGGTGAATCTGCCGGCTGGCCGCCACCGGCGCAGTGATGCGCACCTCGCCCCGCCGGATCAGGAACAGCTCGGGCACCTGGTCGCCAATCGCGTAGATGGTCTCGCCGGCGCGGCACGAGCGCTGCTGCAGGCGGGCCTCCAAGTCGGCAATGGTCTCATCCTTGTGGCTTTTGAACAGGTCCATCTCCTGCAGCGTCAGCGGAGCCAGCACTTCGTTGGGACGCTGAATTTCGCCCACGATCTGGTCCTCCACCCACTCGATGGCAGCGGGAAGGTCTTTGAACACGCGTACCGTGGGCGACTGCCCGCCTTCCGCCACCGGAGCCTGCGGCTGCACGAGCGAGGTCGGCTGAATCAAACCGGTCTGCCGCAAAAATTCCACCAGATTGCGCCCGTTGGGCAACTGCTCGCGCACATGGCTGAGCAAAAGCTGCTTGCCGCGTTCGCGCAGCATGTCGCGCGCGTTGTTGAGCATGTTGGCGGCGGTGATGTCGACCGACTGCACCCGGCGCAAGTCCAGGATGACGTAGTCGCGCGTCTTGAGCTCGGGCTCCAGCACGCTGTAGAGCTCATAGGTGGTGCCAAAGAACAGGCTGCCCTGCAACTCGAAAATCACCGCCTTGTCGCCCTGCTGGGCAATCAGGCGCATCTCTTCCTCGGGCCGGTACCAGGTACTGGAGCGCTGGCTGACAAAGGTCTTGTGGCGCACCACCGAGCCCCCCACCTGCTCGCGCACAAAGAGCAGGATGGACAGGGCCACCCCCGTGGCCGAGGCGGCGATCAGACCCACCGTCAGAGCGCAACCGATGACCACCATCACCACCGCAAAGTCAAACACCGTCGCGCGCGACTCCAGAAAACGCAGGGGCTTGGTATCAATCATGCGCAAGCCCACCACGATCAGAATGCCGGCCAGCGTGGCCACCGGAATCCAGGCGATGAACTGGCTCAGTGCCAGCGCCGCCACCAGGGCCAGCACGCCTTCCACCACACCGGATATGCGCGTGGTGGCACCGCTATTGAGGTTGACCATAGAGGCGCCCATGGTCCCCGCACCCGGCATGCCACCGACCGCAGAGGACGCGATATTGGCCATACCCTGCGCAAACAATTCGCGGTTGGGGTCGTGGCGGGTGCGGGTCATCTGGTCAATCACGACACAGGTCTTGAGCGTGTCAATGGACAGCAGGGCCGCCAGGGTGATGGCGCTGCCAAACAGGCCTGCGATCTGCGACAGGCGCAGCGCACCGATGTCGTTCCAGCGCCCGGCGATGGTTTCCAGATAGCCCGCCCCGGTGGCGCCCAGTGCGCCCAGCACCAGGTGGTTGTCCTGCAAGGTCAACATGGAGGCGTCGGAGCGCGAGAGCGCCACATAAGCCCCTATGCCGGCCAGAATTCCCAAGATGGTGCCGGGTATGGCCCGCGTCACCCGGGGTGCCAGCAAGGCCGCCGCGACGGTGGCACCGCCCACGATCAGGCTGCGCGTGTCCCACACGGCGGGCGACGTCAGCGCACGCCACCATTGCAACTCCGGTGCCGCGCCGACAAAGTGAGGCACCTGGCTGCCCACAATGATCAGACCCACACCACTCAGGTAGCCGCTGACCACGGTGTAGGGGATGTACTTGATCAGGCGCCCGGCGCCCATGAAGCCGATAAACATCTGGATCAGGCCGGTCAGAATGCCCATCACGGTCAGCAGCAGCACGATGCTGGACGGCTCGGTGCCCTGCTGCACCAGCTCAATGGCGAAGGCCGACAGCACCGCCGCCGCCGGTGCACAGGGGGCGCTGATCAGGCGGTCGGTACCGCCGAAAGTGGGGGCGATCAGGCCCAGTGCCGTGGCACCCAGAATACCGGCCAGCGCACCGAACACGGCGTACTGCGGGCTGATGGCCGAATACACGGTCACACCAAAGGCGACCGAGGCCGGCAGTGCGACCAGCATGGACGCAAAGCCACCCCAGAAATCACCCGGGACCTTGAAGCGGTAGATGGTGTTGGCGACTGGTGTCATGGGCAGCTCCTGTTTTGTTCAGGGATGCTGCGGGCCACTAAAGGGTCGGCGTTGTTGTTGTTGATTTTTTGCACGCTGGAGACTCTCCGTCCTTCTTATTGGGAAGGACAGTTTATGCCGCGCGTCGCTTTGCATCAAGCCAGGCGTGTGGCCCCCCACGCTTGCCACTGCGTGTGCTGCGCTGCCCCCCAAGGGGGCCAACCTGGCTCGGGGCGGCCCAGCGCCAGCTTACGTCCCCCAGGCTTGCCGCTTAACGCGCCAGCAAGGCCGCGTTGCCGCCGGCAGCCGTGGTGTTCACGGTGACGGTCTGCTCGGCACAGAAGCGGTACAGGTAGTGCGGGCCGCCCGCTTTGGGGCCGGTGCCGCTCAAGCCTTCGCCACCGAAGGGCTGCACACCGACGACCGCGCCGATCATGTTGCGGTTGATGTAGACGTTGCCGATATGCGCGGCATGCGCCAGGGCGTTGGCGCGCGAGTCGATGCGAGTCTGTATGCCCATGGTCAGGCCATAGCCCAGGGCGTTGACCTGCGCCACCACCTCGGACGGATCGCCCGACCAGCGCACGATCTGCAGCACCGGGCCGAAGATTTCCGATTGCACATCGGCAATGCTATGGACCTCAAAGGCGTGCGGCGCAATCAGATTAGGCATCGCCGATGCGCTGGCGGCATCCGGCTGCACGATCACTTGGGCCTCGCGGCTCAAGCGTTGAATCTGACGCTGGATGGCGCCAAAGGCTTCCTGGTCAATTACCGGTCCCACATCCGTAGCCAGATCACTCGGGTCCCCGGCTTTCAACTCGCGCGCTGCGCCTTGCACCATCTCAATCACGCCATCGGCAATCGATTCATGCACGCACAGCAGACGCAGGGCAGAGCAGCGCTGGCCAGCCGAGCGAAAAGCGCTCATGCCCACGGCGTCCACCACCTGCTCGGGCAGCGCGCTGGAGTCCACCACCATGGCGTTGATGCCACCGGTTTCGGCAATCAGCGGCACGATGGCGCCGTCCTTGGCGGCCAGCGCGCGCTGGATGATTTTGGCAACCTGGGTGGAGCCGGTAAATACCACACCGGCCACGCCGGGTTGCGCCACCAGGGCCGCACCCACGGTCTCGCCAGCGCCGTGCAGCAGTTGCAGGGCATCGGCAGGCACACCGGCGGCATGCAGGATGCGCACGGCAGCCAAAGCCACGCCCGGGGTTTGCTCGGCCGGCTTGGCCAGCACAGCGTTGCCGGTGGCGAGAGCCGCGGCCACCTGGCCGGCAAAAATCGCCAGCGGGAAGTTCCACGGGCTGATGCAAACCCAGACGCCGCGCGCGGTCAGGCGCAGGGTGTTGGTCTCGCCGGTCACGCCATAGGTAAAGGGCATGGCGGTGACGCCATGCACCTGCGGCATGGAGAGGGGTTGCATGATGCGCTCGGCCTCATCGGCGTAGTAGCGCAGAAAGTCCACCGCCTCGCGCACCTCGGAGACCGCATCGCCCCAGGTCTTGAAGGCTTCCTTGACCAGCATGGCGCACAACTGCGGGGTTTGCGCCAGCATGGCGTCGGCCGCCGTGCGCAGGATGGCCGCACGCTGGCTGACATCGGTATGGCTCCAGGCCTGGTAGGCGGCGTGGCCCTTGGCGAACGCGCTTACCACCTCGTGCACATCGGATACTGCCACGGCGGGCACGCTGGTGGTGGCCAGTGCGGCCAACAGCGGCGCGCGCATGGCAGGCACGGTCAGGTCCAGGCCGGTGCTGTTCTTGCGGGCACCGGCGTGCGTGCCGAACAGGTCCACAGGCATGGGCAGCGAAGACAGGGGTTCGAGCCGCAAGGGCGAGATCAGCAGCTCCTGCATATTGACCGACTCGTCGGCCATCTGGTGCACAAAGGAGGAGTTGGCGCCGTTCTCCAGCAAGCGGCGCACCAGGTAGGCCAACAGATCGCGGTGGGCGCCCACCGGCGCATAGACGCGGCAGGACACCGTGGGGTTCTTCAGTACTTCGCGGTACACGCCCTCGCCCATGCCGTGCAGGCGCTGCAACTCAAACTTGCCGCCGGTGCGCGCGGCCATTTGCAAAATGGCGGCAATGGTAGCGGCGTTGTGGGTGGCGAACTGCGGGTAAATCGCATCCGGCGCATCCAGCAGCACGCGGGCACAGGCCAGGTAGGACACATCGGTGTGGTGCTTGTGGGTAAAGACCGGATAGCAGGGCAGGCTCAGTTCCTGGGCGCGTTTGATCTCGGCATCCCAGTAGGCGCCCTTGACCAGACGGCACATCAGGCGCACCTTGTATTTGCGCGCTGTGGCGGTCAGGTGCTCGATCAGCTCCAGCGAGCGCGTCTGGTACGACTGCAGCGCCAAACCGAAACCAGCCCATTGCGGAAAGTGCTGCGCCACCCGTTGCAGCAGGGCGTCGAACACCTCCAGCGACAGCTCCAGGCGGTCCACTTCCTCGGCGTCGATGGTCAGGTTGATATTGGCGCGGGCGGCCAACTCGCACAGCGTCCAGACGCGGGGCACCAGCTCATCCAGCACGCGCTGGCTCTGCGCGTCTTCATAGCGCGGGTGCAGCGCGCTGAGCTTGATCGAGATGCCGTCGTTGTGCTCGGGCGTATGGCTGCTGTCGGTGTGGCTGGCGATAAAGGCAATCGCGTCGCTGTAGCTCTTCAAGTAGCGCAGCGCATCCGCATCGGTACGGGCGCCTTCGCCCAGCATGTCATACGAGTAGGTTAAGGCGCCTTGCTGCTTGCGCGCCGCATCGGCCTCTTTCATCGCCTCGGCCATGTTCTGGCCCAGCACAAACTGGCGGCCCAGCAATTGCACGGCGCGCAATGTGGCAGCCACCACCGTCCTGGCACCGAGCTTGGCCATGATGCCGGGCTCGGCCTGCGGGGACGATCCGGTTTGCGGGTCAGGCAAAAAGTATTTGGACATGGAAATGGCCGTGCTGCTGAGCCGCGCCAGCACCTTGTCGCCACTGTTGTCAAAGTCAGCGCGGCCGAGTTGGTCGGCCGTCAGGGCAATGGCGGTTTCGGCATCGGGCACGCGCAGCAGGGCTTCGGCCAGACGCATCAGCGCCAGGCCCTCGGCGCTGGAAATGGGGTATTCACGCAACAGGCTTTCCATGGCCCAGAAAGGCGGCGGATTGTCACGCACCGCCTGCACCCAGGGCGTGGCGGCTTTGGCGGCGGCGGCCCAGTCCAATCCTGTATTCACCACCTGAAGGTGTCGCGCGACGACCTCGCTCTCAGGGCGGTACGGAAAGGGCAATTGAACATTGATTAGCACTTGGGTCTCCTTAATTTAGCGGCAAACGCGATGATCCAAGTTTTTCAAATGAGTTACTGACTGAATTTAGGAAACAAATTAGTTTTTTATTCCGTTCATTTTATTTCCACCAATTTTGACTAAATATGATCGAACTACCCACAATAATGATCAACATCATCAGAATGTCTTAGGATCGTCACTCCAAATAGTGAATGTTTCAGCCAAAGCCGGTTCCGTGCCGGCTGAATGCAAAGGCAAAACTGGTTTGGCCCCTTCACTTGAACAGAAGCCATCGAACACAAATGACCCATGTTGCCAACGGCCGTGCAGATCTGGACCGGATCGACCTGAAAATTCTCAACTGTCTGCAACAGGATGGCCGCATGTCCAACCTGAAACTGGCCGAGACGGTGGCGCTCTCACCCACGGCAGTGCTGTCGCGGGTGCAGCGCCTGACCAAGGATGGCTACATCCTGGGCTACGAGGCGCGGCTGAACCCGGTGAAGCTCGATGCCGGCATGACGGTGTTTGTCGAGGTCTTGCTGGACCGCACCACGCCCAATGTGTTTGAAGCCTTCAAGGCGGCGGTGCAGGTGCACGGCGAAATCCAGGAATGCCACATGGTGGCCGGCGGTTTTGACTACCTGCTCAAGACCCGCATTGCCGACATGGGCGCTTACCGTGACTTCGCCGGCACCGTGCTGTGGCAGCTGCCCGGCGTGCGCGAGACACGCACCTACGCGGTGATGGAAGAAGTCAAGAACACCACGCACATCAAGCTGGATTAGCCCCTCGGGGCAGTGCGCGAACGTGGGGGCCTCTAAACCCGCCGCCGGGCCAATGGAATGGACGCCCCTTCCAATAGCGGCATCTAAGTGCCAAAGTGGGGGGTGTTACTTAACCACCCGAAGCGAAAGGAGCGTCCACCATGGA
>CANFIH010000083.1 GCA_947446855.1 Burkholderiales bacterium
ATTGATGGTCACCGAAACGGTTTGGGCAGTGCCGTCGGCTGTTGTAACAGTGAAGGTATCTGTCAGTGTTTGGCCAACATTGAGGGCTTGAACGCTTGCGTTGGCATTGTTCAGCGCATAGGTCCACACGCCATCTGCAGACATGGTGTAGGTGCCCAAGCCACCCGTGCTGGCCGTGGCTGTTGTTACTGCTGTGAAAGTAGTCAGGCTATCCACATCGGCAACGAACAGAGTACCGGTGGCAGTGGGCGTGCCGGCAATGGCGTTGGCCACACCACCAGCTTCAGTCACGGAACCAGTGCTGGTGCCGCTGATGATGGCTGCGTCGTTGGTACCGTTGATGGTCACCGCTACAACTTGTGCTCTTCCGTCAACGGTCGTAACGGTGAAGCTGTCAGCCAGGCTCTGGCCGGCGTTCAGGGCTTGCACTGCGGTATTGCTATTGTTGAGCGTGTAGGTCCAGACGCCAGCTGCGGTCATGCTGAATGCACCGAAGCTCGCGCTTCCCGCCGCTACTGCCGTAAAGGTATTGGCCGCAGCGGCAGCATTCGTATCGATCAGGGTGCCCGTGGCCGTTGGATTGCCGGCAACGGCGTTGGCCACACCGCCGGCCTCAGTCACCACGCCAAGGCTGATGCCACCAATATGCGTGGCGACACCGAGCGCGCTACTCTGCGCGTGTGTAATGGACTGCACAGAATTCGGATCAAGCGTTGTGCTTTGTGCAATAGCCACCGTGCCGGCAGCCATGTCCACAACCTGCACTGCGGAGAGCAGATTGCCGGCATTCTTGTTAATCGTACCGAGGGTTGCGACATCGCTCAGATTGACCTTCTGACCGGATTGGATCAGCGAGTCAATGGCCTTCATCACAGCGGCTTCCGACCCGGTACCGGACTGTTCTGCCAGCGTCATGACCACGGCCAACTGGGCAGCCACCTTTTGAACCGCCAGGGCAGTGGGGTCCACAAGGCTGGTCGCGGCCAATGGGTCATAGTTCACCAGGTCCACGCCTGGCAGCGAAAATGCGGCTGAAATCAGCGCCGATGCCTGCGCAACGCTGACACCCTTGGTGTCAACATAGTTCTGAACCAAAGTGGTCAGGGTGTTGATCACACTGCCGCCCCCGGTCGAGCTCAGTACCAGGGTGTTGGCCAGTCCCGTATCGATATTGGTACCACCAACTGCCAGGATATTGCCACTCACCGCGCTGGTGAGAACATAGTGTCCGGTGCTGTCGGTGAGCACACCGGTGTCTTCATTTGCGTCCGCCCGGCCATTGCCATTGGCATCGATGTACAGCTTTGCGCCGCTGACGTAGCCATCGGCCACTGTTCCCTTTGTCATGGTCACGGGCTTGGTGGGGTGATCTTCGCGCTCGGGTTCAGCGGCATCTTTGTGACGCTCACCACCACCGCCACCGCCGCCGCCGCCGCCACCTGCCCCCAGACCCAAGGCAGACAGCCCAAGATAGGGAGAAATATGGCCCGAAGCAGCAGCCCCTCCGCCCGCAGCGGGAGTGAATCCATTGGCCTGAATCGACGATGAAAAGGCAGCACCATCCGAGACAAAGGAATCCGCGTACGCGGATGTGTCCGACAAGGTATTCAATGCCACCTCTACACCCTGCGCGCCTGTGCTGACATCCTCGCCCGTCACCGCAAAGGTTTCCCCTGCACCAGTGGCAGCATCGGCTGGCAGATCCGCAGCCTCGTTCTGACCATCAACAACGTCCGCATCGTGCAACTTCTTCGACGAAGCCGAGGCAGCTTTGGATTTGGTGTCCAGCACCAATGGGGCTGAGCCGTTGGCCGGATCGAGTCCACCTACGATTTGATCGACCATTTTGTTTTGTGTCTCTTTGCTGGCTTTTTCGATCAACTGCTTGGCGTTCATGACTGTGGTTCCTTGTTTCAATGCATATTGGGTGAAGCTGGCTTCGGTAGATACCCTTCTCAACTCCCTGGGATGGCCTACTTACTGCTGGCATTCATGTGCCTCGGGTCAACGCAAAATCGTTGCGTCATGCTCCTCGGCAAATCTTGATGTAGGTTATTGCGGAACCCGAAATAAGGCAGCACGGCGATCCCTGTATTTGCCTCTACATAGAGCGCTTGCATATATGTAGTCAATGTGCTGTAGTAGGTAGTGGGTTAACTACCGGGTACTGCGGGTATTCCTGTAGTTTTTCTCTCATCCGCCCTGCGCTAAGCGAAGGTTCGCATCGCGGGGAAGTTGCCCGGGAACGGCTCGCTGAGCAGATAGCCGCCAATCACGAGGTCTGTAATGTCAGGGCTCAGGTGCAGCTTGCCTTTCAAGACCGTCCGAATGGCAATGCGCAACTCGTCGGCCGACATGTCCTTCACCATATAGCCGTTGGCCCCAGCTTTGAGGCTCAGGCGCAAGAGCACCTCTGATCGCTCTGATGTGAGCACCACAATTTTGGTTTGCGGGCTGTTGCGTTTGATGGTGCCTATGGCCTTTATGCCCTGGTGCCCCAGCATCGACAGATCCATCAGAATCAGATCCGGTTTCAATTCTTGGACCAGGCGCAATGCGTCCGCGCAGTTATCGACCTTGCCGGAAATTTCCAGAGCGAGGTCTGGCATCGCTATCAGGTTTAGCCCGGCCTCGAACAGCCCCTGACCTTCGACGATCAAAAGCAAATATTTCTTCATCATGTAGTTCTCACATATATCCGGGTGATCAGTAACGACTGTAGGTAAACATGGCAAAGCAGTCAGTACGGCACAGGCTGTATATCTCCTACTTTGACAACCCCTTTATGAACTAGAGTGAAACCCGCATGGCCGCGCAGCATTGCACTGCACACCGCCTCGGCGTGCGGCATCGGATGGGGCAACTGCAGCTGCAGTTGCGGCCCAGGCGCAGCCCTCGTATGGGTTGAACCCTGTACCTCCCCGTAGAAAAAAATTTAGCGTCCTACTGCTTTCTCTGTAGAACGCATGGAGCCCCTGAACCGATCGAAGGGGGGCTTCGCCGGAGTGCCGTTTTGTCGCTGCGCACTTACGCTTGCGTCACATCACCCAACAGGCGCCTTGCCCCATACGACACCCATGTTCAACCCTACTCATAACGCCCGATTCAGGAGCGGGATCGCTGCAACATGGATGCTGTTTGCTACGGCGGCAATGGCGCAAACCACTTCATTTGAAGAGATCGTCAGACAGACTCTCTCCACCCATCCAAGCATCCAGGCCAAACGCTCCACCGCAGGTGCGGCCAAGGCCGACCTGGATGGTGCCGTCTGGCAACGCTATCCGACTCCCAGCATTGAGGCCAACACCGATAACAACGGTGTTCGCACTACCCTGCTGCGTATCCAGCAACCTCTGTGGTCGGGTGGGCGCATCGACGCCAGCATCGATGCCGCAGGCTCGCGCCATCAGGCAGCCGATGCAGCGATACAAGAGACACGCCAGGAGTTAATCCAGCGTGTCATTGCTGCATATGTGGAGGCCTTGCGCCAACAGGCCAACACGGCAACCCTGACACAGGGCCTGCAGCAGAACACCGACTTGCTCGGCCTCATCACCCGGCGGGTGCAGAACGAGGCCAGCGCGCGGGTTGACCAGGAGCTGGCCGAATCCCGTCTCTACCAATCGGAGAACGACCTCTCCAACGCCAGACAAGCGCTTGCCAACGCGCTAACCCAGCTGTCCCAGCTTGCGGGCACGCCGGTTGAGCAGGTGGAGGCTATGCATGACGACAGCAGCATTGGCCAACTCGGCCAGGAGTCGCTGCTGGAGCAGGCCGTTAGCTGGTCACCCCTGCTGCGCCGGCTGCAATTTGAAGAGGCTGCGGCACAGGCCGACATCGAAACAAAGCGCGCCAGTTACAAGCCACAGGTGTCCTTGCGCTTTGAGAACTCGAATTCGTCTGATTCGTTGAACGGCTCGGCCGCCTACAACACCAACCGGCTTTTGGTAGTGCTTGAGGCGCAAACCGGTGCAGGGCTGTCAGCCCTCTCCGGTGTCGAAGCGGCCATTGCGCGCCAGGAAGCCGTGCTGCAACAGCGCGAGGGGGCACAGCGCGACCTGAAGGAGCGCATCGCCATCGACTGGAGCGAATTGAGAACGGCGCGGATGCGGCTCGACAACGCCGCAAAGGCAAGCCGGTCCGCAAAGAATGTGTACGAATCCTATACGCGCCAGTTCACGGCAGGAAAGAAGGGCTGGTTCGAGGTACTCAATATGGTGCGCGAATCCACCCAATCAGAAACGGCAACAACCGATGCCAGCGCACAAATGACCGGCGCCATCATGCGGCTGAAACTCGTCAGTGGAAATCTAAAAGGACTATTCGAATGAAGCTCAATACGCTGTCACCCATCATCCTGCAAACCGCCAGGCTTGCAGGACAAGCCGTTCAACGCGAACGCCTGGACGATATTGAAAGTGCGATCGCCCAAGCCAAGGGCGGCGACAGCGCCGACGCGCTGGTGCGCTGCGGCTGGAAGGCGGCCAACCTGAGCGGCCTGCCAACCCGCATCAACGCCCCGCGCCCCAAGGACTGCCCCTTCATCGGATGGCACGCCACCCAGGGCTGGTTTATCGTGACCGCCAAAAGCGCTGACGGAAGCTGGCAGGTACAGAACAGCCGGGGTGCGATGGCCAGCATCCCCGACCTGCAGGGCGCTGAATGCGTCTCCTTGCCGGCCAAGCTTGAGAGCAGTGCCCGCTCCACTCCCAAGGCCTCGCGCATCGTCTGGCAGGCCATATGGCAGCGCAAGGGCATTCTCATGGAGGCGTTGATTGCCACCCTGCTGGTCAATATGCTGACCCTTGCGGCGTCCATGTTCAGCATGCAGGTGTATGACCGCGTGATCCCCAACCGCGGCTACCAGACCCTGTGGGTGCTCTCGGCCGGCGCCATCGCCGCCTTGTTGCTGGAGCTGATGCTCAAACATGTGCGCAGCCATGCCATAGACCGCAGTGCCGCACGCATTGACTCCGAGCTCTCCGAATGGTTTTTTGAGCGTGCACTAGGCATTCGGCTGGAATTCCGCCCGACCTCAGTGGGCACACTGGCGGCACAAATCAGGGGCTTTGAGTCGGTGCGTGGAATCATGAGCTCCACTTCCATCTTCATGCTGTCGGACGTTCCCTTCGCCCTGTTTTTCATCGCCATGATCGGCATGGTCGGCGGCTCGATGGTGCTTGTTCCTCTGGTGTTGCTGCCGGTATCGCTCATCACCGGACTCATGTTTCAGCGCAAGATCGCCCGCCACACCCGGGAGAACCAGGGACAGAGCAACCGCAAGGCCGGCCTGTTGGTCGAATCCATCGACGGAGCCGAGTCACTCAAGGCCAACAGCGCCGAGTGGAAGCTGCAAACACGCTGGAGTCAGTTGGTGGATGGTGCCGCCGAGTCTGACTACCAGATCAAGCACCTGTCGTCGCTGTCCCAGCACATGACCGTCTCCCTGCAGCAAGCGGGCTATATCGCGCTGGTTGCCATGGGCGCCTATCTGGTCAGCGAGAACCAGCTGACCATGGGCGCCTTGATCGCCTGCACCATCATTAACGGACGCGCGCTTTCACCCATCGCCCAACTGCCAGGACTCATGGTGCAGTGGGAACATGCCCGTGCTGCCATCGAAGGCCTGGACAAAATGATTGCCCTGCCCAATGAGATTGACGACCGCGCCGATGGCCTGACCCCAGGCAGCTCAGCCGGTGCAATCCACCTGGATAAGGCTACCTTCGCCTACAGCATGGGCACCGATGTGGTGTTCGAAGTAGGCGATGTGCGCATCCGCGCCGGTGAACGCGTGGGCATCATCGGCTCCATCGGTTCGGGCAAAAGCACGCTGCTCAAGCTGGCCTCCGGTATGTACCGCCCTTCAGGCGGCAAGGTGCTACTGGATGGTCTGGACATGGCCATGGTCTCCCCGGCATACCTGCGCGAAACCATCGCCTATCTGCCACAGGACATTCGCCTGATCAGTGGCACGCTGCGCGACAACATACTGCAGGGCCTGCCCGACCCGGGTGACGAGGCCTTGCTGCAGGCGGCCCGTGAGTCAGGTCTGTTTACCCTGATTGCCAGCCACCCCAAGGGGCTGGCACTGCCGATCACCGAAGGCGGTCGCGGCATATCGGGGGGGCAGAAGCAACTGGTGGCACTCACACGCATGCTGCTGTCCAAGCCCAGCGTGCTGTTGCTGGATGAGCCCACTGCCTCCATGGACTCAGCAGCCGAGGCCACCGTTGTCGCCACCCTGCAGGCCAAAGCCGCCGCCGGCGCCACGCTGCTGGTCGCGACCCACAAGAGTGCCTTGCTGCAGATCGTAGACCGCCTGATGGTGATGCAAGGCGGCCGCCTTGTGCTGGACGGCCCGCGCGATTTGGTCCTGGCCAAGCTCGCCGGCGCCCAGAACGTCACCCCCATTACTTCACACCGGGACAGCGTTGCGCAAGCACACGCCTGAAAGCACCATGAACCACAACAAAGATGAAAATTCACGGCTGGGCCGCATGCTGGTACTGGCCAGCGCAACCACGGTAGCCAGCTGCATCGCCTGGGCCAACTACGCCAGCATCGACCAAATCACCCGCGCGCCCGGACAGGTCATCGCCAGTTCCCGCAACCAGGTGATTCAGGACCTGGATGGCGGAATCGTCCAGGACCTGGCGGTCCATGAGGGCTCGCCGGTCAAGCAGGGCCAAACCCTGGTCCGCTTTGAACGCTCCAAGACCGAGACCTCCTACCTCGAGAGCATGGCCAAGGCGGCATCGCTGAAAGCTGCCATTGCCCGCCTGAATGCGGAGACCCGTGGCGGGCTGCCCCACTTCCCGGCTGAGCTCGACCAATACCCGGGCATACGCTCGAACCAGGATTTGCTATTCAGGAGCCGGCAGTCTGCGGTGAATGACGAGATAGAAGCCATGCGCCAGTCGCTTGACATGGTCAAGGCAGAACTCGACCTGAATCTGCCGCTGCTGCAAAGAGGTGATGTCAGCAAGTCCGACGTGCTCAAGCTGCAGCGCCAAGTGGCCGAGCTCAAGGCCATGATGGTCAACCGCGCAAACAAGTACCGCCAGGAGTCACAAACCGATTTGTCGAAAGCGCTGGAAGACCTGGCCGGCCTGGAGCAAATCATGGCCAGCCGCAAGGACCAGCTCGCGCGCACCGTCGTCACTGCGCCCATGGACGGCATTGTGCGCAACATCCGCATCACCACGCGTGGTGGCGTGGCCCGGCCCGGTGAAGAGATCATGCAGATCGTTCCGGTCGAAGACGACCTTCTGATCGAGGCCAAGGTCAAACCGGCGGACATCGCCTTTATCAAACCCGGCCTGCAAACCACCATCAAACTCGACGCCTACGACTACACCATCTATGGCACTCTGCAGGGCGTGGTGACCTATATCAGCGCCGACACGCTCAACGATGAAACCCGCAACGTAAACGAGCCGCCCTACTACCGCGTTCAGGTCAAGACCAAGATCAGCGACATAACCCAACTGGCATCCAAAAAGATTGAAATCCAGCCAGGCATGACCGGATCGGTGGAGATCAAGACCGGAAACAACACCGTGTGGCGATACCTGACCAAGCCCATCACGAAGACGTTCAGCGAATCGCTGGCGGAACGCTAAGCCGCACTCCGGGTTTCAAGCCTCAGGAATCCGCAACGGAAATCTTGAAGCTTGTCTGCGGCGCAGCCCTGCAGACAAGCTTCACTCAGGGCGCGTGAACCTGAATTTTTCGATGCGATAGCGCAGCATGTCGCGCGAAATACCCAAGAGCTTTGCCGACTTGGAAATATTCCAGTCCGTCTTTTCCAGGGTAAGGGCAACCATATCCTGATCCGGGTCTCCGGACTTTTTGCCGGCGTATTCGCCCGCAGCGCACGCGTCAAGGTCATCGGCCGGCTCGTGTGCCGATGTGTCCTGGTTCCAGTTGGCCGAGAATGTGAGTTGATCCACAGCGATCGCATCGCCCTGGGCAAGCAGCACCGTTTGCTCCAGCATGTTGCGAAGCTCCCTGACATTGCCCGGCCAGTTGTAACGCTGCATGGCGGCTTCAGCCGCAGCGGTGAAATACAGACCGGTCTTGCCGTAGCGCTTGGCGTGCTTCTGCAAATAGAATTTGGCGATACTCAAAATATCATCAGGCAATCCGCGCAGGGGCGGCATTGACAACGATATGACACGCAAGCGGTAATAGAGGTCACGACGAAAACGGCCTTCGTCGACCATCTTCTCCAAATCCCGATTAGTGGCGCTGACAATGCGGATATTTACCTTGCGATCACGTACGCTGCCAATGCGCCGGACTGTCTTTTCCTCAAGAAGCTTCAGCAGCTTGGCCTGTATTGCAAATTCGACCTCGCCGATTTCATCCAGGAAAAGCGTTCCCCCCTCTGCGGCCTCTGCCAGACCCACCCTGCGCTCTTTTGCATCGGTAAACGCGCCCCGTTCATACCCGAACAGCTCGGACTCCAGTAAATTTGGCGGCAAGGATGCACAGTTGATTTCAATGAATGGTCCGTTATGGCGAACACCCTCAAAGTGCAGCGAACGCGCCAACAACTCCTTGCCTGTACCCGTTTCGCCCGTAATCAACACGGCGGGCAAATCATCATCACTCATGCACCGTTCCGCTGCCAGCACCTGCCTAAGCTTGGTTTTGGTAGCCAGCATGGCAGGGGACTGGCCAATAATCGCCTCCAGTGAGCCACGTGACTCGCGACGCTGAAAAACCGAGAGCGTCTTTTCCACCTGTGCCTGACCGACCGCTTTTTCCAGCACCAACTTGAGTTCGGCCAGCGCCACTGGCTTGGAAACATAGTCGCAAGCCCCCGCCTTCATGGCCTCGACGGCCAACTGGGTACTGCCCTCGCCGGTGAACATGACGATTTTGAGCTGAGGGTCTATCGCAAGCGCACTTTTGATGACTTGCAGACCCGTTTTGCCTGCCATCATGTAATCCGTGAGCACGATGTCCGGCTGCAGTGTCTCGATTCTGCTCAGACCCTCTTCAGCGCTGTGTGCGATATGGGTTTCCCATTGGCTGCGTTGCAGATACGCACTGATGTTTTCTGCCAGTATTACCTCATCTTCGATAATCAGAACGGTTTTAGCCATGCCCTTAGTCTGCCTTGAACATTAAGCCTACGCGTGTTCCCACGCCTTTTTGGCTGTATACGTCAATTCCACCACCACAGCGTTCCATGATTCGCTTTGCCAAGGCCATGCCAAGACCGAGCCCATTTTTTTTGGTCGTGAAATACGGTTTGAAGAGTTGCTCCAACTCCGCTGGCAACATACCAGCGCCAGTGTCTTCCACCAGCAACCTGACCCCTTCGGACATCTCCAGCTGTTGCAATTCCAGGCTCAGCTTGCCTCCACCCGGCATGGCTTCTATGGCGTTGGAAATAATGACAGCCAGGGTATGTGATACCAGGGCAAAGTTGCCCTTGACCAGTTGCAAGCCCTGTTTTGGCAACACGAATTTGCAGGACACCCGGTTCTGCTCAAGCTGGGTTCGAAAGCATTGCAATGTTTCCTCGGCCAGAGCCACCAAATTGATGTTTTCGCTCAGTTCGGCCTGGGGGCGTGAAAACATCAGCAGTTCCCGAACCCACAGACCGAGCCGGTCCACCTGATCGATGATGTTGCCTGCGCTTTTTCGCGCATCATCCATATCCCCGTCAAGGCTCAGCTCCGCACAGGAGCGAATCGATGCCAATGGATTGCGTATGCCATGTGCCACCGCAGCCGCCATCTCCCCGATCACGCAAAGGGAATCCATTTCCAACACGCGTTGGCGCTGAACCCGCAACACTGCATCGGTGTGCCGAATGATGAAAAGCAGGACCAGAGACAGCAGCACTGCGGCTGTGCCCACACTGGTCCAGATAACTAGGTTGCCGCGCCGAATCGTGCCAAGCAGGCCTGCTGGATCCTTGAAAACTTTCGCAACAGCCACTACAGAACCTTGCGAATCGGCCAAAGGCACATAACTTTCAACATGCACCCTCTGCGAGGTCGGCAAAAATGACTCGTTGTCCGCAATGGGTTCCTTCAGAAGATAGCTTTTTGCCTCCAGGTCGCGCAAGGCAAAGGCGGCGTCCACTTTTTCGTTCTTCAGTTCATGGGTCCCGATGAGCAATGGATTGGTGGACCAGCTGATTTTTCCGTTCTGTTCAACAATATTGACCAACTGCGCCCCCGGCAAATATCGCAGTGCGTCATAGGACTGCATGACCGCAGCCTCTTCCAGAGCTGCACCCGCCCCAACCTTTCGAAGGTTGGCACGCTCATCCGGCCTTTGGTTCGCAGGGACATGGACCCGAAGATCCGCCGGGTTACTTTGCGCCTGCAGAATGCCGGCAATCAATTGACTTGTGAGCTTGGCATCGTTATCCAGCACTTCAGCCCGCATGCAGTTCGACAAGAGGGCCACCAGTGCCGTGGTGACCAGGACGAGCAGGGTGGCGCAGAGCAGGTAACTGCACTGCAGCGAATTGAATCGATAAAAGGCGTTCGGGTTGATGCCCTGCAAGCGAATCAGCTTTGCTGGGGCAAGCGGTCCGCCGGTGGAAGGGTCGCTCCACATTATTTCCTTTGCCAGACTCATATTTCCATCCCCATCCCATCAGGTAGGCACATTACTCACCCCAAAAAATGCCGGGGCGCATACCGGGTATCTGCCGAACACCCGTGTTGACCTATTGTCTGAAGACGCTGCTCACAGCCCTATACAGTGTTTCCCTATTTGGGGACTTCCGTATCCGGTAGAAGAAGATGGGGAATCCATACGCCCTACTACGTAGTGGCGCTGGCTGGCAGCCTTCGGTTTTCCTGGCTGCACAGACTGATCACAAAATGTAGCGCGACAAGTCCTCGTTCTGGCTCAACTCGTCCAGACGTTGGTCCACGTAAGCGGCGTCGATTGCCACCGTTTGCCCGGCCAGGGAGGCGGCGTCAAAGCTGACGTCGTCGAGCAAGCGCTCCATCACCGTGGACAGGCGGCGCGCGCCGATGTTTTCGGTGCGCTCATTCACCTCAAAGGCGATCTTCGCCAGGCGGGTAATGCCTTCAGGGGTGAATTGCAAGGTGACGTCTTCCGTGGCCAGCAAGGCCTGGTACTGGCGCGTGAGCGAGGCATGGGTTTGCGTCAAGATGGCTTCGAAGTCTTGCACCGAGAGCGACTGCAGTTCCACGCGAATGGGAAAGCGGCCCTGCAATTCGGGAATCAGGTCACTGGGCTTGCTCAGGTGAAAGGCGCCTGAGGCTACAAACAGGATGTGGTCGGTCTTGACCATGCCGAACTTGGTGGACACCGTGGTGCCCTCCACCAGCGGCAGCAGGTCGCGCTGCACGCCCTGGCGTGACACCTGGGCCCCATTACCCTCGCCCTGCGAGGTGACCTTGTCGATCTCGTCAATGAACACAATGCCGTTTTGCTCCAGCATGTGAATGGCCTGGCGTTTGATGTCTTCTTCGTTCACCAGCTTGGCCGCCTCTTCGTCCGCCAGGAGTTTGTGGGCTTCGGCAATTTTGAGCTTGCGCGTCTGGCGCTTGTTTTGCCCCATCTGGCCAAACATGCCACGCAGTTGCTCGGTCATCTCTTCCATGCCGGCCGGGCCCGTCACTTCCAGTTGCGGCGCAGACATGGCCACGTCGATTTCAATCTCGCGGTCTGCCAGTTGGCCTTCGCGCAGCTTCTTGCGAAAGGCCTGGCGCGCCGTGCTTTCCGGCGCGGCCTCACCGGAGGCAAAGCCGAAGTCGTTGCGCGGCAAAGGAATCAGGATGTCCAGAATGCGCTCTTCGGCGGCATCTTCTGCCCGCGCACGCACCTTGATCTTCTCAGCCTCGCGGGTCTGCTTGACGGCAATTTCTGCCAGGTCACGGATGATGGAATCCACGTCTTTGCCGACATAGCCGACCTCGGTGAATTTTGTCGCTTCCACCTTGATGAACGGGGCATCTGCCAGCCGTGCCAGGCGCCGGGCGATCTCGGTCTTACCCACCCCGGTGGGGCCGATCATCAATATGTTCTTGGGCGTGATCTCGGCGCGCAGGCTACCAACGACTTGCTGGCGCCGCCAGCGGTTGCGCAGTGCAATGGCCACGGCGCGCTTGGCCTGGCCCTGACCAACGATGTGCTTGTCCAACTCGGCAACGATTTCCTGGGGTGTCATTTTTTTGCTCCGGATGTCTTTCCATGCATGGAATCAGTCCAGGGTCTCAATGGTGTGGTTCATATTGGTATAGATGCACAGTTCGCCGGCAATCTCCAGCGAGCGCTTGACGATGGTTGCTGCATCCAGCTCGGTATGGTTGAGCAGCCCGATCGCCGCCGCCTGTGCATAGGCGCCACCGGAGCCTATGGTGACGATGCCGTTTTCCGGCTCCAGCACATCGCCGTTGCCGGTGATGATGAGGGAGGCCTCCTTGTCGGCCACGGCCAGCATGGCCTCCAGGCGGCGCAGCACGCGGTCGGTGCGCCAGTCTTTGGTCAGCTCGATGGCAGCGCGCACCAACTGGCCCTGGTGCTTTTCCAGCTTCGCTTCAAAGCGCTCGAACAAGGTGAAGGCGTCGGCGGTGGCTCCGGCAAAGCCAGCCAGCACCTTGCCGTGGTAGAGCTTGCGCACCTTGCGCGCGGTGCCCTTGACGACGATGTTGCCTAGCGTGACCTGGCCATCGCCACCAATGGCGACCTGGGTACCGGTTGGCGTCTTGCGCCGCACGCTGATGATGGTGGTTCCGTGAAATTGTTCCATGAGAATGCCAGATTGTTGCGGGATACCGGATTACAAGACGGTGTGCCCAAAATCAGCCAAGGGATCACGTGCTACGCAGGATGACCTTGGCGTGTTCGTTGATGCCGATCACGTTAAAAAAGGCCGCCACCAGGCGGTTGACGTCCTGAAACTGCACCAACATGCCCTCTGCCTGGCGCATGGCCACCCAGTTGAGAATGCTGCCGGCCGCCGCAAAATCGACCCTGACCAGATCGCCGCAGGCAATCACCATGCGGGGGCCCGATACCGGCGCCGCATCCAGTTTTGCCAACTCGAAGCTGGCATCACCCACGATTTCGCCTTGCAGCACCCACGCCACGGCCCCGGCAGGCTCGCCCATAGGGACAGTGGAGACACCAAAATCCGGCTCGGGCAAAGCAGCGGCCAGGACTTCAAAACGGCAGCGTGGCGCGCTCCAGGCCGGCGGTGCGGCTTCATAGGTGACACAGTAATCCAGCGCAGCCAACTCAAAATCATCCTGCAAACCCATGGCCCGCAAGGCATTCAGGCGCACTTGCCACCAGACCGGATCGACGGCGCGGCTACCCGAGGGCGTCATTGCGCGCAAGGCGCTGACAAGGCTGTCGCGGCCGGCAAAACACAGGGTCACGGCTTCCTCGCACAGGCTGCTGAACAAGCCCTCCAGCAAGGGCATGGCACCCGGATCAATAGTGGCCAACGCCCGCCAGTCCAGATACCAGGGCATGGCGTTGGACACCATGGCCAGGCGCAGGCTTTCGAGACCTTGCGCACTCAGGTTGGCGGGGCAGCTCCAGATCGGGCCTGCAGGGCCTTGCGCCCCTGCGGCCACACCAGGTGCGCCCAGCACATACCAAGCCGGCCAGGGGCCATCCAGATGCTGGGCAAACTCAGCTACGGCCACATCAAATGCCTGCGCTCGGCCGGTTGCACGGTACAGATCCAGCAGGGCCGCAGCCCAGGATCGCGCCGCCTGGGCTTCGGGGTCGCGCCCGCGCAAGGCGGACAACAGGCCCTTCTCCGCACCGGCGTCATCACTGTTGGCAAAGCGAATCGCAGCTTCTTCCAGTTCGGGGTCGCTCGCCACCTCATCCACTTCAATGGCGAACAACCGGGAGGTAGAAAACGCTGCGCGGGCAGCGCTACGCTCGCCATTTCCGGGTGGACCTTCCATGCCGGGAACCGAGGCGATCTCAGAGGCCATCTGCGTAGGCAGGAACTCGTCGGCAAAGTCTGCATCCGAAGCCTGCGAGATGAAATTGGGCTGCGTGCTGGCAAATGAAGCCGACAGGTCGGAACTCCCCTGGTATGGGCCGACCGGGTTTGGCATCAGTTCGCCGTGTGGGGACACCGAGTCAGGGCCGGTCACACTTTCGTTTTTGCTCTTCCACCACTGGCGCGACATTTGCGCCTCGATCTCATCAATTTTCTTGAGCGTGACTGCCCGCCCGCCCATATCGGTGGGAAGGCTGGTCTGGAAGAAGGAAGGTCTGGCCATATTGGCCATGGCACCGGGGTCGCGATTGCGCAGCTTGCGCAGTTGGTCGAATTCACGCTTGCGGACAAAATCGTTTTGCCGCTTGCGCTCAATCATGGCCTTGAGTGCCTGCTTGTCATAGCCTGCGGCATCGCTGTCCATGGGCTGGTCCAGCTCCGACCAGTCCTTGGTCGGATTGCGGACAAACATCGCCATTTTGGATAGCAGACCGGGTCTATCGTCTTTGGTAGCCATGGGTCAACGATCCGCTAGCAACAGGCCGCACACGCGCGCGCCCGTGCATCAATCTCCGAACATTTTTTGCTTGAGTTCGCGCCGTTGCTGTGCTTCGAGAGACAGGGTGGCCGTCGGGCGGGCCAGCAAGCGCCCTACGCCAATGGGCTCGCCGGTTTCGTCGCAATAGCCGTAGTCGCCGGCGTCAATGCGGCCGATCGACTGTTCAATCTTCTTGAGCAACTTGCGCTCGCGGTCGCGCGTACGCAGTTCCAGCGCATGCTCTTCCTCGATGGTGGCACGATCTGCCGGATCGGGCACAACCGAGGTATCCTCACGCAAATGCTCGGTGGTCTCGCCGGCGCTGTTGAGGATTTCCTGCTTGAGATTGGAGAGCTTCAAACGGAACGCGGCCATCTGGACATCGTTCATGTACTCCGTATCGGGCATGGCCATCAAATCGGCATCCGTGAGTTCGGCCAAGGTCTTGGTTTTCCAATTGTTGGCGAGCTTCGGGTCTTTTTTGATAGACGAGGGCAAGGCTGGAACGATCACGGGCGCGGGGATGGATTGGCTATAGCTTGCCTTGGCCGCAGTGGATGCTACGGTTTGGGCCATGGAGGGCACCGTCAGTTGCGCAAGGCGGGACGATGGGCGCCCGGTCTTCTGGGCCACGGCAGCGGGAGCTGCAGGCACAGAAACGGGCTTGTTGGCAGCGGTCATGGGTACGGGTACTTTTTCTGAAGATGCTGATTTTGCAGCGGGTTTGCTGGCAACAGCAGGCTTGGGAGTCGCAGCCGGCGCAATCGCTTTGGCTACTTTGCCGGTGGCCGGAGCCGCGGGCTTGGATGCGCTTTTAGCAGCAGGCTTGGGAGTCGATTTGGCGGCAGGCTTGGGCATGGCTTGTTCAGCAGCTTTCGCCACCGTTTTGGAGGATGGTGATGCCGCTTTCGCGGAGACTTTGACCACGGGCTTGGCGGCCGTTGTTTTGGCCGGCGGCGTTACCGCAGCTTTGGCAGCAGCCTTGACAGGCTTGACGGACTCTGTTTCCGCAGTTTGTGCCTTTGCTGTGACGGTCTTGGGCCTGGGGTCTTTCCCGGATTTCGCATTCACTTGGTCTCTCCTGGTGGAACTCGCCTGCTTGTTTTCTACGCTGCGTGGGACCTCGGTAGAAGCTTTTGATGGCTTGTTATATGGGGTTTCTCCGGCGCGCGAGTGTACAGGGTTCGCCAGGGGAAAACCCATCAGTTGCAAAATCGAGACAATCATTCCGTTACCCGCCATGATCCAGCCCTCTCACAATTCGCTGCGTGATTCCACCCCTCCGAACACGGCACCATTAAACACCGGCTACACCAGGGATTGCTCCAGCCCCTGCAACAATATATCTTTGGGCAGATCAATGCCAATGAATACCATTTTGCTGTTGCGCACCTCGCCCGGGGCCCAAGCCGGCCCCAGGTCACTGCCCATCAACTGGTGCACACCCTGGAAAATTACCTTGCGATCGGTACCGCTCATGTGCAGCACGCCCTTGTAGCGCAGCATGCGAGGGCCATAGATATTGACCACCGCACCGAGAAAGTCTTCCAGCTTGGCCGGGTCAAAGGCGCGCCCGGACTTGAAAACAAAGCTTTTCACGTCATCGTCATGGTGATGATGGTGGCCCTGCCCGTGGTCCTCATGGCCATGTGAGGGATGGTCGCAATGCCCACCCTCGGCATGGTCGTGGTGCGCATGGTCATGGTCGTCTTCCTTGAGGAAGTCCGGGTCAATGTCCAACTTGGCATTCAGATTGAAGCCACGCAGGTCAAACACCTCGCTCAAAGCCACTTCACCAAAATGCACGGCGCGCTGGGGTGCACGCGGGTTCATGTGCTTCAAGCGGTGCATCAGAGCGTCCAGATCTTCCTTGCTGACCAGATCGGCCTTGCTGATAAAGATCTGGTCGGCAAAACCGACCTGACGGCGCGCTTCCTGGCGGTCATTGAGTTGCTGGGTGGCGTGCTTGGCATCGACCAGGGTCAGGATGGAGTCCAGCAGGTAGGACTCGGCCACCTCGTCGTCCATGAAAAAGGTCTGGGCCACCGGGCCGGGGTCGGCCAGGCCGGTGGTCTCTATGACCACGCGCTCAAAATCCAGCTCGCCCTTGCGCTTTTTCTCGGCCAGATCGCGCAGCGTGGCGCGCAGGTCTTCGCGGATGGTGCAGCAGATGCAGCCGTTGCTCATCTGGATGATCTGCTCGTTGGTGTCGCTGACCAGGATGTCGCTGTCGATGTTCTCTTCGCCGAACTCGTTCTCAATGACAGCAATCTTCTGACCGTGGGCCTCGGCCAGCACGCGCTTGAGGAGCGTGGTTTTGCCCGAGCCCAGGAAGCCGGTGAGGATGGTGGCGGGAATGAGAGACATGTTAGATGGGTTCCGAAAATCAGCAGTTGGGGAGTTTAGCGAGCTATTCAAGGCGGGGGGCTTACGTCTCAGCGTCGCATCACCACCAGGCCCTTGAGGTATTCGCCTTCGGGAAAGGCAATCGTCATCGGGTGGTCGGGGGCGCCGCCCATGCG
>CANFIH010000084.1 GCA_947446855.1 Burkholderiales bacterium
GAAGGTGCTCCCGCTTGGCAACAGGCCGCGTTGGTACCCATGTTTGCCTTGTTTTATGTGGTGCTGGCCCCTTTTGTAGGCGCCTTTGCCGACGCCCACCCCAAGGGCCGGGTGATGCTGATGAGCAACTCCATCAAGGTGCTGGGCTGTCTGCTGATGCTGTTTGGCACCCACCCGCTGATGGCCTATGCCGTGGTCGGCCTGGGGGCTGCAGCCTACTCGCCGGCCAAGTACGGCATCCTCACCGAGTTGCTGCCGGCCTCGCAGTTGGTCAAGGCCAATGGCTGGATCGAGGGGCTGACCATTTCCTCCATCATTCTGGGCGTGCTGTTGGGCGGGCAATTGGTGGGGCCTCAAATTTCGACGATGCTGCTGGGCATTGACTTTCCGCTGATCAGCACCGGCATCGACACCCCGCCCGAGGCCGCCATCTGCGTGCTGATTTTTGTCTACCTGCTGGCGGCCTGGTTCAACACCCGCATCCCGCTGACCGAGTTCCCCATGCGGCCCATGCCCAAGAAGCTGCTCAGCCTGCTGCCCGACTTCTGGCACTGCAATATGCGGCTGTGGCGCGACCGCCTGGGCCAGATTTCCCTGGCCACCACCACCTTGTTCTGGGGGGTTAGCGGCAATCTGCGCTACATCGTGCTGGCCTGGGCTGCAGCCGCTTTGGGCTATACGGTGACACAGGCCTCGGCCCTGGTCGGCGTGGTGGCGATTGGCACGGCGGTGGGTGCGGTAGCGGCCTCGCTGCGCATGCGGCTGGAGCACGCCACCCTGGTGATGCCCTTGGGCATTGCCATGGGCGTGCTGGTGATTTTGCTCAACTTCATCAGCAACGTCTGGGTGGCGGCACCCTTTCTGGTGTTGCTGGGGGGCTTGGGCGGCTTTCTGGTGGTGCCCATGAATGCGCTGCTGCAACACCGCGGCCACAACCTGATGGGCTCGGGGCGCTCGATTGCGGTGCAGAACTTCAACGAACAGGCCTGCATTCTGGGCCTGGGCGGTTTTTACAGCCTGTCCACCGGCCTGGGGCTTTCCGCCTTTGGCGCCATCACCGTGTTCGGTCTGGTGGTCGCCGGCTTTATGTGGGTGATCAAGCGTTGGCATGGACACAACTGCGTCGTGCATGCCGAAGAGGTGGACTACCTGCTGGATATTGCCCGCAACGACAACATGCACGGCTAATCTGCGGGCCGGCACCCCCATCCCCCCCCCCACCAGCGAAAAACCTCCCATGCCAGCCACCGAACTCACCGTGACCTCTGCCGGCACCGTAGCAGGCATGGAATTGCTCGTACCCACCGGCAAGGAGGGCCACACCATGCCGCATGTGCAGGACTGGTTGACGGCCAAGCTCAAGGCCCGCGTGGCGGTCAAGGACATCAGCAAGCAGGTGCTGGTCAAGGGCATCAAGCAATGGGCGGTGTTTGAGGAAAAATCCGGCGCCCGCACCATCCGCACCGTCTTCAAGATCACCTAACCCGGGCTTTACACGCGGGTGTCAAAGCGCTCCGTGTCGGTATCAAGGGTGCCCTGCGCGTCGTAGCGCTCTCCGCTGACCGTGCCCTGGTTCATCAGGCTGGCAAGTGCGTGCAGCATGTCTGGCTGCAAGGCCACTGTGTCTGCGCCAGCGTTTTCCAGCAGATGGTCCACGCTTTGCGTACCGGGGATGGGAATGATGTTCGGCCTTTGCTGCAGCAGCCAGGCCAGTGCCAGCTGCGCCGGGGTGCAGCCGGCCTGCTGCGCCAGCAGGCGGTACCGGGGCAGCAGTTCGCGGTTGTGCTGAAAGTGGGCTCCGCCAAAACGGGGCATGCTGCGGCGCATGTCTTTGGCGTCCATGGCGGCCTGGTCCAACTCCGGTCCGCACAAAAACCCGCGTGCCACCGGGCTGAAGGCAACCAGCGCCACACCCAGTTCCTGGCAGGCATCCAGCACGGCGATTTCCACATTGCGGGTCCACAGCGAGTACTCCGACTGCAGGGCCGCAATCGGATGCACGGCATGGGCGCGGCGCAAGGTGGCGGCCGATACCTCGCTCAGGCCCAGGCAGCGCACATAGCCTTTTTCCACCATGCGGCCCATGGCACCCACGCTGTCTTCGATCGGCACCTTGCGGTCCCAGCGGTGCAGGTAGTAGAGGTCGATGACCTCGGTCTTGAGGCGGCGCAGGCTGTCTTCGCACTGGCGCATCAGGGTGGCGGGCCGCCCGTCGATCACCCGCACCCGCTTGCCCTCCACTTCCATCAGCTCCATGCCGCATTTGCTGGACAGCACGATCTGCTGCCGCTGCGCCTGCAGCACGCGGCCCACGCGCGCTTCGTTCTGGCCGGCGCCATACAGGGTGGCGGTGTCCATCAGGGTGTAGCCGGCATCCAAGGCCTGCCGCAAAACGCGCTCGCCCTGTTGTTCCGACACGGGTGGCGCGTAGCCATGGTCCAGGTTCATGCATCCCAGGCCGATGCGGCCGACTTGAAATTCTCCGATTGCGCGTTGCTGCATATGCATCTTTCCTTGAAGACCCCCACCATACCGCAAGCAATAAGCGCATGCCGGCCATGGGCACTCCCGTCACGCACACCGCCCGACCGGCGGGCGGTTCAGAATGCGGCATCTACCGGAGAACCCATGACCACTGTGTATGACTTTGACGCGCTGCAAATTGACGGCAGGACGGTCGCCCTGCAGCATTTCCAGGGCCAGGTACTCTTGATCGTGAACACTGCCAGCGCCTGCGGCTTCACACCCCAGTTTGCCGGGCTGGAGGCTTTGCACCAGCAATACGGGGGCAAGGGTCTGGCGGTGCTGGGCTTTCCCTGCAACCAGTTCGGCGCGCAAGACAGTGGCAGCAACGCCGAGATTGCCGGCTTTTGCCAGCGCAACTATGGCGTGACCTTTCCGATGATGGCGAAAATCGAAGTCAACGGCAGTGCTGCCCACCCGCTCTACCAATGGCTGAGCAAGGAAGCACCCGGCCTGCTCGGCAGCAAGGCCATCAAGTGGAACTTCACCAAGTTTCTGGTGGGCAAGGACGGCGCCGTGCTCAAACGCTATGCGCCCACGGATACGCCGCAGAGTCTGGCCAAGGACATTGAAAAAGCCCTGGCCGCCTGAGCCGCACGGCGCGCAAATCCCGCCGGGGCTTGCGGCTTATTCGGTGCCGAACTTGGTTTCGAACTGGATGCCGATTTTTTGCAGCAGCGGTGTGGGCAACAAGCCGCCGGCGCAGACGATGACGGCATCGTTTTTGTAGTTTTGCTTCTGACCGCCGGCCTCGATCACGACCTCGGTTTCCAGAATTTCTTTCACCCCGGAATTGAGCATGACCTGGATGCGGCCGGACTTTTCGCCCTGCTCCAGCAGCATGCGGTTCTTCTGCTTGACGCGCGAAAACGCCGCACTGCGATACGACAGGATGACATGGGTGCCGGGTTGCTCGGACAGGGCGATGGCGGCTTCCAGCGCACTGTCGCCTCCCCCCACCACCAGCACGGCCTGGCCCTTGTATTGCTCCGGGTCGACAAGGCGGTACACCACCTTGTGGGTTTCTTCGCCCGGCACATCGAGCTTGCGCGGCGTGCCGCGTCGGCCCATGGTCAGCAGCACGCTATGGGTGACATAGCTGCCCTTGTTGGTCTTGACCAGAAAGCCGTCGTCGACCTTCTCAATCGCTTCCATGCGTTCGCGAAAGGAAATTTGCAAACCGGTCTTGGCCACCACGCCGTTCCAGAATTCCAGCAGCTTTTCCTTTTGCACTTCGCCGAATTTCACCGTGCCCACGATGTCCAGCACCACCGGTGCGGTCATGGCAATTTTCTGGCGCGGATAGTGGTACACGGCGCCGCCCAGGGAGTCCTCCTGTTCGATCAGCTTGTACTTGAGTTTGTGGTGCATCGAAGACAGGCCGGCAGACAGACCGGCCGGGCCGCAGCCCACAATCACCACGTCGTATTCCGCCGTGCCGCCGCTGCGCTTGCGCACCGAGGCAATGGCCTGGCGGCCCTGTTCGGCGGCCTTGCGGATCAGGCCCATGCCGCCGAGTTCACCGGCGATAAAGATGCCGGGCACATTGGTCTCGAAGTCGGTGCTGATATGGGGAATGTCGATGCCGCGCTTTTCGGTGCCGAACACCAGCTTGATGGCGTCAAACGGGCAGGCCGCCAGACAGGCGCCGTGGCCAATGCAGTGTGCAGCATTGATCAGCACGCCCTTGCCGTTGACGATGCCAATGGCTCCCTCGGGGCACACCGTGGTGCAGGAGCCCGAGCCGATGCAGCGCACCGGATCAAAAATCGGGTGCAGGGAAGGCGGCTCGGCCAGGCCGCTCTGGATCGACTCCTTGAGCAAGGAGGTGTCGGTCGCGACTTTCTTTACATGCCGCCGGGAGTACAGCACGATGATCGTGACGATGATCGCGGCGTACAGGTAAAGATAGTTCATGGCGCGCTCTGGCTATAAGACCGTTGAGCCCTAGGGCTTGATGGCTTCCTTGATTTCAATCTTCAGCCCTGCAGCGCCCACATTGACCACGGCCGACTGACCCGACAGATCGCCGGGCTGGGGCATGGCGTTGCCGCTCTTGCTCACGCGCGCACCCACGATCACCTTGCTGGCCGTGGACAAGGCCGTGGCGGGGGACATGGCCATGCTGTCATTGAGCGAGAAGCTGATGGGCAGGTCTTTGACCTGCTTGCGCATGATGGCCAGCGGCATGCGCGAACCTTCGGCGGCGCGGGCGAACACAAACACGGTGTCTTCCGGCTGCGCCTGCTTGGCCAATGCGGCCGACAGGGTCACCGTGCCACTGACCGTGGCGTTGCCAGCGGCGGCAGGGCTGGCAGAGCCCGCCTTGGGAGCCGCGTCCAGCGGTTTGGCAGCAGCAGGGATGCCGGCCAGGTTGCGGGCTTCGGCAATGGCCGGCTCGACCTGGTTGGCAAACACATTGCCGGGTGGGCCGACCTGGATCAGCTTCTCCCAGAAAGTGATGGCGCTGGGGTAGTCTTTCTTGTTGAAGGCGTAGGTGCCGGCCAGGTAGAGCGCCTTGAGGTTTTTGGGGTCCAGGTGCAGCGCACGGTCCACCAGCTTCATGGGCTCGCCTTCCAGATTGCTGTTGTTGTTGACGGCCAGCGAGTCGGCATAGTCGGCCAGCAGGATGGGGTCGTCCTTGCGCAGGTTGGAGGCCTTCTCGTAGGCCTTGAGCGCGTCGGCATGGCGGCCCAGCACGCTGTAGGAGCGCGCCAGCATGGACCAGCCTTCCACGTCATCGGGCTTATCCTTCAGGCGCGCGGCCAGCTTTTCGGTCATGGCGGCGATCTGGTCCGCCCCGGTGGCATGGGGTGCCGGCTTGCCGTCGGCCGACAGCATTTGCGGTTGTTCGGCTTCACCCTGGGCGGCGGGCGTACCCTTCAAAAAATAACCGGCGGCGGCAATGGCCACCACGCCGATGGCCAGACCGGCCAGCAGCAGGCTCGAGGGCTTGGCGGCACCGGCAGGCGCTGCAGAGTCAGCGCTGGCGCTCTTCGTGGCACCGGAAGCGGTTGGGGCGGCGGCCACCGGTGCGCCGGACAGCACCAGATCCAGAATCTGGCGTTCCAGAGCGGACTTGCCTTCTTCAAACTTTTCGTCCGGCAAGACACCGCTGGCGTGCAGTTGCTTGAGTTGTGCCAGCTTTTGTTTCAGCGCTTCAATCGTGTTGTTCATTCGGTTCTCAATCAGTTGCAGACAGGCTCTCAGGAGCCTTGGTTGATATCGGGCTCATCGGCGTCAAAGCGATCTTGCGGCATGCGGCTGCGCCGGCGCAGCACCAGCACCAGCATCAGCAAACCCAGCACCAGCAGCACGCCCGGACCAATCCAGAGCAGCATGGTGGTGCTCTTGAAGGGCGGGCGGTACAGCACGAAATCACCGTAGCGGTCGGTCATGTAGTCGGCAATCTGCTTGTCCGTCATGCCCTTGTTCAGCATCTCGCGCACCTGCTGACGCAAATCCACCGCCAGGTCGGCATGCGAGTCGGCGATGGTCTGGTTTTGGCACACCAGGCAGCGCAGCTCGGCGGTGATGCTGAGCATGCGGGCTTCCAGCACCGGGTCCGCCACGGCAGGTGCGGCCTCCTTGGCGGAGGCCGCCGACAGGCACAGGGCCAGGCACAGCAGGGCCAAGCCCTTGGTGAAAGCATTAGCCATTACGAGCCTCCTTTTTCAATTGCTGCACCAGCGGGATCAGCTTGGTCTCGATGGCTTCGGGGGTGAAGGGGCCGATTTGCTTGTAGCGGATCACGCCCTTGGCGTCGATCAGGAAGGACTCGGGCACGCCATAGACACCGTAGTCAATCCCGACGCGGCCATCACCGTCGAACAGCGAGGCCTCGTAAGGGTTGCCGAATGTGGCAAGCCATTTCATGCCGGCCATGCGGTCGTCCTTGTAGTTCAGGCCGTAAATCGGCAGCATTTTCATGCGCCCGAACTCCACCAGCAGGGGGTGTTCTTCGCGGCAGGCCACACACCAGGAGGCAAACACGTTGAGCAGCCAGACCTTGCCCAGCATGTCATCGCGCTTGATGGTGAGGCCGGGGTTGTCCAACTGGGTCAGCGAGAAGGTCGGGGCCGGCTTGTTGATCAACGGCGAGGGCACCTCGCGCGGGTCCAGACTCAGGCCCTTCATCAGAAAACCCACCAGACCCAGGAAGATCACCAGGGGCAACAAAAACTTCAGGTATTTCATGCGCTGGCTCCCGTCGGCGTTGCGGCCTTGCGGCGATAGCGGCGATCGGTCACGGCCAGGAAGCCACCAAAGGCCATGACCAGGCAGCCGCCCCAAATCCAGTCGATGAAGGGCTTGACGTACACGCGCACGATCCAGGCACCGCCCTCGACTTCTTCGCCCATGGACACATACAGGTCACCCGTCAGACCGGGGGCGATCGCGGCCTCGGTCATGGGGTTTTGCTGCACGCGGTAGACGCGCTTCTCGGGGCTGAGTTCGGTGATCTTGCTGCCGTTGCGCGAAATCTCGATGGTGGCGCGGGTGGCATCGTAGTTGGGGCCCTGGATGTCCTTCACCCCTTTGAACGCAAAGGAGTAACCCCGCACCGTGGTGCTGTCACCCACGCTCATCTTGACGTCACTCTCCACCTCATAGGTCTTGACCATGGTGACGCCCAGGCAGAACATGGCCACGCCGATATGCGCCACCATCATGCCCACCAGCGCACGCGGGATCAGACCGGCTTTGCGGACGATTTCGGCGAAGCCCTTGCCTTCGGGGCGCACACGCTCCCACAGGTCGGTCGCCACCGAGGTGAAGATCCAGAAGGCCATGAGCAGGCCGACCGTGGCCAGCAGATGGATGGCGCCCTGCACCCAGCCGGTCAGGATGGCACACACCACGGTGGCGCCCAAGGCCCACTTCAGGCGGCTGGCCAGATCGGGCACCGAGGTTTCTTTCCAGCGTGCCATGGGGCCCACGCCCATCAGGAAGATGGTGGGGATCATCAGCGGCAGAAAGACCGAATCAAAGTAAGGCGGCCCGACCGAAATCTTGCCCATGCCCAACGCGTCCAGCAGCAGCGGGTACAGCGTGCCCAGCAGCACCACACCAGCAGCCACCATGAACAACACGTTGTTGGCCAGCAGCGCGGTTTCCTTGGAGAACAGGGCAAAACGAGCGCCCAGGCCCACCGTGGGGGCGCGCCAGGCGAACAGGGTGAACGACGAGCCAATGACGATGGTCAGGAAGGCCAGGATGAACAGGCCGCGACGCGGATCGGTAGCAAAAGCATGCACCGAGGACAGCACGCCGGAGCGGACCAGGAAGGTGCCCAGGAGCGAGAACGAGAAGGCCAGAATGGCCAGCAGCACGGTCCAGTTCTTGAAGCTGCCGCGCTTTTCGGTCACAGCCAGCGAGTGGATCAGCGCCGTGCCCAGCAGCCAGGGCATGAGGGAGGCGTTTTCCACCGGGTCCCAGAACCACCAACCGCCCCAGCCCAGTTCGTAATAGGCCCAGGCGCTGCCCATGGCGATGCCAACGGTCAGAAACATCCAGGCCACGGTGGTCCAGGGACGCGTCCAGCGCGCCCAGGTGGCATCCAGGTTGCCGCCGATCAGCGCCGCAATCGCAAAGGCAAAAGCCACGCAAAAGCCCACATAGCCCATGTACAGCGTGGGCGGGTGGAACACCATGCCCGGGTCCTGCAACAGTGGGTTCAAGTCCCGACCGTCAGCCGGCACCGGGAACAGGCGGTCAAACGGATTGGAGGTGAGCAGCATGAAGAGCAAAAAGCCCACGCTGACCAGGCCCATCACCGCCAGAATGCGCGACAGCACCGGGCGCGGCAGGTGGCGGCTGAACAGCGACACGGCCACCATCCACACCACCAGCATCTGCACCCACAACAGCAGCGAGCCTTCATGGCCGCCCCAGAAACCGGCCACCTGGTATTGCAAGGGCAAATGGGTGTTGGAGTTGGAGGCCACGTACAGCACCGAGAAGTCGCTGCGCACGAAGGAGATCATCAGACACACCG
Organism: Burkholderiales bacterium; assembly: GCA_947446855.1. Classification (GTDB taxonomy): domain Bacteria; phylum Pseudomonadota; class Gammaproteobacteria; order Burkholderiales; family Burkholderiaceae_C; genus Allorhodoferax. Next base: position 8,522 of record CANFIH010000084.1, read on the forward strand.
AGGCGAAACTGACCAGCACAAACAGCACATAGCTGAAGGGCCGGGCCAGCGCCATCCAGTCTTCACGGCCGCGCGCCGCACCCCACATGGGGAACACCCCGAGGGCGAGCGCCACGCCCATTGCCAGCCAGAGTGAAAAGTGACCAAGTTCAGGAATCATGTTTATTTGCTCGTAACGATGGAGGCAGCGGTCTTTTGATTGCTCTTGGCCGCGTTTTTCAGAGCTTCTGCCGCTTCAGGCGGCATGTAGTTTTCGTCGTGTTTGGCCAGCACTTCCTTGGCCACAAAGACGCCGTCCTGCAGCTTGCCCTGCGCGACCACGCCTTTGCCTTCCTTGAACAGGTCGGGCAGGATGCCTTCAAAGTGCACCGGCACGCTCTTGGCCGTGTCGGTCACCATGAAGTCCACCGCCACGCCATTGCGCTTGACGCTGCCGGCCACCACCAGTCCGCCGAGGCGGAAGGTGCGGTTGACCGGCGCCTCTTTGGACTCGATTTGCGTGGGCGAGAAAAAGAACACCAGATTGCTCTGGAAAGCATTCAGGATCAGCGCGGCAGCCGCTGCAATCACCAGAACCACACCGGCCGCAATGGCCAGACGTTTATGACGCGTTTTCATCTTGTTTAACCCTGTTCATCATCCAGTTCACCCACCGCCAGCAAAGCCGCCCGGTGCCGGCGCGCGGCCAGCACGGGCTCCAGCAGCATCCAGGCTGCCGTCACCCCGTAAGAGCCCCACACATACAAGCCATAGCCACCCATGGCAAAAAAATCACTCGCACTATTCCAGACCATCGCGATCTCCCTTACTTTCTGGCCATCAGGGCCTGCACCCAGTCGGCACCCGTTTCGCGCTCCAGCACGATGGCGCGTGCGCGCATGAACACTACCGCAAAGGCATAGGCCCAGAAGGCCACCGTCATCAATAACATGGCTTCCAGCATGGTGTGCGCCATCTTGGGTGCGGCCGTCATGCTGATGCTGGAGCCTTGGTGCAGGGTGTTCCACCAGCGCACCGAGAAGTAAATGATGGGCACATTGACCGCGCCCACAATGGCCAGCAGGGCACCTGCGTGGTCGGCCCGGCGCACATCGTCAATGGCTTCGACCAGGGCCATAAAGCCCAGGTAGAGAAACAACAGAATCAGCTCGGAGGTCAGGCGCGCATCCCACACCCACCAGGCGCCCCAGGTGGGCTTGCCCCAGAAGGCGCCGGTCCACAGGGCCAGGAAGGTAAAGGCCGCACCGGTGGGCGCAATGGCGCGCGCCATCATCGAGGCCAGGCGCGCGTTCGCGGCCCAGCCAAAGGCAGCCCAGCCGGCCATGGCCATGTACAAGACCATGGACATCCAGGCGGCAGGTACGTGGATAAAGATGATGCGGTAGGAGTCGCCTTGCGTGGCGTCGGTAGGCGCCACAAAGAAGCCCACGTACAAGCCCCACACGGCAAACACGGCGGCCATCACATACAACCAGGGACCGGTGACGGAGGCCAGGCGGTAAAAGCTTTTGGGCGCGGCAAAGGTAAAGAGTCTTGGCAGTTTTTTCATACAGAGATTCGCAAGGCAGCGGCCGTGGCCACCGGGGCCCCCAGGGCAGACAGCAGAAACATGGCACCCAACAGATAGAAGTGGCCGTCAGGCGACAAACCAGACTCCGCCGCCGTAACGGCACCGGCCCCAAAAATCAGCACCGGGATGCACAGCGGCAACACGATCAGCAAAATCAACACCGCCGAATTGCGCAGCCCCAGCGTGAGTGCCGCCCCCATGCCGCCCATCAGGCTGAGTATCGGCGTACCCAGCAAAAGCCCAAAGGCCATAAGGCCAATCGACTCCCAGGACAGGCCGAACAGCAGCCCCAGCAGCGGCGACACCAGCAGCAGCGGCACACCCGTCATTAACCAGTGCGCGATGCACTTGGCCGCAGCCAGCTCGATGCCGGAGAGGTGCGAGATCAGCATCTGCTCCAGGGAACCGTCGGCATAGTCGCTGCCGTACATGGAGTTGAGCGAGAGCATGGAAGACAGCAGCGCGCAGACCCAGACAATGCCGGGCGCAATTTGTTTGAGCGTGGCGGCCTCCGGCCCCACACCCAAGGGGAACAGGCTGGCGGCCACGACAAAGAACACCACCGGCAGCAAGGCCTCGGCCGGGCGGCGGCTGGCCAGGCGCAGATCGCGCGTGAGGATAGCCATCATCGGGCTCATTGGATCGCTCCCGCGCTGCGGGCGGCCTTGGACTCTGCGCTCATGCCGCGCGCGTCCCTTGCAGCATCAGCTCCACCAGAGGCAGGCCTTCGGGCTGCACGCGGATATGACTGGTGAACAGCACCGTGCCACCGCGCCGTGCGTTCTCAACGAACAACTGCTGCACCAGCGCCAGGCCGGCGTCGTCGAGCGCGTCAAACGGTTCGTCCAGCACCCAGAAGCCGGGCTGCTCTTCCAGCGCCAGGCGTGCCAGCGCCACGCGGCGACGCTGCCCTTGCGAGAGCATGCGCACCGGCAGCTTGCGGCGGTGGAACACCCCCATGCGGCGCAACGCGCCTTCCATGCGCTCCTGCGAACAGGGGCGGTTATGGATGGTGGTGAGAAATTGCAGAGCTTCCAGCGCGGTCAAGTCATCTTTCAGGGCATTGGCATGGCCCATGTAGACCAGCTTGGATTGGTATTCAGCCGACTTGGCCAGGGGCTGGTCATTCCAGCTGAGCTGGCCGCCATCCGGGCGCGACAGGCCCGCAATCACGCGCAACAGGCTGGTCTTGCCACTGCCGTTGGAACCGCGCAGCCACACCAGTTGGCCCGCCTGCAGTTCAAAACTCAGCGCCTTGAAAAGAACTTCGGTGCCCCGGCGAACGGTGAGGTCCTGGGCACGAATGCCCGTGCCTTGCTCGTTATGAAAAGTCAAATCTTCAGCCAAGGTAAAAAAAGAACCACGCCCAGAGGTCAAACGCCGATATCCATCCCGCGTTGCAACAGGCCCAAGTGGGACCCCCATTATCGCTTACCCTAGGTCCGCCACATTGATGTAAGACAATTCCGGAACCCTTGCTTGTAAGCACACGTAAGGGGTTCGCCATGATGCGAAAACTTGGTTACGGTTTGCTTAAAGGGTGGTCCAGGCGTACCAGGGGGGGTTCACCACCTCGTAGGTGATGAGGCCCGTGTTTGGATCCGTGATCTGAAGAAGCGGTTTATCTATTTCCCAAATCGACATGTAGACCCTTTTCCCGTAAAAGAAGGGCATGCCCCAGGCAAATGTGGTGGAGCCAAAAGGAGCCGTGCCGGCCGCACCGCTGAATGCGGTGTTGCTGGTTGAAAACAGAGCTTCGGCATTTGCCAGCTGAAATTGCACGCCGACTTGATTCTGGAACGTCCCCCCCCCGTCGGACAGCATTGCATCCAAGGTCATCAGGCTCTTGGGGCAGTACCAGACCGGGATTCCGTCCGGTGTGGGACACGGTGTAACCGGCGATTTCGAGCTGTCGCTGAAAAACAGTCCGTTGGTACCGGTGTCCAGATAACTGCTATCAAAGGTCTGCACGATACCCCCCAGCGTCAACCGGGTGGTGATATTCAAATAGGCATTCTGGTTCGTCCAATCGACACCCAGGAATACCTTGTTTGCGCCGGTTGGCCGCCGGTTGTTGCTCAGCGCCGCGCCCCCCGCAACGGTGTCGACACCAAAAATCAACTCGCCACTGGCACTGGCGGCACCGGGATCGCCGACCGCCGGCATCACCAAGACCACGCCATTGCTGAAACGGCTGTCGACAAACGCTGAGATGGGATTGGACACCTGCAAATTTGCATCCACCTTGGCCGGATTTTTCGGGGTGCTGCAGCTGTCGAAATGCGTTGTTCCCTGGCCTGAATCGGTTGTACCGGGTGGACAACCATAGTACTGGACAAAACCGGCATAGCTCCCGTCCAGACAGACCCCGCCGCAATCCAGATTGGTGCTGCCTATCCCCAGAATGCCGTTTGAACCCAAGCTACCCGCGTTGTTCAAAATTTTGCCATCCGCCGCTTTGTCGCAGTCCGCGGGTGGTTGGAGCGCCTTCGTCGGGTCGGTCTCGTCTTCAATCAGGTGTATCGCAACCTCACCTGTCGTTTGCCGCCCCAGACCCACCACCGCCTTGGCGGTCGGGCCCCACAGGCCACCGATAACAAAAGGGAAGCACTCCCAGGCATGCAGAACCTGTGTCGGCGATGAAATATCCACCGGCTGCAGGTTCAGAGACTTGACCTTGCTGGCCAGCACGCGCAAACCGACCGAGCCCGTGTCCACCTGCACATGGTCAATGTTCACACAGTTGCGGGTATCCGTCGAGGAGCACACCGTTACCGTGGCATACAGAATGTTGGCATTGGGCGAGATCTGGAAACCGTTGGGTCCGTCCGACACACTGACCAGCAGGTTGTTGTCGGTCTGCACCGGATTGGTAGTGACCGCCGGGCTCTGGCCCAGGTTGTTCAAGCCGCTGCCGCTTACCGTGGTGGTGGTAGAGTCCCCGCCGCCGCAGGCGAACAACAACACAATAGCGCCAAGAACGGCGACATACCGCAGGAATTGCATCATGGGCTGCCTTACATCAGGCCCAAGCTTTGTGCACTGACACCATGCGGCAACAAACTGCGCCGGTAGGCGTAGCCCGAAAACACATGCAAATGCCCGGATGACTGCAGCACCAGATCGTTGCCCTCATGGTGAAACTGGCGCTGTATGCCCCCGCGCTTGGCGGCTACTTGCGCAGCACTCGCATAGTCGGGAAACGAGGTTCCCAGCAGGGCCGACAAATCGGGCTTGTATAGGGTGTTCCAGCGCACAGCGAATACCCGGCCCTGGCCCGCCACATACTGCTGCACGCGTGATCCATCGGCCATCGTCAAGTCATGCACCGCGTACTGCTGCGCGCGGGCCACCGAGTGGCGGGCCCGCATGCGAACGCGATCGGTGTCTACCGAGCCCTGACCCTCACCCAAACCGGCCCACGCCGAAGCGACAGGCAATGCCATCACGACCAGTGCCCATAAGGCCCGCTGGCTACTGAAAGTCATAGCGGTAGCCGAAGTAGAAGAAGTAGGACTCGCTGGTCTCGTGGTTGGTCGGGCCATCGGTCTGCGAAGTCTCGTAAATACCCTCGGCCATCAAACTGGCGCGGTCTGACAATTTGTAGGACAGGCGCAGCCCCGGCGAGATGCGGCTGATCTTGGTCTGCGTGTTGTCGGTCTGCGTGTAGTAGCGGATGGACGGCTCCAGGCTCATCTTGGTACCCATAAAGCCGGTCAGGTTGTTGTAGGCGAGTTGGGTGCCGTTCATGGTGTCGCTGGTGATCTGACTGACGTTAAAGCCGTTGATGTCGCGGCTGGAATACAGGTTGGAGCCGGTGAGCTGGAACGACACGTTGTATTGCGCGCCCGTGGCCGGTTGCGCCTGGAAGGCGCCCACCGCGGGCAAGGCACCCACTTCGCTAAAACGAAAGTCCATGGAGCCCTGCCATTTGCTGGACAGCGCACGTGAGAAGCTGACCATGGCCTGGCGCGCCTGGGCCGCAGTGCTCAGCGCCGAGCGTTGTGCACATTCGAGCGCAGACATAGCCTGACCGCACTGCAGCGTGGAGCGCAAAGGGTCATTACCCGCGGGGTTCAACCGGCTTAACAACGAGCTGATCGATGTGGCGCCGGACGAGATCAACGCGTCGCTCAGTTGCAGTGAAGGCGCTTTGCGGTCATCCACCAGCATGGTGACCGTGGTGTCAAAGGGTCCCTGGAAGGAGCCCTGCAGCGTCAGGGCGTTGAGCTCTTTGAAATTGATGTCGTAGTCAATCTGCGTGAACATCGAAACCGACTCACCAAAGTAACGCACTTCAGCGCCAATCGCGCGCCGGTCGGAGATGCTCTCCGTGGTCTGCTCGACCAGCGAGAGATTGCCGCCCCAGTGTTCAAACAGGTTGTCGGCTTCCAGCATGACGCCGGCCATGCTCTGCTGTGGCGCATTGACCAGGGTGTTGGCGGGCACGCCCAGCATGGCATCGACCTTGAAGTTTTCTGCCACCGGCATGGCCATGGAAATACCATCAAACAGCCCGAACAGCGAGCCGCCAATAGCCGACTGGCGACCGACCCGGAAGTCCATACGGCTCTTGATGTCGCGGTAGTCCACATAGGCCGCACTGATCAGGCCTTGGGTGGCGGAACTCTGTGCGCTGGCCACCGCCAGGTTGTCGGAGTGCGAGCCCCGCATGATCAGTTTGGTAATCGAGTCCTCGGTCTCGTAGCGACCCGTGGCATCCCAGCTGGACACCAGCACCGACTGGTTGGTTTTGGTCAGCGTGTTCTGGTCGATACCCGTGGCAATGCTGACCAGTGAATCGGTCTTGGTCTGGCCGCCGTAATAGTATTGCGACACGCTGCCGGTGGCGCTCAGGCGCTTCTTGTCCGGCTTGAGACCGGTGGCGCCCGGCTTGACCACGGCAGTGCTGGCACCCATGGCTTCCAGGCGCTGCGCCACGCGCTGTGCGGCCTCGCCCTGCGGATAGAGTTTTTGATACAGACGGTATTCGGCACGCGCCTTGTCCGGATTGTTCAAAGCTTCCCAGGCCTGACCGATCAACTCCTGTGCGGCCGGTGTGGCCGGGTTGGGTGGCAACATCAAGGCCTGGTTGGTGGCATCAATGGTGTCCTGGTAACGGCCTTCCTGGAATGCAGCTTGGGCCTTGGCCAGCAAAGCCTCACCCTGGCCGTCGGCATCGGCCACGTTGGTTTCAACCTGCGGTTGCGGGCCGTCGACTGCTGCTACCGGTGCTGCCGACTCGGCAACTGGCGCGGGCGCCGCGGCTTGTTGCGCGGAACTGGCCATGGTCATTACCCTGGCTCCAGGAAAGTGGGCAAGCGCGCGCTTGCGCACCGCCTCGGCATCTTTTTCGCTCTTGAAAAAGCCCATGACCAGGTCCACGCTCTGGGCGCCGTCACGCACACTGTTCTGGGTGTAGACGTCGTAGTTCTGGAACGCCGCAGGAATGCGCGGCATCTGGACCGTCTGCTCCGCGGCGGCGGACTGCAGCAGCAACACATAGCGACGGTCCTGCGCGTTATCGGCCGGTTCCGGCAAGGCATCGGGAGCCGAAATCTCCGCTTCGGTGCGGCTCTTGAACACCAGGTCAATCGTTCTTGCTCCCGGGCCCTGGCGCACCTGCATCAGCATTTTTTCGCTCAAGCGCAGGGTGAGCAACTTGGTCTGCGCCTTGGGCACCGGCGTGTAGTTCAGGTCGATACGCGGACGCCCGGCATTGGCGCCCAGGCGCTTGCCTTCTTCAATGGTCTGGCCCAACACCGTCTCCTCTGCCGACACAATCTGGAAGCTCAGTTGTGCCAGATCGGTAGCCGTGGCAGCTGCCGGGGCCTGGCGCAAAAAGCGCACGTTGGCAGCGAAGGTGATGCGAGCCACCGTGGCACCGGAGCTTTCGACCCAGTCCAGGCTCTCAATGGTCTGGGCGGCGACGAGTTGTGTCAGCAGCGCAAGCGCCACGCCCACCATGCAGGCGATACGTTTAGAGGTTTTCAATTCAAGGTCCCACCGGAATCGGCTTGGTGCGGGTCAGCGCCCGCGCCTGGCGTCGAATGATTTCACCATTGGTGTCATGGCAATTTACGCAAGTCAGCTTGTCTGGACTGGCGCGGTACAAAGGCGACAAGTGCTGGTAGTTCACCGGCGCCCAGCTCATGTTTTTGTGGCAACTGTCGCAGGAGCGTGAGGTCATGAAGTGCCCGGGCGGCTTGCTCGAAGCGCCCATGCCGTTGTGGCAGGCCAGACAGGTATTGGGCGTAATGCCGTTGTGGTTGAACTGCGCCGGCAGCCAGGTGGTGGGCCGGTGGCAGCTGTCGCACGAGGTGGTCACCATCAGGTGACGCGCCGGCATGCCGGATGCCGATTTGCCATCGTGACAGTCCTTGCACTTGCCCACGGCCACGCCCTTGTGGTCAAAGGTATTGCCCAGGCTGCCACGCGTGGGCTTGCTGGTCTGGGTAGTGGGCTTGATACGGCTCATATTGGGATTGACCAGGGCGCCGCGCATCACAGGTTTGACCAAGGCTTTGAAACCACCGTTATAGGTGTGGCAGCCACTGTTACCGCAGTCCTGCCCTGTGTGGTGGCCGCTAGGTCTCACCTTCAAGACGGCCACCCCATAGAAGGCCAAGCCGCGCTCGTGGCAACTCATGCAGGTTACACCTGCGATGCTGTTGACGCTGGTGTGCATGGTGGCGTTTTTCATGTTGACACCCGCAAAAGAACTGACGCTGACGTGGCAGGCGTTGCAATCACTGGCACCTATGGGCACGTGTGTCGGATGCAGCGCAACAGTCGCAGGCTGGTAGGTATTCATGGCCGGGGGCGAGGC
>CANFIH010000085.1 GCA_947446855.1 Burkholderiales bacterium
AAGGCGCCTTGAAGCTCAAGGAAATCAGCTACATCCACGCCGAGGCCTACCCGGCCGGCGAACTCAAGCACGGCCCGCTGGCCCTGGTGACCAGCGCCATGCCGGTGGTCACGGTAGCGCCCAACGACGCGCTGCTGGAAAAGCTGAAAAGCAATCTGCACGAGGTGCGCGCCCGGGGTGGTGTGCTCTACGTGCTTGCCGATGCCGACACCCGCATCGACAGCGGCGAAGGCCTGCACGTGATCCGCATGCCCGAGCACTATGGCGAACTCTCACCGCTGCTGCACGTGGTGCCGCTGCAATTGCTGGCTTACCACACGGCGTGTGCACGCGGCACCGATGTCGACAAGCCGCGCAACCTGGCGAAATCGGTCACCGTGGAGTAGTTTGACCCACGGGCCCGCAATTGAAAGCCATCCTTCACATTTTTTCTTTTGGCATCAAACAGTACGGACAGTTCCCCCCTTTTCCGTTCATTGCACCGGGCTCCATTGGTCACAATGCAATCTATGCACCCCATGCCAACCCACACCTGCAGCCGCGCTGAACAATCCATGCTTTCCCAACAGGAGTTGGCGCTGCGATGGGGGCGCTCCGTGGCGTCCATTGGCCTGTCCAGCGCGGTCGGTCTGGGTCCGCGGTACGTCAAGCACGCCGGCGCGCTCCGGTATCCGGTGGAGGAAGTTCAGAAGTACGAGCGTGCCCGACTGATGCACTGATGCAGGATGGGAGGCAGCCTACTTGCGCAGCAATCTCAACCCGTTTGCCACCACCAGCAAGCTGGCGCCGACATCGGCAAACACGGCCATCCACATGGTCCCCATACCCAGCAAGGTCAGCACCAGGAAAATGGCCTTGATGCCCAGCGCCAGCACGATGTTCTGAACCAGCAGGGTGTGGGTGTCAAGGGACAGGCGCACAAACTGCGGCAGCTTGCGCAAGTCATCATCCATCAGCGCCACATCGGCGGTTTCGATGGCGGTTCCGGTGCCGGCGGCCCCCATGGCAAAGCCAATGTCGGCCCGGGCCAGGGCCGGGGCATCGTTGATGCCATCGCCGACCATGCCGACTGCGCGACCCGCCTTCATCAGGTCTTCAATGGCCTGGAGTTTGTCCTGTGGCAACAGGTCGCCCCGCGCATCGTCCAAGCCCACCTGCGCTGCAATGGCCCGCGCCGTGTGCGCGTTGTCACCGGTGAGCATCAGCGTTTTGATTCCCAGTGCATGCAACTCTGCAATGGCCTGGCGGCTGCCCTCTTTGACTGTGTCTGCGACGGCAAACAGGCCATGGACACTGTGCGCATCCGTGAGCAGGATGACCGTCTTGCCTTGCGCTTCCAGCGCGCCAAGCTGCAGCTCCAAGGCATCGGAGCAACGCCCCTGTTCATGGATGAGGCGGTGGTTACCCAGGTAATAGGTCTTGCCCGCGATCAGACCCTTGACACCCCGACCCGCCAGGGCTTCAAACTGCTCCACGTTCTGAAGCAGAACACCCTCCCGTTTTGCAGCGTGCGCCACAGCCAGCGACACCGGGTGGTCTGAGCGCACGGCCAGGCTGGCCGCGAGGCTGCGCACATCGGCTGGCGGCCATCCGTTGAGGGTGAAGAAGTCGGTCTGTTCAGGCTTGCCCTGGGTCAGGGTGCCCGTTTTGTCCAGGGCGACCCAGCGCAATTTGCGGCCCTCCTCCAGAAAGACACCGCCTTTGACCAGAATGCCGTGGCGCGCCGCCGCCGCCAGACCGCTGACGATGGTGACCGGCGTGGAAATCACCAGGGCACAGGGGCAGGCAATGACCAGCATCACCAGGGCCTTGTAAATCCAGCCGATCCAGTCGCCACCCAGCAGCAGGGGCGGCAGGACGGCAATGGCCAAGGCGATGGCAAACACGACCGGGGTGTAAACCCTGGCGAACTGATCCACGAACCGCTGCGTCGGTGCCTTCTTGCCCTGCGCCTCTTCCACCGCATGGATGATGCGCGCCAGCGTGCTGTTATCGGCCACCGCGCTGACCATGTATTCGAAGGAACCCGCGACATTGATGGTGCCGGCAAACACCGGGTCACCGGCTTGCTTGTCCACGGGCAGGCTCTCACCCGTGATGGGGGCTTGGTTGATGCTGGAGCTTCCGCTGACGATGCGGCCATCCAGGGCGATGCGCTCGCCCGGCCGGACGCGTACGCGCGCGCTCACCGCAACAGACTGTGCCGCCACCTGCTGCCAGGTGCCATCGCTCTGCAGCACAGCGGCAGTCTCGGGCGTGAGTTGCATCAGCCCCCGGATGGCATTGCGGGCGCGGTCCAGCGATTTGGCCTCTATCCGTTCGGCCACGGTGAACAAGACCATCACCATGGCGGCCTCCGGCCACTGCCCCAGCAACACTGCGCCGGTCACGGCAATGCTCATCAAGGCGTTGATGTTCAGCGTGCCATGGCGCAGGGCGATCCAGCCCTTCTGCCAGGTGGTGATGCTGCAAGCCAGCAGCGCCAGCAGAGCCAAAGCGGCGACCAGTGCAGCCGGCAGCCCGAGCCAATGGCTGGCCTCGGACGCGAGGGCCGCCAGACCGGCAAGCGCCAGGGGCCACCAGGGCTTTGCCGGCTCCGGCGTGGCGGGCGCCTGCACCTGCCCTGCAATTTCTGGCGTAAAGCCCAGGGCGCGCACGGCCGCCAGAATCGGCTCCATCGCCCAAGGCTCATGGGTGACGGTGAGCACCCGCTGCATCAGGTTGAACTCCATGCCGGCCACGCCGGCCATACCGCCCAGTTTCTTTCGCAGCAGCGCCTCTTCTGTCGGGCAATCCATCTGCAGGATGCGGATGGGGGTTTGCACCGCCGTACCGGCCGCCAACTTGTGGGGGCGCTTCAGGGGCACCGGCAGGGCCACGCTGACAGCATGCCCGCCGCAGCAGGCGCCGTGCCCGTGGTCGTGTTCATGCGCGTGGTCATGCAGGGGCGCCGCAGCGCTATTTTCGTGGTGCGCGTGTGCGTGGGGTTCGGGTGCCGTCATGGGGTGTATTGCGTGAAAACTCGGCAAATTAAGCAAGTTGAAGCTACTATAGAGTCAAGAACTATTTGGAAGGCCTCATGAAAATCGGCGAATTGGCCCAGGTGGCGCAAACCACAGTGGAAACCGTGCGCTACTACGAAAAGGCAGGCCTGCTTCCCGCCACCGTACGCACGGCCGGCAACTTCCGGGTCTATGGCCCGGTCCATCTGGAGCGCCTGCGTTTTATCCGCAACTGCCGCGCCCTCGATATGAGTCACGAAGAGATCCACACCCTGCTGGGTCTGGCCGACCAACCCGGCACAGGTTGCGGCGCCATCAACGCGGTGTTTGATCAGCACATGGTCCATGTGGATGAGCGCATCCGCGAACTGCTGCACCTGAAAGACCAGTTGGCAGGCCTGCGCCAGCGCTGCCAGACCGAGCAGGCCGTGGATGCCTGTGGCATCTTGCAGGGCCTGGCCGCCATGGCAACCGAAGCCAAAGCGGCACGCCATACCCACCTGGGTTGAAGCAGCCGACAGAGACAGCACATGAAAAACCTGCACCGTGATGCCTGGACTGCTCTGGGCGCAGCGCTTTTGTTTGGAGCCAGCACGCCGTTTGCCAAGCAACTTATGGCGAATGGCGCCGGGCTTTCTTTTCCGTTTCTTGTGGCCGGACTGCTGTACCTGGGAAGCGGATTCGGTTTGACACTCACGCGCCTGCTGCGTGACCGCGGATGGGCGGAGGTGAAGATGCCTGCAGGCGAATGGCCCTGGCTACTGGGCGCCATTGTGTTTGGCGGGGTGATGGGGCCTCTCTTGTTGATGGTGGGACTCAGCCACACCACGGCAGCCAGCGCATCGCTGTTTCTGAACCTGGAGGCGGTGCTGACTGCGCTGCTGGCCTGGTGGGTGTTCCAGGAAAGTACGGACGGACGCATCGTGCTGGGCATGGCCTTGATCGTGGCGGGCGGCGCTGTGCTGGCATGGCCCACGGTTGATGCCGCAGCATCAGGCATGGGGCCGTTGGCCTTGGCCGGCGCCTGTCTGGCCTGGGCCATTGACAACAACCTCACGCGCAAGGTGTCTGCATCGGATGCGCTGTTTGTGGCCGGCAGCAAGGGGCTGGTGGCGGGTTGTGTCAATACCGCGCTGGCCTTTGCCCTGGGCGCCTCCTGGCCTGCGTTACCGCTGCTGACTTCGGCGCTGCTGATCGGCTTCCTGGGCTACGGCCTGAGTCTGGTGCTGTTTGTGCTGGCCCTGCGTGGGCTGGGCACGGCACGCACAGGGGCCTATTTTTCGACTGCGCCTTTTGTTGGCGCTGCGATTTCCATCGCCGTTTTTGCGGAACCCACCAGCAACGGCTTCTGGATGGCGGCAGCCTTGATGGCGGCCGGTGTGTGGCTGCATTTGACAGAACACCACGCCCATGAACACACGCATACCGCATTGATGCATGCACACCGGCACAAGCACGACGAACACCATCAGCACAGCCACGATTTCGCATGGGACGGTCAAGAGCCGCACAGCCATGCGCATCACCATGGCGTGCTCAGGCATCGCCATGCACACTTCCCGGATATTCACCACCGGCATGCCCACCGCTGAGGTGCTGCAACGGCCCACCGTGCGGGTACTGGCCTCCGGCCGGGGCGACCGTTTTACGCCATCCGGGGGAAGCGGCGACAAGCTGCAGGCCGATCTGCACGACAAGTCGGTGCTGGAGCACACCCTGTCAGACCTATTGCAGGTGCGTGAAATGCTTGAGCAGGCCCAGCTCAGGGCGACCGATAGGGCCTGAACCAACCCAGGCCGGCGGAGGTGCCACCGGCCTGCTTGTCGGCGGGACGGTACTCGCAGCCCACCCAACCGGTGTAGCCCAACGCGTCCAGCAGCGCAAACAGGTAGGGGTGGTTGACTTCCCCCAGATCCGGCTCATGGCGCTGCGGCACACCGGCAATTTGCAGATGGCCGACATTTCCGGTGGGCAGGTAGTGCCGCAGCTTCATGGCCAGGTCACCCTCCATCACCTGGCAGTGGTACAGGTCCATCTGCACTTTCAGGTTGGGCAGGCCCACATCGGCCAGCACCTGGTGCGCCACGTCCTGCCGGTTCAGGTAGAAGCCCGGCATATCGCGGGTGTTGATGGGCTCAATCAGCAGCGTGCGCCCGGCCTTGGCGGCCTGCTCTGCGGCCCGGCGCAGATTGCGGATGTAGGTGGGGTACAGGGCCTCCGGCGTGGCACCCTGCGGCAGCAAGCCAGCCATCACATGGATGCGCGGACAGTCCAGTGCCTCGGCGTAGTCCAGCGCTTTGGCAATGCCGGCATGAAATTCGTCCTCGCGCCCGGGCAGGCAGGCCAGGCCGCGCTCACCCGCATCCCAATCGCCCGGAGGCGCATTGAACAGCACTTGCTGCAAACCGTGCGCCTGCAGGCGTGCGGCAATGTCTTGCTTGGCAAACGCGTAGGGGAATAGAAATTCAACTGCTTTGAAACCGTCCCGGGCGGCGGCTTCAAAACGATCCAGAAACGCGTGTTCCTGGTAGAGCATGGAGAGGTTGGCAGCAAATTGGGGCATGGGGTCACCGTGGTCATGGATCGAATAACCGATCCATCATGCCGCATCTGCGCCGGCGCTTCAGTCGTCGCGGTCCCAGGCCTGCATCAAATCCGGCGGGATCATGCCGGCCACCTCGGAGAAGCGCTTGCCCCACATGCGGTCGGCCTGCTTGATCAGGATGGTGACCGGGCTGCTGGGCTCGTGGTGCTCGATCCACTGGCGCACCTGGCGCAACAGGGCGCGAATTTGCTCGCGCTCTTCGACCACGTTCTGGTGCAGCATGGGGGTGGCGATTGCGGGCGGGCTGTGGGAGTCGATTTGCTGGAAGCCTTCGGCCACGAGGAGCGTGCCGTGGTCCTGCCCGACTGCTTCGGCCTGCATGCGGGTGCCGCGCTTTTGCGGCTCGGCAAACGAAGCCAGGGAAGCCAGCAGACGCAGCAGGGGCTCCAGACTGGGCGCGTCGTCGTGCAGCGCCGCCCTGCTCCACTGGTCAATTGATTGAACGCAGTCACCACTGGCCAGCAAGGCCAACAGCGCGGAATCACCCTTGCCATGCAGATCCGCCAGTTGCCGTTTGATGACCTCCGGGTCGGGCGCATAGGGCGGGCGCGGGAACGCCAGGGCACGCTCGACATCGCGCACGGTCAGGCGAAAGGCAGTGCTGCCGGTGACCACCACGTCGCGCAGGTCGCCCAACAGGCCGTCGGGGTCGCACAGCGCCGCCAAGGCATTGGCGCGCACGGCGGGGTCGGGCACGCCGTCGAGCACCCGTTGTGGATGCACCTGCTCCGGGTAGGCCTGCAGCACGGCTTGTAGCGTACTCAAGCCCTCCAGCAGACCCCGCGCACCGGCCATGCGGCAGCGCGCACGGGTGAACCAGACCAGGATGGAGATGTCTTTGCTCTTGAGCAGCAGGCGCCGCGCATCACGCTCCACCTCGGCCCATTCGGGCGCCTCCGGTCGGGAGGAAAACTTGCCGTATTGCACCTCGGCCTTGGGCTCCAAGCGGGCTTGCAGCACGGCGTATTCGGTGTCGTACTCCAGGTTCTCACCGCACGGCAGGGATTCGCTGATGGGGGCCAGCAGTTCGGGGACCAGCGCGGCAGCGGGATCGTGGGAAGTGCCTCCCGTCAGCGCAGAAAACAATTTTTTAAGGGGGTTCATGCGCTGTAACTTTCGGGTTCAAAAACCATGCCGCTCACCGGTGGCGACAGGGCAGCACGGGGTCCATCAGAGGCCATCCAGGTCGACCAACCCAACTGGGTGCCGTTGCCCAGTTGGGCTTGGGGTGCCGCGTCGCTGCGAATCAGCAGTTCCACTTCCCACACGTATTCAAAGCCGATGAAGGAGCGCACGATCTCCAGCAGCGCCGGCAAGTCCTTCCCGGTGGAGGAGCCCTGGGGTGTGAGACGCAAATAGCCGTCCAGATCCAGCGGGCCGATGACCAGCCGGAAACGGCTTTGCCGGTCCGGCACCACTTCTCCGGCCATGGCACCCTCACCCAGAATACTGGAGGGCCGGGGCTGGCCCAGCATGCACCGGTCCTGCGCCTCGATGGGCATCCACTGCAACATGTATTCGCGCAACTGCACGCTCACACCAAAGAAGCGCGACAAGGTGCTGACCAGGCCTTCCGGGTTGCGTGCCGAGCGCACGCGGTGCGCACTGCTGGCCCAGCGTGCGTGGGGCGGCAGGGCACTGTCCTGCACCTCGGAGGGCTCATCACCGGCCAGCCGTGCGATGTAAGGGCTGAAGGTTTCTTCACCGGCACGGTCCAGCCCGGCAGCGCTCTGGCTCTGGGCCCAGGCGCGGTAGATATGGGTAAAGGCGCGGTGGTGAAACAGGTCAATAAAGTCGGCCAGGGTGTTGTCGCGCTTGGCCTCTACCCGCTCGCGCACCAACTCGGTAAAGTGAAGCGGCAAGGCGCCATTCGGGCCCAGCATGCCCAGGCTGAACAGCTTGATATGGGCACGGGCCCTTTGCCGGCTATCGAGCTGGACTTCGACCCGGGCCAGCTCGCGCGGCGCAAAGGCCAGGCTGGCTTGCTGTCCCAGGCGAAAGCTTTCCTGCTGCGGCCTTTGGGCTTCGCCCACCAAGGGCATGGCCGGCTCGGACGCGGCAAGCCGGCGCAGCAAGGGTGCGAAGCCGTGGCGCCACGGCTGGCTCTGCGCGTCGCGCAGGCTGGTGTTGGCGGCATGGGGCTTGGGCTGCGCGTGCATCACACGATTCCCCGCGTTCCCATGCGCACCGGCCAGTGGGCCACCTGGCCGCGCTGCATGGATTCCAGCCGCGTTTGGGTAAACACATTGATGCTGACATGGCGCGCCAGGTAATGCTCCAGCACCAGGCCCAGCAGATACGGACTGATGCCACTGAAGGCATCTTCGTCGACGGTGACATCGCACTGCACACCCCGGCCATACACCAAGGGGCCGGTGCCCGGCAGGCGGCGCGTCACCGGCGTGATGCGGCTGCCGATCAAGCCCTCCACCTGTTTGCTGGCGATCAGGTCGTCGGCCCCCACAAACAGGCGCAGCATGTCGCGCAGTGCCTGAGCGCCCTGGCGGTGGTTCATGTCCATCAAGGGCAGGTAGTTGAAGTTGAGCTGGCGAATCAGGCGCCAGGCCATCTCGCCCTGGGCAAAGGGAGCACGCGGCTGGCTGGGCGCACGCACCAGACCCACGGCGCTAACGGGCAGCGAATCCTTCACACTGAGGTCTGAATAGCCATTGCGTGGCACCAGCCGCGGCAAATCGCGGTTGGTCAACAAGGCCTTCACGCTGAGGTAACGCAGGGATTCGGCATAGGGTGCCTCGTGCTGGTCCACCAGGCTGACGAACACCTCGGTGCCCACGTAAGGCGTGCGGGTGCCGTACTTGCGCGCATTGTCAGAGGCCAGCCGGCCCTCGCGGCGCAGACTGAAGTAGCGACCGTGGTTGCCCTCGTCCTGGTTCAGCGTCTGGTACATGGGGCGGAAGATCAGCTCCTGCGTGGTGTCGGCCTTTTGCCCTGACATTTCCTGCACACTGAACACCTCCAGATCCCTGGGGCGCGAGCGGTCGGGCACCAGATGGAATTCGGTCTGGCCGGGCGTCATCTCAATGCGGTCGGTGCGGCGGTCAAACAGGTTGACCACCGGCGTGCAGAACAGCGCGAACTGGTTCTTGTCGACCAGGCCGCGCAACTTGGCCGTGTCTTGTGTGAGCAGCACCACCACCTCGGCGACCTTGCCCTGGATGCGCGAGAGCCCGGCTGCCAAGCCTTCCAGCGCAAAGAAGTAGAAGCGACTCGGGCAGGCAAAGTATTCGTGCAGCAGGTTGTGACCGTGCCAGGTGTTCCAGGGCAAAGGCATCAGGCTTTGGTTCGGGCTCAGGCCCTCGTGCACCAGAGCGTTGTGCGTCACCACATGCGGGTTGTCTGCCATGTTGCCCGGCACGCCGGTGAGCGAAGCCACGGCACCGGCATGCAGCAGCTCAAACAGGTGGGAGGCCACCTGCTCGTCGCCGCTGAGATAAACCGGCAAGCGGTCCAGGCCCTTGAGATCGCAAAAGTTCAGCTCGCCGGTCACGCGCAGCTGCATGCGCAGACTGCCCATCACCTGCACGGTGGGTGGCAGGTAGCGCTCCAGCGCGGGGATATCGGGCGGCACGCCGGCCAGTTTGGCGCTGACGATTTCAATCGGCCACAGGGTCACATCCTGGCCCGATCGGAATTCACAAGCCGTGGTTTCACCCTCGGGCACCTTGGCAAAGAAAGCGGTGTTGCGCGGCACCGCAAAGCCCTTGCTGAAGTCGCCCTCTTTCACATTGGGATGCAGCTGCGCCACGGCCATGCTGGGCGTAGGCGCCACATAGTTGGGGTAGACCACCTCCAGCATGCGCTGGCTGAAGCGCGGGAACTCGGCATCGAGCTTGATGCGCATACGCGCCGACATGAAGCAGAACGATTCAATCAGCCGCTCCACATAGGGGTCGGCCACCTCCACACCTTGCATGCCAAGGCGACGCGCAATCTTGGGGTGCAAGTCTGCAAACTCCCCAGCGGCTTCGCGCATGTAGGTGAGTTCCTGGTTGTAGTAATCGAGTAGTTGGGGGTCCATGGGGTTAGGCCTCTTCTTGCAATTTCTTAGACATATTTATTTAACCGTGTGCAGCCAGTTTGGAGCCACAGCACTTGGCTGAATGCGTGCAATCAGGTCTTCGGAGGTCCTTCTTGAAACAGCTTGATCACCTCCGCAGACGGCGTCGGATTGCCGGACCAATAGGCGTAAGGCTGCAACTCAGCATGCTGTGTACGCCCCACAGGCAAAGGCACGCGAACCAGCCCCTTGACCAGCGATGCTGCGACTGTCTGAAAGTCCTCACCCACGTGGACCTCCACGGTGGCCATGTCATCGTCATTAGGAGCAAACAGGTTACCCTCCAGCGTGCGCTTACCCAACACCTGCTCAAAGGCTTCAAACACCTCCGTCATATCCGCCTCACTCACGGCCCGCTCGCGCTTCCAAAACTCCAGCCACAAATAATGGCGCTTGCCGGCGAAGTCGTGAAACCAAAACGTGGCAGCTTCGGGGACGGCATGCATGGTGTTGACGGTTTGGTACAAGCCCATCTCCCATGCGCCATAGGCTGTACTCTCGGCATTGGCTTCATAGCTCAGAATGTCGGTGACCCGCGCCACGGCACCAATGAGCCTGAAGCGCCAGGGGAACTTCACCCGAATGCGGCGCATGTAATAGGACGGGTCAGGCACCCACCCTGCCTTGATGCGTTCTATGGTTGCCGGCTTGGCGCGGCCACCGCTTAGTTCCTGCCATCGGTCTTCACGCAGCGGGAAAGGTCTGATTCCGCTCGCGTTGTAGCTCTTGGGGGTCATGCCTTCCAGCACTTCTGCACGGTAGGTCCCCAGCTCCACTTTGTTGTCGGTGTACCCTGACGCCCATATGATGATGTTGCCTTGGGGGGCTACGCCTATGCGCAGGGTTTGGTACTTGGGCCGGACCTTGTAGTTGTCTCTGGCCAACCCTGGTTCGGAAAACAAGTCAAACAGTTTTTGAATCGGCAGGTCTGTCTTGAGCTGGTAAAAGCGGTCTTCCAGATAGTCGTAATAAGTAAACTGCAGCCGCTGTGGCAGCTTGGCACCGTTGCGGTCTGGCCCGCCCATAGAGCTGCCGCCCAAACCCCATGCAGCACCCATGCCGGAATAAAACCGCGCCACTTCCAGACCCTGGGCATCCCACATGACGTTATCGCTTGGCAGGGTTTCGACGCGGGCACCAGCGCGTGGATCAATATCAATGCCGTACTTACAAAAATCCATATCCCATTTAAAGACGGCGGCTTGGGGGGTGTTCATCGTTGCTCCCATAAAAAATGAAGTCAAGCCTGTGGCTCGGGCCGCAGGTGCACACAAACCCGCGGCAAGTAACGGGCTGGCTGCGCCTACCCACAGCGCAAAGCGGCGGCGATCAAGGTTGGGCTGAAGACTAGGCTTGAACAATCCGCCGCTCCAATTCGGTGTCGTTCTTAAATCGGGGGCCGTGGGCCAAAGCACCTTCTTCGAACGACATATGCAGGAAGCGGTTTCTAAAACCGCGTGCAGCGTCAGCGCCCAAATGTTCGTCAAGTACCCAGTGCCTTATGCGTTCGCCTTGGGCCGCTGCGCGCAATTGGGCGCGCACCGCCTCAATCTCTGGCACCTCGCTGGCCGCAGTCAGATTGGCCGGGTAGTTGGCACTGGTGTACTTGGTGGCCGCATCCACCATCAAGCTGAGACCGACTTTGTAGTAGTCCCCTTTTATTCTGCGCTCATGGCGAAAGGTCGATACCGCGTTGTGTGGGCCATACCAGCCCATGTCATACACAAATGCCTTGGTGCCACGAAGGGTCTGCGAGGCTTCGCCACGACTTTCGACGCGGGCTTCGCCCAGGTCGCGCCGTTCTAACTCGGGCGCCAAGTCGCAGGTATAGCCACCGCCCACGTCGGAGTGAGCGCCGGGTATGCCAATCTCGTAGCCCTTTCCCGCTTGAATGGTGCTCTGAATATTGGTACAGGAGAAGTTTGCCCGGTATTCGTCCAAGGCCACCACATGAAACACATGGTTCACCTTGCTGGCATCGATCTGCAAATGCAAGTCTTGCACATTGCTGCTGTAGCTCAAGTAACCGTGCGAGGAAACGGTGTCAAACAGACCCACAAAGTTGACTTGCAAAATCACCCTGCTCCATTTGTCGACAAAGTATTTGTGCTCTTGCGATTCCTGCTGCACACGGTATGCAAACAATCGCGCAGCCGCCGCACCCCGGCTAAATCCAAGCACATTCACTTCCAAGATGGCGGGCGGGCCTTGGATGCCACGCTTAACTTTCAGCTGATTCAAGAGGAGTTCGAACGCAGCCTCTACCCGGACACCAATCCCGGTATCACCTTTCCCAGCTACATAGCCATCAAAGCTGTCCTTTTGGTACTTAGCGGTTCCCATGCCCTCGACATAGACCACCGGATCGGTGCTATCCGGCTCTAAACCAAGCGCCTGCCACATCCGCGCCACATTGGATTCCCCGTTCGCATAGCTAGTGTCACTACCGCCTACTGCCTTCTTCACATCGTCGGGGGCTTTGATGTTGAAGGCGTTATTGAGCGTGCCGTCAAAAAAAACGTTGATCTGCACTTTGTCCACCTCAACCACATGGCGGGTATCGTCACCCGGCGTGGTGGCAGTCGTGTTGTTGTAAAAGCCTTGTGTGCTCATGCAAATGGTCCTGGGTTCAATGGCGGTGTCGAAGTTGCCGACTAGCCCAAAGAATTGGGCTCGATCTGTATGCCGGAGGCGTTTAAACCACTGCCGATTCTTTGTGTAGCGCCCTGTGCATCCGTAATGCCTTGCACCACGCGTCCATTAGCCAGCGTGACTTTGTAGGGAAAGTTCGCAACCGGATTTCCCTTCCTGTCCTGGAGTACAAACATTTCGTTGAAGGGATCTTTGGTCGGGGGCACGGTAAGGTTTGCCGGCAAACTCTTAGCCCCATCCATCGCCACCGTCGCCGCATTCATATCCCACACCCCCGCCGTGCCATGCGTCAGGCTGCCGCTCTTGAAGGTGCTGAAGCTGCCACCGCCGTTGATGGTGAGTTCTTCTTTGGCGGTGAGCGTGATGTTCTCGGCGGTCTCGGTGATGCTGATCTTGGAGAGGATATGGATGCTCTTCTCCAAGGCCTGCGCTTCGATATCTGCGGCAGCGGAGACGAGCTTGATGCCGCTCTTGTAGGCAAACAGGCGCACCGCATCCTTGGCGCTGACCAGAAAGCTCTTGTTGCTGCTGATGCTGATGTGGCCGCCACTGGTGATGGCGTGGTGGCGGCCGCTGTGCTGGTGGGTGGTGCCGGGGGTGGTGCTGGCGATGCCGGCCGGACTGGCGAAGGTGATGTGGGGCTCGGCAAACTCGGGAAACTTGCCTTGCTCTTGCGTGCCACCTTGGATGGCCTTGTTTTGTGACTCAATGTCTTTGGCCACATCACCTTGGTCTGCTATGTCTTGCGCCAAGTGCTGCGCCGCCAGGTCGCCTAACGATGCATGCTGGTCCTGCGCCTGATTGAGCCGCGCCGTGGTCTCGCCCATGTCTTTGGCGTGGGCCTGGGCACCTGTGCGGCCTTCGGTGGTGATGAGCAGGCCATCTTTTGCGCGCAGCACGCCGTGCCCGTCGGTGCGCAGTTCGAAACCTTCCCCACGCGCGTCTTTGCGCCCGGCGTTGTCTTCGATGCGGGTGATGTGGCCCAGGCTCAGGCTGCTGTGCTGATGGTCGCTCTTGAGTTGGGCCTGAATTTTTTGCTCGGTGTCGTCCAGCACGCAATGGTTGCTGCGGCCGGCGGCACTGTTGCCGCCGCCAGGAATCAGTTCGCGCGAGCGAAAGCCGGAGAGCGCTTGCTGCTCCGGCAAACTCCAGGGCGGCATGTTCATGGCGTTGAACAGGCGACCCTTCACAAACGGCAGGTCCGGGTCGCCCCCCAGAAAGTCCACCAGCACTTCTTCGCCGATGCCCGACAGGTGCATGGCGCCGAGCTGATTACCGGCCCAGGCGGCAGAGACGCGCACCCAGCAGGAGCTGTTCTGGTTGTTCTGGCCGTAGCGGTCCCAGGGGAATTGCAGCTTGATGCGGCCCAGGCTGTCGGTGTAGATGTTGCTCTCGGCGGTGTCGGCGCCGGGGCCTACGACCAGCGCCGTTTCGGGGCCGCCGGTCTTGGGTTTGCGCTGGGTGGCTTCGGGGCGCAGGGCCTCGGTGGTGGGCTGCACTTCAAAGTTCACCACAACGCGCCATTGCCCCGCCAGCCGCTGCGCATCCGAAAGGGCAGTGACGCCGGAGAACAAAGCAGCCACATTGCGCTGGGTGTCTTCGCCCACGTTCTCGATCACAAACTGGGTGTCCAATACGATGTACTCCGCATTGGCTTTCTCTTGCGGATGCCCGCTCAAGCTGAAGGTGCAACCCGGCACGATGCCGCGCACATGGCCCACGCCCATGGCGCGCCGGCCGCTTTGGCGCAGGGTCTGCATACGCAGACGGGCCAGGTGGCGGCCTTGGTCTTCGGTCTGATTGGCCGCTTTGTCGGCGCCCTTGTTGGGTTGGCTGTAGTCGCTGCCGCCCAGGCCGGGCTTGTCACCGCGCCAGAGGTACACCTCCTGATCGGCATGGCCGGTGTTGCGCGGCGCCGATGCGTCTGCTGCCAGCGATGCGCGCGGGCGCGTGTAGTCGTATTCGCAGGAGGCATAGCTGCCGCTGGTCAGGCGGTCCACCACGCTGAAACCGTGGATGTATTCGCGGTCTATCTTGTGGCCCAGCGGGTAGAAGGGGATCTGGTGGTAGGCACTCACGCCCCGGTCCTGGTCGCCTTGCGTGACCTGGAAGGCGCCGTTGTGGTCGCTCCAGATCAGGCGGTGCACGCCGCCGCTGTGCTGAAAATAATACGAAATGCCCCACTCCTGCATCAGGCGGGTGACGAATTCAAAGTCAGATTCGTTGTATTGGACGGTGTAGTCGCGCTTGGGGTAGGTCTCTATCAGACGCTTGTCTGCGGCAAAGCCGTAGTCGGACAGCACCGCCTCAATGATCTCGACCGGGGTCTTGTCCTGAAACACCTTGCAGTCGGTGCTGAGGGTGGCCAGGTGCAGCCAAGGGCGCAGAGTCAGCTCATACAGGGCATGGCGACTCTCTTCGCCGACAAAGCGGGCGGACGTGATCAAGCTGGAGATCTCACGCACACCGGCGCCCTGGTTGGCTGCGCCACCACCACCGGGCAGACCGGCTGCAAAGGAGCCCTGGCCTTCCAGTTCCACAAAACAGGTCAGCTCCAGACCGACAAAGGCATCCAGATCGAAGTTGCTGCCGGTGCCGGTCATGAAGTTCAGGGCATCGGGGGTTTGCAGCGTCAGGCGGTATTCAAACAGGCTGTTGACGCCCTCGCTGCCTTCGAGCTTGAGCGGCACCAGCGCAGGCTGGCCTGCCACTTGCGGAATTGCGGGGCTTTTGACGGTGAGGGCGCGGGGCGCATTGAACAGAGTCATGGCTTGTTTACCTTCCGGATGGTTCAGTGAGGGCTCAATACCCCTTGGGGATGACAAAGCTCTTCTGGTTGTCGCTGCTAAACCAACTACCCTTGAAGTTGTTACGGCCATTGCCCTGGTCAGACGTCACTTCAAAACACAGGCGGCCCTCCGGCCCGCACTTGTCCAGATGAATGCGGCCACCCTTTTTTTCCAGGAAGGTCACGCTGGCCTGCATGCGCGCCATCTCTTCGGAGAAGGCGGCCTTTTGTGCCTGCAAATCCGCCTGTTGGCGTTGCACTTCGGCTTGCTGGCTTTTGAGTTGCTGCACGCCAACAACAGCCACGACGATGGTGGCCACCACGCCCAGGGCCGTGAGTGCCGTCCACTGCCAGGCGTGGCGATAGCCGGCGCGGCGGATACGCGTCTCCATCTCAACCGCCATCTGGGTGACGGTGCTGAAGCGCTCCACCACCGGCGCGGCTGTGCCGGTCCAGATGCGCGAGGCGGCGTCTTGCGTCAGCCCCAGGGCGCGCTCCATGGAATCCTTGATAACGCGGTCGGCTGCGCGCTCGATGGCAGGCACGGCTTCGGTCGCGGTGCGGCGCAGGTTGTCGGAGGCGTCGCTTGTCGCGCGCCGGAACGTATCGTTGGCCTCGTGCGTGGAAGCCAATGCCCGCTCCATGGAAGCCTGGATGGATTTGTCCGCCGCCGCCGCAATGGCAGGTATGGCGTCTGCCGTTGCTTTGCGCAGGGTGTCTGACACCTCGGCCGAGTTGATCGATGCTTTGGCTAAGACCATGCGCTCTTTGGCCAAGGCTTCGCGCTCCGCCGTCAGGCAGGCAATGGCGTCCTGCACCGCGAGTTGGTTGTCTTCAGCCAGCTCAAACAGCTGACGCAGCTTCTTGTCGTGTTCCATAGCAATATTGGCGACGGTGTTCATGGGGCCGGGCTCCTGGTGTGGTGCAGTTCGATACGGTTGGTTTCCAGGTCCACATTGCTTTGCACGGTGAACTCCATGGGATAGGGTTGCATCTGGATGTGGCCGGATATTTCGAAAGTGAGCACGTTGTAGTGCGCTGTAGCGTGCTCCTTGAGCATGGGCCGCACGACCAGCGTTTGCGGCATCAGCCGCGGCTCAAAGTTCAAAATGGCGCGGCGGATCATGGCTTCAATGTCGGCCCACTTTTTCTCGGACAGGTAGCCACCGGCCAGCGCCGGCACACCAAAATTGATGGTGGACCTGGCCGCCTCGGGGTAGCGCGCTGCGTCGAGCAGATCGCTCTGGTCGGTCGTGTTGAGCAGCAGCGCCAGATCGCGCTGCACGATCTGGCGCATTTGCACACGGTTGCTGACGTAGGCCTCGGATGCCTCGACAGATTCGCTCGGTGCGTCATCACAGAGCCGATCAAACAAGGTGGGCAAGTAGGGGCGCTCCGTGCGCTTTTGCGAGGGCGCGAGCGTGGAGGGTAAAACCCGTGCGCCCGGATGCAGGGCGTCTCGTGCATTCATTGCAAGCTGCCCTGATCCGGCGCTGCGCCAGCCATCTCCAGCGACCGTATGCCCATCAGTGGCAGGTCACCCTGCTGGGTCATCAGCGTCTTTTGCCCCAGAGCGAACACACCGGTTTCGCCGATGTCTTGCCACAGGGTCAGGCGCGACAGCATGAGTGCATCACGCTGGTTGCTGCCAATTTCCGCAGCGATGTTTTCAGTACCGCTATAGCGTGACGGAATAAAGCCACGCAACTGCTGCGGCCCGGCCTGGGTGCTGCGCAACCTCAG
>CANFIH010000086.1 GCA_947446855.1 Burkholderiales bacterium
AAGAACCCCAAGGTCAAGGCCATCATGGTCAACATCTTTGGCGGCATCATGAAGTGCGACACCATCGCCACTGGCGTGATCACCGCCTGCAAGGCCGTGAACCTGTCCGTGCCTCTGGTGGTGCGCATGAAGGGTACCAACGAAGACCTGGGCAAGAAGATGCTGGCTGAATCCGGTCTGCCCATCATCAGCGCAGACTCCATGGCCGAAGCGGCCCAAAAAATTGTGGCAGCGGTCCAGTAAGGCGGAGCAAGAAACATGTCTATCTTCATCAATAAAGACACCAAGGTCATCACCCAGGGCATTACCGGCAAGACCGGTCAATTCCACACGGAAAAGTGCCAGGAATACGCAAACGGCAAGAACTGCTTTGTCGCGGGCGTAAACCCCAAGAAGGCTGGCGAGTCCATCTTCAATATTCCAATCTACGCCTCCGTCAAGGAAGCCGCAGCTGATACCGGCGCTACCGTGTCCGTGATCTATGTGCCACCGGCCGGTGCCGCTGCTGCCATCTGGGAAGCTGTGGAAGCCGATCTGGATCTGGCCATCTGCATTACCGAAGGCATCCCGGTTCGCGACATGCTGGAAGTGCGCAACCGCATGAAGCAAAAGGAAGCTGCCGGCGGCAAGAAGACTTTGCTGCTGGGCCCGAACTGCCCCGGCCTGATCACCCCCGATGAAATCAAGATCGGCATCATGCCCGGTCACATTCACCGCAAGGGTCGTATCGGTGTGGTGTCCCGCTCCGGTACCCTGACGTACGAAGCAGTGGCTCAGCTGACCGAAATCGGTCTGGGCCAGTCGTCTGCTGTCGGTATTGGTGGCGACCCCATCAATGGCCTCAAGCACATCGACGTGATGCGCGCCTTCAACGACGATCCCGATACCGATGCGGTCATCATGATCGGCGAAATCGGCGGACCGGACGAAGCCGAAGCGGCCCGCTGGTGCAAGCTCAACATGAAGAAGCCCATCGTCGGTTTCATCGCCGGCGTGACGGCTCCTGCCGGCAAGCGCATGGGCCACGCTGGTGCCCTGATCTCCGGTGGTGCCGATACGGCGGATGCCAAGCTGGCAGTGATGGAAGAGTGCGGCTTTACTGTCACACGCAATCCGTCGGAAATGGCCAAGCTGCTCAAGGCACTGCTCAAGTAAGCAGACCTTGCATCAGCTGCTGCGGGCTTCAAACCCCCGCAGCCACAAGACAACCCAAGCTAACCCCTTGGGTTTTTTTGTGCCCTGGTTATCGCGCGCGCAGGCCGCACAGGCGAAGAACCGGGAGCAGCGTCACCCTGGCACAAGCCATCAGGGCGTGCGGTAATTGTCGGGGCTGTGGCGTCTGCTTAAGCTGAGCTGCCCGCGCCCTGCATACAATGGATCGCACGCAGTGCTATGCCGGAATGCCCCGGTTGTGTCTACGGTTCAAGGGTGGCAATTGACAAAGTCTTCAAACAGTAAAGCAGCTGTCTTCTGGCGGGACCATGGGTTTGCCGGGGCGCTGATGTTGTTGTTGCTTGTCTTGCACCTGTTCACTGACGTCATGGGCCCGCTGGAGCGTCACTTCTACGACTTCGCCAGCACCCGCAATGCGCGCCAGCCCTCCGATCGCATTGCCATCATTGCCATCGACGACCAGAGCATTTCCAGCATGGGCCCTTGGCCCTGGCCGCACGATGTGCATGCCCGGCTGATAGACCTGTTGGCCGCAGCCCAAGCGAAGACCATTGTGCACACGGCCTTCTTTTTTGAGCCGCAGTCGGACCCCGGTCTGGTGTTCATTCGCAGTATCAAGGACGCACTGGGTAGCAGCACGCAAGCGGGTGCTGCCAATGAGCAGGTCGGCACACTCCTTGCCGAAGCGGAAACGGTCCTGGACACCGATGCGGCGCTGGCAAGCAGTGTCCAGAAGGCCGGCAATGTGCTGCTGTCTTCGGTCTTCACGCCGGGGCGGCAGATCGCCAAGCCCGACAGTCCCCTGCCGGCCTATGCCCTGAAAAGTGCACTGGATGATCTGGATGGTTTTTCGCTGGGTGCTGTGCGGGGCCAGCAGCCCATCGCACTGCTTGGCAACGCGGCGGCAGGCATTGGACATCTGAATCCGATTCCCGATATGGACGGTACCGTTCGCTTGGAGCCCTTGCTGGTGAACTATGACGGCAAGGCCATTCCCTCCATCGCCCTGCTGGCGGCGCTCAAGAGCCTTGACGCGGGCGTCGCTGATATCCAACGCAAGACGGGCGAGGCGGTGCAGCTCGGAAAACTGCGGATACGCACCGATGACGCCGCACTGATGCTGCCGCAGTTTTATCGCGCGCATGCCGGCAAGCCGGCGTTTGCCACAGACTCTTTTTCCGATGTGCTGAGCGGAAAAACACCGATAGCCAAGTACCGCGACAAGATCGTCATCATCGGCACCACGGCGCCCAATCTGGGCGGGCAGTTTCCAGCCCCAGGTTATGCCGCGCTGTTCCCGGTGGAGATGGTGGCGCACAGTACCTCCAGCATTCTGCAGGCGCATTTCATGGTCCAACCGCCATGGAGCGCCTGGGCCGCGCTGGGTGCCTTTCTGCTGGTGGCGGTCTATCTGATGATCGGCCTGCCCCGTTTGTCGGGCGGTAGTGCAGCCGCCACGACCTTGGGGCTGTGTGTCGCGCTGTTGGCGCTGGAGTGGGGTCTGCTGGCAGGTGCTGCAATCTGGATCAAGTTGGTGTTCCCGGCGATGGCGTTGGTGTTGGGGCATCTGGCCTTGATCCGCCGGCGGCTTCCGGCGGGCGAGGATAGTCAGGCGAAGCCCGAGGCGGAGTCGGCCGAGACCCACCGCATGATGGCTCTGGCCTTGCAAGGTCAGGGCCAGCTGGAGATGGCCTTCGAACGCCTGCGCCGCCTGCCCCTGGCAGATGCCGTAATGGGCAATCTGTACAGTTTGGCGCTGGACTTTGAGCGCAAGCGCCAGTTCGATAAGGCCAGGGAGGTATACCAGCACATGGCTGCGTTTGACGCCGATTACAAGGATATCAAGGCCCGACTGACCCCGGCCAGGACTTCGCCGCAGGCCCTGACTCCGGGCGGTGATGCCGGCCATGGCGCTGGCGGCGGCACGCAGCTGGATGGTGGCGCTGCGACCAGGCCCATGCTGGGACGCTACCAGATAGAAAAGGAGCTGGGCAAGGGTGCGATGGGCGTGGTGTACCAGGGACGGGACCCGAAGATCGGGCGTATTGTGGCGATCAAGACCCTGGCATTGAGCCAGGAATTTGCCGGCGCCGAGCTCACCGACGTGCGCGAACGTTTCTTTCGCGAAGCAGAAACCGCAGGGCGTTTGCAGCACCCGAACATCGTCACGATATTTGATGCCGCAGAGGAGCACGAGTTGGCTTATATCGCCATGGAGTTTCTCAAGGGGCACGATCTGTCCGATTATTGCAAGCGGGACCAGCTATTGCCGGTGGCCCGGGTGCTGGGCATCGTGGAGCGCGTGGCCTGTGCGCTGGCCTATGCGCACCGGCAGAATGTGGTGCACCGTGACATCAAACCCGCCAACATCATGTACGACGGGGCCAGCGACATGGTCAAGGTGACCGACTTTGGAATTGCGCGCATTACCGATTCCAGCCGGACCCGGACCGGTCTGGTACTGGGCACGCCCAGTTTCATGTCGCCCGAGCAACTGGCTGGAAAAAAGGTGGACGGACGCTCGGACCTGTATTCGCTGGGCGTTATGCTCTACCAACTGCTGACCGGTACCTTGCCTTTCAGGGGCGCTTCGCTGTCGGAGCTGATGTTCAAGATCGCCCATGAAGAGCCGCCTGATATCCGCACCCTGCGTGCGGAGCTCTCGGAGGAGCTGGCCAACATCGTCGCGCTGGCGCTGAGCAAGCACCCCGGGACGCGTTACCAAACCGGTGATCAGTTCGCGGCTGATTTGCGGGCTGTCACAGGGCAAGGTGCCGGACAGCCGGATAAGCTGGCGGCTGGCGAAGAATGGCAAAGTACGTCGTTGATGGATACAACGCATAGCGTCTCGTCCCCTCAGCCGGGCCCGTCAAAAAGCCAGGTGGGGACCGACGCTGCTGCGGATATTGAAATATAAAGTCAAGAATGATTTACAAATTTTGTGCAAAAACGGACACCGGCCGGGCGCGTAGCAACAACGAAGACTCCGTCGCCGTGGAGGAAAGCACACGCTTGGCGGTGTTGGCCGATGGCATGGGAGGCTACAACGCAGGTGAGGTTGCCAGTGGCATGGCGACCGCCTTCATCAAGCTGGAACTGAGCCGCTGGCTGAACGAGGTGGGTGACACGGCCCGCCCCAAGGAAGTGCGTCGCGCCATGGAGATTTGTGTGGACAGCGCCAACCTGTCCATCTTTAACGCGGCCAATGCCAATGCGCACTATTCGGGGATGGGCACCACCCTGGTGGTGGCTGTGTTTCGCGATGACACCCTGGTGTTGGGCCATGTTGGAGACTCACGCTGCTATCGCATGCGCGCCGGCAAACTCGAACAGATTTCGCGCGACCATTCTTTGCTGCAGGAGCAGATGGACGCCGGCCTGGTGACGCCCGAACAGGCGCTGTATTCCAATATCAGGAATCTGGTGACACGGGCGTTGGGCGTGGAAGAGGTGGTGATGCTGGAGGTCAACGAGTACCCGGTGGAACTGGGAGACATTTACCTGATGTGTTCCGATGGTTTGTCCGACATGGTGCAGGACCCGGCCATCGCTAAAATTGTGCGGGCCGATGGGAGTCTGGAGCACAAGGCGCAGATGTTGATTGATCTGGCTAACGACAATGGCGGGCGGGACAATATTTCCGTTTTGATGGTGGAAGTCCATGAGGCCGCCGAAAAGCGGGGTTTAATCGCGAGATTGCTAGGGAAGTAGCACGCGTTTAATTTTCCAGATTTAAATTACAGGAAAAGGAGCCGGTCATGCCGAAAATGATCGTGTCGATCGATGAGGTTGTTATAAAGGAAGTGCAGCTGACCAAGGAAAGAACGACCTTGGGACGCAGGCCCTATAACGACATCGTGATTGACAACCTCGCAGTCAGCGGTGAGCACGCGGTCATTCACATGAGCGGTCCCGAGGTCGTGCTGGAAGACCTCAACAGCACCAACGGCACCTACGTCAACGGCAAGGCAATCAAAAAGCAGGCCCTGCAGAACGGTGACGGCATCGAGGTGGGCAAGTACAAGATCAAATTTGTCGGTGACAACGTAGCCGACCATTTCGACCAGACCATGGTTGTCAGGCCCCATTCCTATGTTGCGCCTGCTCCCGCAGCAAGTCCTGTTGCGGCAAGCCGGCCGGCGGTCGCAGAGCCTGTTGTAATGACGGCAGCCACCATCAAGGTCCTGAGCGGCGCTGCTGCCGGACGAGAGGTGCAGCTGACCAAGGTGGTGACCACGATTGGCAAGCCTGCCGTGGCGGTGGCAGCTATTACCAAGCGCCAGCAGGGCTATGTAGTGCACCATGTCGAAGGGGGCGGTAACCCCACCTTGAACGGCAACGT
The DNA here is from genome assembly GCA_947446855.1 of Burkholderiales bacterium. Taxonomy (GTDB): domain Bacteria; phylum Pseudomonadota; class Gammaproteobacteria; order Burkholderiales; family Burkholderiaceae_C; genus Allorhodoferax. The sequence goes on from CANFIH010000086.1 coordinate 5,516, forward strand.
CATCACGTCCGACCCGCTGCCCCTGCGAAACGGCGATGTGATCGAGCTGGCAGGCACCCAAATGCAGTTCGTTCAAGCCTGAGCGAACGCTGGACCAAAGGCCAGCCATGACCAAGGCGCACCGGTTCCTGAGCCCCAAGAGGCGCCCGCTGTGAAAGTGCGTGTACTCGGTTGCTCCGGCGCCATTGCCAAAGACTGCAGAACCACCTCGTTTCTCATTGACAGCGATTTGCTGGTGGACGCCGGCACCGGTGTGGGGGATCTGACCCTGAAAGAAATGCGCGCGGTAGACAGCGTACTCTTGACCCACTCGCACCTGGATCATGTGGCAGCACTGCCCCTGATGGTGGACTCGGTGGCGGGGCAGCGCGGCAAGCCCTTGGATATCTACGCTCTGGCAGGAACCATTGCGGCTCTCAAGGCCCATATTTTTAACGACGTGATCTGGCCCGACTTCAGCCGCATACCGTCGGCCGCGCAGCCGTTTGTTCGCTTCCACGCGGTGCAGACCGGACAAACCCTGCAGTTTGGCGCTAAGCAAGTCGAGGTCTTGCCTGCGGTGCACACGGTGCCGGCCGCCGGGTTTGCCATCAGCGCCGGCAAGGGCTGCTGGGTTTTCAGTGGCGACACCGAGCGCAACCCCGCGTTTTGGCAACGTGTCAACCGGCTCAAGGTCGCCATGCTGGTGATAGAGACGGCTTTTAGCAACCGGGAAAAAGAGCTGGCCCTGCGCAGCCTGCACCTGTCACCGGAATCGCTGGCGCACGAGTTGGACAATATTCCCAGTGACCAGCGCTACCCCATCTACATCACGCACACCAAACCGGCAGAGACCGAAATGATCATGTCGGAGATTCAGCGTTTTGATCAGACCCAGCGCTTCGGGCCCCACGTCAGCCACGATATCCACTGGCTGCATGCCGGCCAGGAGTTCGAGATATGAGCAGCGTGCTGCCTGTGCCAGGCTCTGAAAAATCGGCCGAACAAGTTTTTTTTGAAACGCAAAAGCTGCCCTCGCAAAAGCGCGGCATGACCTTTGAGGCGCTGTTTTACCGCCAGCTGCACCGGGTGACGGCGCGCATTCACGATACCGAAAACGTCGAGCAAATCATGCTCGAGACCAGCCAGGATATTTGCAAACTGCTCAATGCCGACCGGCTGACGCTGTACGCGGTCAATGAAGACGGCACGGCCATCGTGTCCAAGATCAAGACCGGCCTCAACAGCAGCCGCGACCTCAAGCTGCCGATCACGCCGCAAAGCATTGCCGGTTATGCCGCCTTTAGCAAGAAAGCCCTGAACCTGCCCGATGTCTATGACGACGAAGCCCTCAAACGCATCCACCCGGCGCTGGCCTTTTTGAAGGAGGTGGACCGCCGCTCCGGTTACCGCACGCGCCAGATGCTGGTGGCGCCGATTCTGGAAGGCGATCGGCTGCACGGCGTGCTGCAGGTCATCAACAACAAGAGCGACGAGTCTTTTGGCGCGCTGGAGCTCGACGGCGTGGCCGAGGTGTGCAAGACACTGGCCACCGCCATCCGGCAGCGGGCCAAGAAGGTGGAAGACGGCCCGCGCCGCAAGGTCACCAAGTACGACGGGCTGGTTGCCGACGGCTTGTTGACGGAAGATGAGTTGGGCCACTGTGTGCAGGATGCGCGCAACCGCGAGTTGCCGGTGGAACAACTGCTGCTCGCGCAGTTCAAGCTCAAGCCCGCGCAAGTCGGTGCCGCGCTGTCCAAGTTTTTTGCCGAACCCTACGAGCCTTTTGACCCGGGTCGCTTGCGCATTGAAGCCCTGCACGGCGTGCTGAAGCGTGAATTTGTCGTGGAGCAGGGCTGGATCCCGCTGGAGGAGTCGCCTGACGGGCTGCTCATCATGTGCCAGGATCCCGAGGCCGTGCGCGGCTCACGCATCGTGCCGCAGGTGTTCCCGCGCATCACCAAGTTCTCTTACCGCGTCAGCACCCACGTTGAGTTTGAGCAGACGCTGGCGCAGTTGTTTGGCGCAGTGACGGACACTGCCACCATCGACCAGTTGCTGGCCGATATGGACGGCGGCCCGATTGATGATGGCAGCAACGAGGTGTCGGCGCTGGAGTCTGCGGCGGCCGACAACGAACTGGTCAAGTTCGTCAACAAGGTCATCATCGACGCCTACAACCAGAAGGCCTCCGACATCCACATCGAGCCCATGCCCGGCAAGTTCAAGACCGGCATCCGCTTCCGGGTGGACGGCAGCCTGGCGCCTTATGTGGAAGTGCCGGCCCATTTCCGCCAGGCCATGGTGACGCGCCTGAAGATCATGTGCGACCTGGATATTTCCGAACGGCGCAAGCCGCAGGACGGCAAGATCAAGTTCAAAAAATACGGCCCGCTGGACATCGAACTGCGCGTAGCCACCATCCCCACCGCCGGCGGCGTGGAAGACGTGGTCATGCGGATTTTGGCGGCTGGCGAACCGATACCCCTGGAAAAGCTGGGCCTCACGCCGCACAACAAGGCGCGGCTGGAAACCACGGTCAGCAAGCCTTACGGCCTGTTTTATGTCTGCGGCCCCACCGGCTCCGGCAAGACCACCACGCTGCACAGCATCCTGAAGTTTCTGAACAAGCCCGACACCAAAATCTGGACCGCTGAAGACCCGGTGGAAATCACGCAAAAAGGTCTGCGCCAGGTGCAGATCAACAAGAAGGCCGGCATCGACTTTGCGCTGGTCATGCGCGCCTTTTTGCGCGCCGACCCCGACATCATCATGGTGGGTGAGTCGCGCGACAAGGAAACCGTGGCCATGGGCGTGGAAGCGTCCCTCACTGGCCACCTGGTGTTCTCCACCCTGCACACCAACTCCGCGCCCGAATCCATCACCCGCTTGATGGACATGGGCATGGACCCGTTCAACTTCGCCGACGCCCTGCTGGGCATCTTGGCCCAGCGCCTGGCCAAGCGCTTGTGCGATTGCAAGGAAAGCTACGTCCCCGGCGCCGAAGAACTGCGCCTGTTTGCCGCCGAATACGCCGACGAACTGCGCCACACCAAGGCCTGGGAACTGGACTATGCCGGCGAGAGCAAAAAAATGGTGGACGGCTGGATGCAGACCTATGGCGAGAACGGCCAGATCAGGCTCTACCGCGCCGTGGGCTGCGATAAGTGCAACAAGACCGGCTACAAAGGTCGCGTCGGCCTGCACGAATTGCTGGTGGCCGATGACGAAGTCAAAAAACTCATCCAGGAACGCGCCCGCGTCGCCGTGCTGTTTGCCGCCTCGGTGGAAGGCGGCATGCGCACCCTGAAGATGGACGGCATGGAAAAAATCATGATGGGCCTGACCGACCTGAAGATGGTCCGCCAGGTGTGCATCAAGTAACCCTGCCGTGTGACGAAAATGTCAGAGGTGACAGTTTTGGTCGAGGCCTGCCGCCTGTCCTGACGCTTTAGGTCAAAAAACGCCCACGCGGGGTGCGAATAAGCGGCTGAACTGCGTGGCACGGAATCTGCTGATAGATCAGCCTCTGTCTTTATTAACCAAGGAGCTGAAAATGAAGCGTTCTATGCAAAAAGTCCAAAAGGGTTTCACCCTGATCGAGTTGATGATCGTTGTGGCGATTATTGGTATTTTGGCTGCGGTGGCGTTGCCGGCTTATCAGGATTACACCAATCGTGCCAAGGCATCGGAAGTGGTGTTGGCAGCGAGTGGAGCTCGAACCTGCGTGTCCGAAATGGTTCAATCGAGTGGTGCGGGTGGGCTTTCATCCTGTGCGACTGGATTTTCGGCGACTGGCCGAGCCACGGCTATGTCAGTTGGCGACACTTCTGGTGTCATTACAGTTTCTGGTAAGGTTGTTGCCACCGATGATACTGTCGTTACTCTATCGCCCGTTTTGAGTGGAACAACTGCCATTACTAGCTGGACTTGTGCTGGAACTCCTGCAAAATGGATGCCTGCCACTTGTAGGTAAAATCTGGAAATTTTACAAAAAGAGAGTTTTCGAACTCTCTTTTTTTTGCCAAATTTATTAAGGTTTCTATGCTCAAACCGATAGAGTGGTTGCTGGCAGTGCTCCTGCTTCCACTTGCTTGGTTGTTCCCCAATCACGCTCCCCCATGGACGGCCTTTCAGGCTGAGGCCTGGGCAGCTATAGTTTTGTTATCAGTGGCCTGTAGAGTATTGTATTTACAATGCAGTTTTTCACATTGGCATGAATTGCCATTGTTTGTTTTTTTGTTAATTGTCGTTGTTATATTGCAAGGTATCACAGGGTTGATACAACAATTCGGTTGTGTATGGATGCCTGCAATTTATTTGGCTGGATTGGCCCTGGCCTTTTTGACGGGTGCTAATTGGGAGCGGTCGAAGCCTCACCAGGTGGGAGATTTAATATTTGCTTCGCTATTGATTGCATGCATAGTTTCCATGTTTTTTCAATTTTATCAAGCGTTAAATTTTACTTGGGCTGGCATCTGGATATTGTCTACTCTTGGAACTCGATCTTCGGCTAATTTGGGACAGCCTAACCAGCTTGCTAGTTTATTGTTGCTGGGCATTGTTGGGAGTTATTGGTTCTATATTCGTAAAAAAATTAAGGGGTCGATCGCCGTAGGTTTAATTTTGCTTTTGCTTTTGAGTTTGGCGCTGACAGAGTCCAGAACGGCGTGGATTACAGTTTCATTAATCGTGTTTGCACTGGCATTTTGGAAAAATTTGCTGAGATCCCACTTGGAGTTTTACGCGGCTTTGTCGTTAGCGCTGGTGTTTGCCTTGTTTGTTGTGATGCTACCGGAGATGAGGCGTGCAGCAGATGACGGATTGGTTGTGGAATTGCGTGGATTGTCAGATCCAGCACGAAGTTGGATATGGAACACTATGCTCGAGGCCATGGCGTTGCGTCCATGGGCAGGATATGGCTGGGGGCAAGTCGGCCATACCCAATTCGTGCTGCCCTTAGGGGAAGTATTCCCAGGTAGCAACTTGCAACAGGCGCACAACCTGTTTCTGGATTTGCTGCTGTGGAATGGGTTGCCAATTGGTTTGCTGTCTGTGGCATTTTTAGTCCGCTGGTGGTGGATCGCATTGAGAAAGGTCTCTGACGTTCAGCAATTAGTATTGCTGTTAGCTATCTGTGTTTTGTCTGTGCACGCGATGTTGGAATTTCCATTGCAGTATGGATATTTCCTTTTCCCTTTTGGGTTGCTGGTTGGTGCATTGGAGACAAGTTTTGGAGCGCGCGTTGTTCTGAGAACCAATAAATGGGTTTCAATATTATTTTCCATTCTTGTGTCAGTGGGTGCTTTTCTAACCATTAGAGACTATTTGAATGTGGAAACAAGTTTTTATGGTTTACGTTTTGAGCAGAGTAAAATTGCGACTTCTATTCCTTCAGCACCTCCCAATGTGCGAGTTTTGACACAATGGCGTGATTACCTGAAGTTTGTCAGAATGGACGTGGGACATGTCTATAGTAATGAAGAAATAGCATGGGCTAAAGATTTGACTCAAATGCAACCGAGTGCATTGGGGATGTATAGGTTGGCGGCCATGCTTGCACAAGCCGGACGCGTTGATGAAAGTGAGTATTGGTTGAAATTACTTGCAAAGTTAAGTACGCCAAGAGCAATAGAGGTATCAAGAATTCGTTGGGGTGAGTTGTCTGCCTTATATCCCCCAATCGCTAGAGTACGATGGCCAGTAAATAAAGATTTTTAAATATAAATCAATTATTGATGTGTAAACTTCCGGATGTATTTCATGGTCATGGTTTATTAAAAATCTTTTAAAGAAAACTGAATTTTCTATTGCATGCATGTGCGGTATTTGTCTTGTGGTTTTAATGTGGCCAACAACTTGCTAATTGGAAGCGGATCAGGATTGCTAAGTTTCACATCTTCTTTGAAATAAGTGCATTTATAGACATCTCAAATAGCCTGAAAGGCATATTTTTTTTGGTACCTCTAGGCTACATCCTCCTGCTGGCCCTCCCCTGGCTCAACCCCCTGACCTTCGGCCCCACGCACCCCGTGGTGCAGTCGCTGACGGTGTGGGTGGCAGCCGCACTCTGCGGGTTGCTGTGGGAACTTCAACGCGTGGACATACCCACGCGCACGCAAACCATCGCGGCGGCTTGGCTGGCGGCGGCTATTGCCAGCGCGGCGATGGGCCTGCTGCAATACCTGGGTTGGGCCGAGCATTTCAGCCCCTTCGTAAATTACACCGAAGCCGGCCAGGCCTATGCCAACTTGCGCCAGCGCAACCAGTTGGCGACCTTGCTGGCGATCGGCTTGGCGGCCCTGCTTTGGTGGCAGGTGCAGGGTGCTGCTGCAGCAGGCGAAAGCGCTGGTCGCCGTCCGGCCGCGCTTACGCTCTCCGGCTTGGCAGCGGTCTTGCTGGTCTGCGCCGATGCAGCCTCCGGCTCACGCACCGGCCTGTTGCAGTTGCTGTTGTTGCTACTGCTCGGGCTGCTGTGGCGTCGTGGCCGTGTCACCGTCTTGTTGTCCCTGCTGGGCTACGTGGTGGCTGCGTGGGCACTGCCGCATCTGGCGGGTTTGGATCCGCTGCACAGCGGCATTCTGGGGCGGGTGGGCGAGGCGAGCGATCCCTGCGCCAGCCGTCTGACGCTTTGGTCCAACGTGCTGCATTTGATCGCGCAAAAGCCCTGGCTGGGTTGGGGCTGGGGCGAGTTGGATTACGCGCATTTCATCACCCTGTACGAGGGCCCGCGCTTTTGCGAAATTCTGGGCAATGCCCACAACCTGCCACTGCACTTGGCCGTGGAGCTGGGTGTTCCGGTTGCGGTGGCCATCTGTGGCAGTTTGCTGTGGCTGCTCTTGCGCGGCCGGCCCTGGCGCGAGCAGGACGCCACGCGCCAAATGGCCTGGACGGTGCTGGCCGTGATCGGCTTGCACAGCCTGCTGGAATATCCGCTGTGGTACGGGCCGTTCCAGTTGGCGGCGCTGCTGGCGGTTTGGCTGCTCTGGCACACCCGGCCGTCACGCGCTGCCAGTGCGCCTGCCGCATGCGGCGCCGGGCGTATCGTGCCGGGCCCTTGTCCGATGGCCATCGCGGTGGCGGTGATCGCCGCTTGCAGCTGCGTGGGCTGGGATTATTGGCGTATCAGCCAGATTTACCTGCCGGCGTCGCAGCGTGCGGGCGCCTACCGTGACGGTACGCTGGACAAGATCAGCGGTGCGTGGCTATTTGCCGACCAGGTCAAGTTTGCCGAACTGGGCATCACACCGCTGACCCGGGACAACGCAGCCCACATCCACGCCCTGGCGCTGGAGATGCTGCACTTTTCACCGGAGCAAAACGTGGTGGAGAAGTTGATCAACAGCGCGCTGCTCTTGGGCGATACCGAAGAAGCCGCCTTTTTTGAGCAACGCTACCAAGCCGCCTTTGCGGCCGACTATGCGCAATGGAAGCAGGCGCAGGACTCAGGCCCCGGCGACAAAGCTCCCTGACTTGCCGCCGTGTTTCTCCAGCAGCGTGATGTTGTTCATCGTCATGCCGCGGTCCACCGCCTTGCACATGTCGTAAATGGTGAGCAGGGCCACCTGCACGGCCGTCAGCGCTTCCATTTCCACGCCGGTGGGGCCCACGGTTTCGGCTGTGGCGCTGCATAGCACATGGGCCGGCTGCAAAGCCGTGGCGTGCACCACCTCAAAGGCCATGGCCACGCGGGTCAGGGCAATCGGGTGGCACAGGGGAATCAGCTCGCTGGTGCGCTTGGCACCCTGGATGCCGGCAATGCGCGCAATGCCCAGCACATCGCCCTTTTTGGCGTTGCCGGATTCAATCAAGGCCAGCGTCGCCGGCAGCATGTCAATGCGGCCCTGGGCCACTGCGATGCGGTGGGTGGATTGCTTGGCGGCCACGTCCACCATGTGGGCTTGCCCTTGGGCGTCGAAATGGGTCAGTGTGCTCATAATCAAGGACTTTACCCGAGCTTGACGCGCAAGCCCTGCGCTTGATGGCATCCTGTGGTCCTGCTTACCAACGCATTCAGATGGCCCCCAACAATTCAGTGCTCCGTTTCCGCCTGCTGCCAATGGGCCAGGCCCTGCTGCTGGGCCTGCTCACGCTGCTGGCCAGCCCCGCCTTGCCGCAGACCGCTGTGCCAGCCGCTGCCGCCACTGCCCTGCCCAATCTGGGGGACGGCAACGATTTAACCCCCTCGGCCGAGCGGCGTATTGGCGACCGTATCGCGCGCGAGCTGTACCGCGACCCCGACTATGTGGATGACCCGGTCATCATGGACTATGTGCAGGGCATCTGGCAGCCGCTGATGGCGGCCTCGCGCCTGCGTGGCGAACTGCCGGCTTCGCTTGACGAAGCCTTTGCCTGGGAAATCCTGCTGGGGCGTGACCGCTCGGTGAATGCCTTTGCGCTGCCCGGTGGCTATTTCGGGCTGCATCTGGGCCTGGTGGGCATTGTCAGCAACCGCGACGAGTTGGCCTCGGTGCTGGCGCATGAGCTCAGCCACGTCACGCAGCGCCATATTTCGCGCTCCATGTCGCGTCAGGCGGCACAAGCGCCGTGGCTCATGGGTGCCATGATTCTGGGCATTCTGGCGGCCAGCAAGGACCCCAGTGCGGCGCAGGCCACCATCGTGGGCGGCCAGGCCGCCGCCGTGCAAAGCCAGTTGAACTACTCGCGCGACATGGAGCGCGAGGCCGATCGCATCGGCTTTACGGTACAGGCCCAGGCCGGCTTTGCGCCCCAGGGTTTTGTCGGCATGTTTGAAAAGTTGCAGCAGTCCAGCCGACTGAATGACGCCGGTGGATTTCCGTATTTGCGCAGCCATCCGCTGACCACCGAGCGCATTGCCGATATGCAATCGCGCGTGCGCCAATCCGAGCAGGCCGGCGTCAGCCCGGTCACCACGCTGGAGCATGCCATGGTGGCGGCCCGGGCGCGCGTGCTGTCCAACTCCGCCGTCGACGCCTTGCGCATCTGGGGCCAGGAGGTGCAGCCCGCCAATCTGGGCAAACTCTCCGCCGCAGCCCAGGTGGGCAGTCTGTACGGAGCCACGCTGTCGGCCCTCAAGCTGCGGGATTTTGCGCTGGCCCGCGCCACCTTGGTGCGTTTGCAGGAGCGCACTGCGGGCAATGCTGCCGCGACCCGCCTGGCGCGTCTGTTGTCCCTGGAGATGGCTTTGGTGCAAGGTGATATTGCCGGTGCGGCGGGTTTGGCGAAGTCCTCCGCCATGCGCGCCGACGCTAGCCGCGCGGCCCTGCTGTTGGGCGCGCAGGCCGATACGCTGGCAGGCAAGGGCGATGCTGCCGCGCAAAACCTGCAGACCTGGGTGGCAGACCACCCGCGCGATGCACAAGCCTGGCAACTGCTGGCCGCAGCGCATGCTGCCATGGGGCGGTCGGTGGCGGCGGTGCGGGCCGAAGCCGAAGTCAATGTGGCGCAGCTGGATTACACGGCAGCGCTGACGCGCTTCAAGGTGGCGCAGGACATGGCACGCAAGAGCAGCCTGCCGGCCGACCACATCGAAGCCTCGATCGTGGACACGCGGGCCCGGCAAATGGAATCAATGCTGCGGGAACAGGCGCTCGAGCGCTGAGTGGATCACCAGCCCGAGCAGGGTGTAGAGCAGCGAGCCAACCAGCGCGGCACCAAAGCCCCGGACCTGGAACCCGTCCAGCAGGGCCGCGGCCCAGTAAAACAGCAGCGCGTTGATGACAAACAGGAACAGCCCCAGCGTGATCACCGTCACCGGCAAGGTCAGCACGATCAGCACCGGGCGCAGCACCGCATTGAGCAGGCCGATGACCAGTGCCGCCACCAGCGCGGCGGAAAAGCTCTGCACCACCACACCGCTGTACAGATGCGCCACCGCCAGCAGGGCGGCTGCGCTGAGAAGCCATTTTGCGAGGAGTTTCATGCGGTCAGCATAGCACCGGGTCGGTTGGGTGTTCAGACCCTGCGGCGCTGCGCCCACCAACCGGCCGCCAGCACGCCCAACACCGCCATCGTATAAACGCTCCAGCGGGCGGCGGTCTGCACCGGCTGCAGCACGCTATGCGCGTCACCAAACACCGGCATCAGCAGCGGCTCGCTCACCACCATCTTGGCAGCGGTAAAGGCCAGCACGGCGGCACCGAGCTGAATGATCACCGGAAAGCGCTCAACCAGACGCAGCACCACCGTGCTGCCGTACACCACAATCGGTACGCTGATCAGCAGGCCGATGAGGACCAGGTCAAACGCACCATGCGCAGCACCGGCCACGCCCAGCACGTTGTCCACGCCCATGAGCGCATCGGCCACGATGATGGTCTTCATGGCGCCCATGAAGGTGGTGGCAGACGGGCCATCGTGTGCTTCGCTGCCGCTGTCGGCCAACAGTTGGTAGGCAATCCAGAGCAGGGCCAGCCCCCCCACGGCCATCAGCCCGGGGATTTTGAGCAGCCAGACCACGCCCACCGTCATCAGCGCACGCACACCGATAGCGCCCACCGTGCCCCACAGAATGGCCTTGCCCTTGAGCCGAGGCGGCAGATTGCGGGCTGCCAGCGCAATGACGATGGCGTTGTCGCCGGCCAGCACCAGGTCGATCAGCACGATAGCCAGCAGTGCCGACCACCATGGCGTAGAAAACATGTCCATAAATTCACCTTTCAGCGGCGATCTTAGGCAAGCGGCTTAAGCCCCCTGAAAAATCAGGGTCAGACCATGTGGCAAGCTCGGACGTGGTGCGCGGGCTATGATGCGCCTCCCCTCACTACCGCAGGCTTGCGCAAGGCATCTCCATTGGCTGGCATTCACATCACCGATATCGAGTCGGCCATCAACTACTGGCGCGCCCGTGAGCCTTCGCCGGATGGACTGTCGCTGCCCGCGCCCACGGCAGCGCTGGCTGCCGTGTATGCGCACATGGTGTATCACCACGACAGCGAAGCCGACGAAGCCACCATGCCGGCCCAGGCCTATACCGCCTGGCTGGCGTGGTACCAGTCCACACCCGACACGCCTTGCATTGCCATTTGCTCCACCAGTCAGGGCGATGATTGGTGCAAGGGCTGCGGCCGCTCGTTTGAAGAAGTGCAGAAGTGGACCGAAATGGAGCCCACGCAAAAACGCGCCACCTGGCGGCGCATCACCGCCGAAGGCACCGCCTGGCGCTTCAACAAGTACGCGGAACGTGCGGCAGAAAATAAAAATCCCGCGCCGGGCCAATGGAATGGACGCCCCTTCCAATAGCGGCATCTAAGTGCCAAAGTGGGGGGTGTTACTTAACCACCCGAAGCGAAAGGAGCGTCCACCATGGAGATTACGACAATTGGCATTGATCTGGCAAAGCACGTCTT
>CANFIH010000087.1 GCA_947446855.1 Burkholderiales bacterium
AGGCATCGACGCCAAAATGCGCCGCACCGCCTGGCGGCCCACCGCCAAAGGCGAGCTGAGCAATCCCCAAACCCTGCTCTTCTCGGCAGCGCTGTGTGGCATGGGCTCGTACCTGCTTTACGTGTATGTGAACCCGCTCACCATGTGGCTGACCTTTGCCACCTTTGTCGGTTATGCCGTTATCTACACCGTGATTTTGAAGCCGCTCACACCGCAAAACATCGTCATTGGCGGTGCCTCGGGCGCTATGCCACCCGTGCTGGGCTGGGCCGCCATGACGGGGGATGTGGGTCCCGAGGCCATCATCCTGTTCCTCATCATCTTCCTGTGGACGCCGCCGCACTTCTGGGCCCTGGCGCTGTACCGGGTGGAGGACTACCGCAAGTCCGGCCTGCCCATGCTGCCGGTCACCCATGGCAGTGACTTCACTCGCCTGCATATCCTGCTCTACACCTTTGTGCTGTTTGCGGCCTGCCTGCTGCCCTTTGTCTACGGCATGAGTTCCTGGCTGTACCTGGTGACCGCCGTGGTTCTGAGCGCGGGCTTCAGCTGGTATGGCTGGCAGTTGCTGCGCCATTATTCGGACGAATTGGCGCGCAAGACCTTCCGCTTTTCTTTGATCCACCTGAGCGCGTTGTTCGCCGCGCTACTATTGGACCATTACCTGTTGTGATGCATTTTGAGAAAGCCATGAACAAACGACAAACCCTGCAGCGCCTGGCCGCCTGCGCACTGCTGGCCGGGTCGGCCGGATTCCTGGCTGCATGTTCCGATTCAAAGCCCAGTTTTTCGTCGGTGGATGTCACCGGTGTGGACTATGCCAAGGGCTTCGAACTGACCGATCACAACGGCCAGGTGCGCCATCTGACGGACTTTGCCGGCAAAGTGGTGCTGATGTTCTTCGGCTACACCCAGTGCCCGGACGTCTGCCCTACAACCATGACCGAAATGATTGACATCAAACGGGCCCTGGGCAAGGACGGCGAACGCCTGCAGGTGCTGTTTGTCACCGTGGACCCGGAGCGCGACACACCCGAGCTGCTCAAGGCCTACATGGAAAATTTCGATCCCACGTTTCTGGCGCTTTACAGCACCCCCGAAAAGCTGGTGGAACTGACCAAGGACTACAAAATCTATTACAAGAAGGTGGATGGCAGCACCCCTACCAGTTACACCATGGACCACTCCGCCGGCAGCTACATCTACGACCCCAAGGGCAAGCTGCGCCTGTTCACCCGCTATGGCAGCCCTAAAGAGGCGCTGACCAAGGACATCCAGACGCTACTGGATGGCGCCTGAGTCCAGGTGCACAGACACAAAAAAGCCCCGCGGTGCAAACCGGCGGGGCTTTTTTAGGGGTGACCGATCAGGCGTAGGCTGCCAGCGCCGTCTTCATCTTCTTCATGGCCGCCACCTCAATCTGGCGGATGCGCTCGGCGCTCACACCGTATTCGGCGGCCAGGTCGTGCAATGTCATGCCACCGGAATTGTCGTCATTGACCTTGAGCCAACGTTCTTCGACGATACGGCGGCTGCGTGCATCCAGACTGTCGAGCGCAGTGGCAATGCCATCGGTGGCCAGCATGTCGCGCTGGCGTGCCTCAATCATGGCCAGAGGCTCATGGTTGGTGTCGGTCAGATAGGCAATCGGGCCGAAGGCGTCTTCGCCTTCATCCGATGGGCTGGGATCCAGCAACACGTCACCACCGGACAGGCGCATCTCCATCTCCAGCACTTCTTCCGGCTTGACCTTGAGCTCATGCGCCATGGCGCTGACCTGCTCGGGGTTGAGCGTGTCACGGTGCGTGCCCAGGTCGGCAGCGGCATCGTCACTCTTGAAGCGTTGCTTCATGGAGCGCAGATTGAAAAACAGCTTGCGCTGCGCCTTGGTGGTGGCCACCTTGACCATGCGCCAGTTCTTCAGGATGTATTCGTGGATTTCGGCCTTGATCCAGTGCATGGCATAGCTCACCAGACGCACGCCCTGATCGGGATCAAAGCGCTTGACCGCCTTCATCAGGCCCACATTGCCCTCCTGGATCAGGTCGCCATGGGGCAGACCGTAGCCCAGGTACTGGCGGGACACCGAAACGACCAAGCGCAGGTGCGACAGCACCAACTTGCCGGCAGCTTCCAGGTCGTTGTCACTCTTGAACTTGCGCGAAAACTCCTGCTCTTCTTCCAGCGTGAGCATGGGCAGGCGGTTGGCTGCAGAGATATAGGCATCCAGATTGCCCAAGGGCGGCACCATGGACCAGGGATTGGCCAAACTCAGAGCAGCGGTTGGAACGGTCATGGAAGCATTCATAGGAGAACTCCTTGTGTTCAGAGACTAAATGTTAGCACTCTTATATAGAGAGTGCTAATCAATGCTCTCAATGGCGCAAATCGCCTGGGGCTATGAATCGAGGCCGGTCATTCCTGCGGCTCCCGCTGCATGCCATACTCGTTCGCATGCGGGTGTTTATCAATTCTTCGGAGGCGGGCTTTGTTGTGGCTGCGTTGGCGCAGCTGGGCATCGTCGCTGCAAGTCTTGTCGCACTCCATTCCTTCGGTTTCGCCTTCATGCCGCTTGCCGTGCTCGTGCTCATCAGCCTGGCGCTGATCAACCTGGGCTTTGCCATGGTGTATAGGCGCTTCAGGACGCTGCAAGAGTCTTCGCGCCGCTTGAGCCTGCTGGCCGAGATGAACGTGCAGGTGAACCGGGAAATCCTGCTGAATGAAGATATCGAGCTGATTTACCGCACGATTCTCAATTACCTCTTTCAGGTCTTCAACACCGCCAGTACCGGCTCGGTCCTGATCCTCAGTGAAGAGGGCTATCTGAACTTTGCCGCGTCCCGGGGATTCAGCGAAGAATTCGTCAACAAGTTTCATCTCAAGCTGGAAGACTGTTTTTTGTACCAGGTAACCGGGGGCGTTATTGAAAAAGCGCGCCTCATCACCCGGGAAGATTTCCTGCGGATTGAAACCGTGTTCAAACCGGGTCAGTGGGAATACAAGTCCGTCATCAGTGCACCGCTCTTCATCGGCGACCGGCTGTTTGGCATCTTGAATCTCGATTCAGCCGAGTCCGGAACCTACGACGCCCAAGACGTGGAGATCGTGGAACGCTTCCGAACGCAAATCGAAGTGGTGCTGGTCGCCCGCGAACGCTACACGCTGAATATCAAGCGTTACCAGGTCGACTCGTTGACCGGTTTGCTGACGCGGCGCTATTTCGAGGACCTGTTCAAAATTTCTCTGGACCGAGCGCTGCGCCACAAAGAATCGTTTGTCATCGCGCTGTTTGATGTGGATGGCCTCAAGTCCGTGAACGACAACCTCGGACACCAGGCCGGCGACCGGATGCTACTGGCGGTTGCCAACGCATTGCGGGCCTCCTGCCGCAATTCGGACATCATCGGCCGCCTGGGTGGTGATGAATTCATTGCCAGCTACCAACTCACCGATGTGCGCGTGATGGAGAAGAGCATTGCCGGCATCCGCTCCAAGCTCCAGGCCAAGCCCATGCGCTTTGGCGACCGGGAGCACCCACTGTCCTTTAGCTACGGACTCGCCAGATTTCCGGAGGACGGCGCCGATCTGGAGACGCTGACGGCACTGGCAGATACGCGCCTGTACGCGATGAAATCAGCCAACAAGTAGGGCCCCGGGCTGGCGCCTTATTTGGCGTTTTGCAGGCATACAATCCGGTGCAAATGACCACCGCTACTACCCATCCTGTTCTCTCTGCCATCGAAGCCCGCGTCTTGGGCACCCTGATGGAAAAGGCACGCACCGTGCCCGACAGCTACCCGTTGTCGCTGAATTCCCTGATGCTGGGCTGCAACCAGAAGACCACGCGCGACCCGCTCATGGACCTGGACGAAGCCCAGGTCGCAGGCGCGGTGGCCCATCTGCGGGAGCTTGGCCTGGTGCATGAAACCACCGGCGGGCGCACCACCAAGTTCACCCACAATTTTCAGCGCGGCATGAACGTGTTTGAGCAGTCTGCGGTGATTCTGGGCATGCTGATGCTGCGCGGCCCGCAAACCGCCGGCGAACTGCGGCTGAACACCGAGCGCTGGTACAGATTCGCCGATATCTCCTCGGTGGAAGGCTTTCTGGACGAACTGCTGGAGCGCTCCGCCGAGAAGGGCGGCCCACTGGTCGTGAAGCTGCCGCGCCTGGCCGGTACCCGTGAGCAGCGCTGGGCGCATCTGCTGTGCGGCCCGGTGGATCTCTCTGAACTGGAAGCGGCACGCAGCGGACATGCCGGCGGCAACGCCGAGCGCATCGACCGGCTGGAGCAGGAAGTGGCACAGCTGCGCCAAGTGGTGCAGAAGTTATGCACCGAGTTGGGCGTGTCGCCTGACGCACCCGACGCACAGGGCTGAAACGCGCGGCGACATCCGCTGCGCTGTGGCGCGTTTTAGCGCTGAATCCAGTCCAGCCCCCAGGCCACAGCGGCTTGCAGATGAGCCTGCGCAGATGCCGTCATGGGCTCACCCAATTCAAAGGCTTCGCCCCGTATCGCCAGCACAGTGGCGGGCGGCGGCGCGTGGCCCTGCAGATCGACAAACACCTGCAACAGGGCATCGGGTGACAGGGCGTGGCTGGAAATCGTGCTGTCATGGCGCGGTTGGGCTTCGCGTACCTGGTAGGGTGCAGTGCAGTTCAGGCTGGCATCGATGAACAGAATGCGCGCGCGGCCCACCAGGTCCAGCGCAAACTCGATTTGCAACTGGTAGTCATCCAGAAACTCCACCCGGTCCCGCAGGTGCGCGGGCAGGGCGTCTTGCAAGGCGGCCACGCACAGCGGCCCCAGGGCATCGTCACCGCGGCTCAGATTGCCCCAGCCCAGCACCAGCAGGGGCGGCGTCGCTGCGCTCACAGCCTGCGCCCGATGCGGTGCGCGTTGTGGGACTGAACCGCGCGGCTCATGCTTCCAGACCGATGGCGCTGCCGATCTGGCGGTTGAGTTGCCCATCCGAGGCTTTTTGCACCCGGTCCAGCACGGCGCCATCCGGCCCCAGCAGGGTCACGTCCAGCGGCATCTGGCCCAGCGCGTGGGTGGCGCAGGACAGGCAGGGGTCGTAGGCGCGTATCGCCACCTCGATGTGGTTGAGCAGGCCTTCGGTGAGTGCGTGGCCGCTCAGGTAGTCGCGCGCCACGGCGCGCACCGCCTCGTTCATGGCCTGGTTGTTGTGGGTGGTGGAAACGATCAGGTTGCAGCGCGTGACCAGATCGTCATCGCCCACGTCGTAGTCGTGGATCAGCGTGCCGCGTGGCGCTTCGATGATGCCCACGCCGCTGCGCTGGCGCGTGCCGCTGGCGACCAGGTCACCGCTCAGCAAGGCCGGATCGTCCAGCAGATCGCCCATGACTTCCACCGCATGCAGCAATTCGATCATGCGTGCCCAGTGGTAGGCCAGCGAGGCATGCACCAGGTCGCCTTCGCCCCAGGCCACAAAGGCCTGGCGTTCGATTTCAGCGCGCGGGGTGGGAATGAAGTCGCAGTTCTGCACCCGGGCCAGCGGGCCCACGCGGTACCAGCCGCGCTCGCGCCCCAGGCTTTTGAGGTGCGGGAACTTCATGTAGCTCCAGTTGCGCACTTCCTCTTCAATCAGGTCCAGGTAGTTCTGGTCGCTCACCTGGTCAAACAGAATGCGGCCCTGGTCATCGCGCACGCGCAGCACGCCGTCGTAGAGCTCCATGGCGCCGTCAGGGCGCACCAGCGACATCAGGTTGGAGCGAAAGCTGCCGAAGCGCTTGTACAGCGCGCGGTTCTGCGCATGCAGCTGCTTGGCAATGTCCACTGCGTCCTGGGCCCAGGCCA
Organism: Burkholderiales bacterium; assembly: GCA_947446855.1. Lineage (GTDB taxonomy): Bacteria > Pseudomonadota > Gammaproteobacteria > Burkholderiales > Burkholderiaceae_C > Allorhodoferax. The sequence continues at coordinate 5,822 of CANFIH010000087.1, forward strand.
GCATTTGCGGCAACTGGCGTTTGAGCAGATCGCGCTCCTCAGGCGTCACCAGCTTGTTGATGCCGCCGGGCACCGCACCGGTGCCGTGCACCCGCTTGCCGGCGGTGATGCGGATCACCTCCTGGCCGAACTTGCGCAGCAGAATGCCCTTCTTGGCCACCTCCGGGTGGGCCTGCGCCAGGCCGACGATGTTGCGCTGGGCCACGGCCGAGTCAAAGCCGAACAGCAGGTCGGGTGAGGAAAGGTGAAAAAAGTGCAAGGCGTGGGACTGCAACATCTGGCCGTAGTGCATCAGGCGGCGCACACGGTCGGCGCTGGCCGGCACCGGGTAGCCACCCACCACGTGGTCCAAGGCCTTGGCGGCAGCCAAGTGGTGCGACACCGGGCAGATGCCGCACAGGCGCTGCACCATCACCGGCACTTCCCAATACGGGCGGCCTTCGATGAACTTCTCAAAACCCCGGAACTCCACAATGTGCAGGCGCGCCTGTTGCACCACGTTGTTCTCATCCAGCAGCAGTGTGACCTTGCCGTGGCCTTCCACGCGCGAGACCGGGTCTATGGCGACGCGGCGCAGGCCTTCGGGGTTGGCGGCGGTTTCCAGTGCGAAAGTCATGGGTGATTCCTTGGGGCGTGGGGGCTCGGTCTCAGTCATAGTGCATCAGCCCGTGGCCCAGTTGTGGCGTGCGCCCGGCAATCAGGTCGTTCAAAAAGCTCCAGATGGCGTCGCCCGAGGGCGGGCAGCCGGGCAGAAAATAGTCCACATGCACCACCTCATGGATCGGGTGCACCTGGTTCAGCGGCAGCGGCAGTTCGGGGTCGTTGGGTACTGCGTTACCGGGGCTGCCGCCAGTCTGGTGGCAGTACACATCGCGCAGCATCTGTCCCACATCGCACTGGTTGCGCTGGGCCGGCAGGCCGCCGTTGATGGCGCAGGCCCCCACGGCCACCAGCACCTTGCAGTGGGCGCGGAACTCGCGCAGCACCTGCACGTTCTCGGCATTGCACAGGCCGCCTTCGATCAGGCCGATATCACAGCGGCCCATTTGCTTGATGTCGGTGAGCGGCGAGCGGTCCAGCTCCACCCGCTCCAGCAGCGGCAGGATGCGCTCGTCGATATCCAGCAGCGACATGTGGCAACCAAAGCAGCCGGCCAGCGAGACGGTAGCCAGTTTGAGTTTGCGCGGGGCATGCAGCGGGGTTTGCACGTCAAGCGCACCACTGCCATCGCCGTTGTTCAGGCTGGCACTCATCGCGCACCCCCTTCGACCTGTTCGGAGATTGGCTTGGCATCGAACTGGCGCTGGCCGATGGGAATCACAAAGCCGCGCCGCTTGTGCAAGATGACACCGGTCGGGCAGATGTTGGCGGCACGGTCGGTGGGTAACAAGGCGCTGTCGCCCAGCTTGCCGCTGGGGCTGTTGACCAGCAGCTGCGTGTGGATGCCGTGGCCGCCAATGGCAAACACGCTCTTGTGGTCGGCCTGCTCGCTGGCGCGCACGCACAGCCCGCAGAGGATGCAGCGGTTCAGGTCCAGCATCAGGTCCGGGTGGGTGGCGTCCACCTTGCGGTCGGGGTAGAACTCTTCAAAGTGCGGGCCGTCCATGCCCATGGCGTAGGCCGTGGCCTGCAGGCTGCAGTTGCCGCTTTTCTCGCAGGAGGGGCAGAAGTGGTTGCCTTCCACAAACAGCATCTGCAGCAGGGTCTTGCGCTGGTCGTTGAGCTCGGTGGTGTTGCTCTCCACCTGCTGGCCGGAAGCAGCCAGCACCGTGCAACTGGCCCCCGTGCGGCCGTTGACCTTGACGGTGCAGAGGCGGCACGACCCGGCTGCACCAAACTCAGGGTGCCAGCACAGGTGCGGTATGTAATGCCCGGCGCGCGTCGCGGCCTGCAGAATCGATTCGCCGTGGCCGAATTCGACCTCTTCGCCGTCCAGTGAGAAGGTGCCCGGCGTCAGGGCGTCTATGCGATACGGGTTGCTCATGCGAGGTTCTCCAGGTGGGCGCCGCTGTCGTCACGCCCGGTGGCCAGGCGCGCTTGCGAGAGTTCGGCATCCATGTCAAAGCCGGGCACCAGGTGCAGCGACTTCAAATGCTGCTCGTAGGCCGGGCGGAATTTGGCAATGGTGTCGCGCAGCGGGTTGCAGGCCGCAGCGCCCAGGCCGCAATGGGTGGCGCCGTGCATCAGCTTGTCCAGCTCGTACAGCACCTGGATGTCTTCGCTGGAGCCCCAGCCGTTTTTGAGCTTGTCCATGCGCCGCACCACCAACTCGGTGCCCACGCGGCAGGGCGTGCAAAAGCCACAACTCTCGTGGGCAAAGAACTGGGCAAAGTTGCGTGCCACTTCAAACATGTCGCGCGTGCGGTCAAACACCATGAAGGCACCGGCCGTGGGCACGTCCTCAAAGCCGATGCGCCGACCAAAGTCGAGCGGCGACAGGCACACGCCCGAGGGGCCGCCCACCTGCACCGCCTGGGTGTTGGTGGCGCCGCAGTCCTCCAGAATGCGACCTATGCGCGTGCCCATGGGGTACTCGTAGAGGCCGGGACGCGCGCAGTCGCCGCTTACCGAATGGATCTTGGTGCCGGTGCTTTGCGGTGTACCGATCCTGGCCCACCAGTCGCCGCCATGCACCGCAATATGGGCGGCGGCGCAGAAGGTCTCCACGTTGTTGACGGTGGTGGGCTGGCCCAGGTAACCGGCCTCCACCGGGAAGGGCGGGCGTATACGCGGCGTGCCGCGTTTGCCCTCCAGTGACTCGATCAGCGCCGACTCTTCGCCGCAGACATAGGCGCCCGCACCGACGTGGATTTCAATGTCAAAGTCAAAGCCTGCCATGCCCTGAATGGACCGTCCCAAGAGTCCCTGTTCACGACGGCGTTGCAGCACCGCTTGCAGTGGTTCCAGCAGATAGCGGTACTCGCCGCGCAGGTACACCAAGCCTTGGAGTGCGCCCACTACCAGTGCCGCAATCGTCATGCCCTCGAACACGGTGTCGGCAAAGCTGGACAGCAGCACCCGGTCCTTGAAGGTGCCGGGCTCGCCCTCGTCGGCGTTGCACACCACATAGTGCGTTTGGCCGGGGAAGTTGCGGCACAACTGCCACTTGGTGCCGGTGGCAAAACCGGCCCCGCCACGCCCGCGCAGCTTGGAGCGCTTGATGTCATCCAGCATGCCCTGCGGCCCGCGCGCAATCGCCGCAGCAATCCCCTGGCCGGGCGCAGGCTGCATACCCAGTTTGATATCGGCCAGGCGGATCTGGTCGTCCACGCGCGACCACTCGGCGGGCCATTGCGCCACCGGCACCTGCGCCTCGATCAGCGTCGCCATGTGCTCGATGCGCGCCGGGGTCAGACGGGAGACGACCTGCTGGTGGTTGATGAGCAAGGCCGGACCCTGGTCGCACAGCCCGGTGCAGGACGTGGTGGTCACGCTGACGCGGCCGTCGTGGCGCATCACGCCGGGTTGCACCTTGAGCCGGTCGCACAGCGCGTGCAGCAGCGCCTCGCTGCCCCGCATGCGGTCGGTAATGTTGTCGCTGAACAGCACGCGGTACTGGCCCACCGGCTGCGTGTGGAAGAAGCGGTAAAAGCCGGCCACGCCCTCCACATGGGCCAGCGGCAGGTGCAGGGCATCAGCCACCTGGCTCAGCACGTCACGCGGCAGCCAATGCAGCGTGGCCTGCAACTCGCGCAGCACCTGCACCAGGCGATGTGGCGCGTGGCGATGGCGCTGGAGCAGTGCTTCGATGGCGTCGTCGTGATGGCTCATGGGGATGGACTCCTGAAAGACCGGCTACACGAGCCAAGTATCCGACAAACCTGTGCATGTCGCGCACCGCAATGGGCGCGGCCTTGCCGCACTTGCATGCGGTCGTCGCCCCAATCCCGCCAGCTGCGGGGGTTGGACATACCTGGATGCTTTGGAAGCTTTTCACGGAGCGACCTGTCCTTGCTTTTATGCGCAGAGGCGTTTGCATGAGGGGGCCGCAGGCGCCAAGTTAATGCCTGGTTTAAGGGTAAATACGCGAGGCCATGCACCGGGAATGCGCTATTTTCCAGACACCGTTTTTCACTTCGCCTTGTTGGAGATTATTGATACCCCAAAAACCAGTGTTCTCGCGTTTTGCTTCAGGCCTGCATCTTGCATGCGCTGGGTCTGTGATCTGTTTCACTTCCTTGAAAGAAAGTTCGTTCGTATGAAATTCAAATCCAAACTGCTCCCCCTGTCCATCGCCGCTGCCGTTCTGGCGCTGGGTGCCATCAGCACCGCGCAAGCCGAAGACCTGGTCGTCAAGATCGGCCAAACCGGCCCTCTGTCCGGTGGTGATGCGTTTGCCGGCAAGGACAACGAAAACGGTACCCGTATGGCCGTGGATGACATCAATGCCAAGAAGATGATGGTGGGCGGCAAGACCCTGAAGCTCGAACTGGTGTCCGAAGACGACCAGTGCGACCCCAAGGCCGGTGTGGCCGTGGCGCAGAAGATGGTGGATGCCGGCATCAAATACGTGAACGGCCCCTACTGCTCGGGCGTGGCCATTCCCGCCTCCAAGATTTACAACGAGGGTGACGCCATCCTGTCCACCGTGGGCAGCAACCCCAAGGTCACCATGGGCGGCTACAAGAGCGTGTTCCGTGTCATCGCGGGTGACGATTTGATCGGCACCAAGATGGCCCAATACGCCTTCGGCCCCATGAAGGCCAAGACCGCCGGCGTGATCGACGACCGTACCGCCTTCGGCCAGGGTCTGGCCGACGAGTTCATCAAGGAAGCCAAGGTGCTGGGCCTGACCATCGTTGGCCAGGAATACACCACCAAGCAGTCCACCGACTTCAACGCCATCCTGACCAACATGAAGGCCAAGAACCCCGACGTGATTTTTTACGGCGGCTATGCCGGCCAGGCCGGCCCCATGGTCAAGCAGCTGAAGGGTCTGGGCATCAAGTCCAAACTGCTGGGCGGCGATGCCATCTGCGTCACTGAAACCGGCAAGCTCGGCGGTGATGCCGTCAACGACACCGTGTTCTGTGCCCAGGGTGGTGCGATTCTGGACAAGGTGGCCGCGGGCCCCGCGTTCAAGGAAGCCTACAAGAAGCGCTTCAACCAGGACCCGGATGCCTATGCCGCATCCTTCTACGACCAGACTATGTTCCTGGCAACCACCATGGCCAAGCTCGGCACGGTCGACTCCACCAAGGTCAGCGCCGAGTTGCACAAGGCCAGCTACAAGGGCATCGTGACCACCTACGCTTATGACGACAAGGGCAACCTGCAAAAGGCGCCCATCACCGTCTACGGCTTCAAGGCTGGCGCTCCGATTCCTTTGCAATAAAGCATTCACGCGCAAGCGTGTCAGCCTCTAAGGGGCAGTGGCTATAGTGGCCGCTGCCTTTTTTTTCGGGCGTTGCGGCACAATCCCTACCGATGAACGCCGCCATGTTGGGGGCGCAGGCATGCAGCCGACCCCAGGGATCGGGCAGCCTTTGAAAGACGGCCCACCCTTGAATTTCGATACTTACTTTTTTCTCGCCGGCCTAGCCGCTTTTCTGGTCGGCTTGTCCAAGGGCGGCCTGCCGGCCATCGGCATGCTGGCGGTGCCCCTGTTGTCACTGGCGATGTCGCCGGTCAAGGCGGCGGTGCTCCTGCTGCCGATTTATGTGATCTCGGATGTCATGGGCATCTGGCTGTACCGGCGCGACTTCAGCGCGCCCAACCTGCGCATCCTCTTGCCTGCGGGCATTCTGGGCGTTTTCGTTGGCTGGTACACCGCTTCCATGGTGTCGGACCGTGCCATCACGTTCATGATTGGTGCCATGGGCGTGGTGTTTTGCCTCAACGTCTGGCTGCGCAAAGAGGCCAACGCCCGGGCGCAGGCGCCGCATGCCGGCAAAGGGTGGTTCTGGGGTACGGTGGCCGGTTTCACCAGTTTTATCTCGCATGCGGGCGCGCCGCCTTTTCAGGTGTACATGCTGCCGCAAAAGCTGCCCAAGGCCGAGTTTGCCGGTACCGCCACCATTGTGTTTGCCGTGATCAATGCGGCCAAAATCTTGCCCTACCAAAACCTGCGCCCTTATGCGGCGGAGACGCTGTGGAGTGCCGCCACCCTGATTCCCTTTGCGCTGGTGGGCGCGGTGGGCGGTGCCTACCTGACGCGGCGCATTGCCGAGGTCTGGTTCTACCGCATCGTCCAAATCAGCCTGTTTGGTGTGTCGCTGAAGCTGGTTGCGGATGCCGCAACCGGCGGGCACTGAGCAGGCAGCAGCGGAATGGCACAAGTCGCCGTGATCGGCGCTGGTTTTGTCGGACTGTCCTGCGCCTACTGGCTGATCCAAGACGGCCACCAGGTCACGCTGTATGACCCGGCCGGCGCGGCGGGTGGTGCGTCCTTTGGCAATGCCGGCACCTTTGCCAACTACGCCTGCATCCCGGTCAACAACCCCACGGTGTTTCGTGATCTGCCCCATTACCTGTTGTCGGGCAGCAGCCCCTTGCGCCTGCGCTGGGGTTATCTGCCGCAACTCCTGCCCTGGCTGGTGGGCTTCTTGCGCAGCTCCACCACCGCACGCTACACGCAGTCGGCCACGGCCCTGGCCACGCTGCTGGGGCGTGCCCAGGACGGCTATACCGACATGCTGGTTCAGGCCGGGCTGGAAGGCTTTATCCGGCAGCGTGAATGCCTGTACCTGTACTCCAGCATGGCCGCCTTTGATGCCTCCAAGCCGACGCTGGAACTGCGCCACGCGCTGGGCGTGAAGACCCGCATTCTGGACAAGGCCGCAATCTGCGCGCTGGAGCCCTCTTTGCAGCCGCTGTTTGAACGCGGTGCATTGTTTGAAGGCTCCTGGCATGTGTCCGACCCTTCTGCCTTTTTGCATGCGCTGCTAAATTGGCTGGTGGGCCGGGGTATGCGGATCCACGCCACCCCGGTGCAAAGCATCCAGCCGGGTGCCGATGGTGTCGTCCTGGGCACGCCGCAAGGCAGTGCACAGCATGACTATGTGGCCCTGTGTGCAGGCGCCCATTCCAAGCCGCTGGCAGCCCAATGTGGCGACCAGGTGCCGCTGGAAGCCGAGCGCGGCTACCATCTGATGTATCCCGGCACCTCGCACCTGATCTCGCGCCCGGTGGGCTGGGCCGAACGCGGTTTTTACATGACGCCCATGGCCCAAGGCATACGCGTGGCCGGCACGGTGGAGCTGGCGGGTCTGGGCTCTGCCAAGCACCAGGGCCTGATGGACCTGCTGCACTTTTCCTCGCAAAAGGCTTTGCCTGAATTGGGCACCCCTGCTGCATCCTGGCTGGGTTTCAGACCTACGCTACCTGATGGGCTGCCGGTGCTGGGCCGCTCCAGCGCGTCGGCGCGTGTGGTCTATGCGTTCGGCCACCAGCACATCGGGCTGACGCTGGGTGGTCTCAGCGGCATGATCGTGGCCGACCAGGTGGCAGGGCGGCCGTCGGTGCTTGGTTTGGAGCCGTTCGCGGCGTCACGGTTTGATTAGGTAGCGCGTGGTCCTTGGGGCCGCGTTGCGTTCGAATATGAAGTAAGCGCTGCGCCAAAGCAGCGCAACAGGGCGGGTGGAACGGGTTGAACAAGATCATTGCATGCGTGCTGGCGTGGACGCTGGTGGGCGCGGTCCAAGCCACGGAAGATTTTCGCGCCTGCCCGCAGTTTTTCGCCAACGCGCAGCCGCCGCTGGTGGCCATGCGGCCCGATACCCGTGCCCTGTGTTTTGAGGCCTTCGCTGTTCTGCATTCGGGGGAAAGCAAAACCCCGGTCTACGTGGCAGAAAAACTCAACCGTGCCTCCATCGCCAGCGCCCATGAAAAGCGCACCAACCTGTTCTTCGCCGATGCGCGCCTGCGCACGCAGGAGCGTGCCAGCCTGGAGGACTACGCCGGCAGCGGCTTTGACCGTGGCCATATGGCTCCGGCGGGTGACATGACATCGGCGCAAGCCATGGAGCAAAGCTTTTCCCTCGCCAACATGGTGCCGCAAGCACCGGAGCACAACCGCGGTGTCTGGGCCAAGTCGGTGGAGCTGGCAACGCGCAAATACGTGGCGCGGGCCCGGGGCGATGTGTATGTCATTACCGGCCCGGTCTTTCTGCCCAACATTGCCCAGAGCCCCAGCATCGGGTCCGGCCGGGTGCATGTGCCTGCTTTTTTGTTCAAGTTGGTCTATGACGAGGCCAGCAACCGGGCCTGGGCGTATTGGCAGGCGAATGACGATGCCACCCGCGGTTCTGCACCCATCAGCTATTCCCAGCTGGTGCTGCGCACCGGCATCGTCTTTCTGCCTGCGGTGAGCCCGCTGGATTAGCCTGTGCGCCAGCACCAGATTGCCAGCCGGCGCGCGTTGCTACTGCATGCGTGAGCCAATCACCGCGCACTGCAATGCTGCATTGGCCACCACATAGTTCGCGGGGATGGTGACCGAGCTGGTCGAGCTACTGACCAAGAGCGTAGGCGGCGAGGGGTTGCCAGACACCGCAGCGTTGGTATCCGTGCATCGGATGCTGGCAATCTTCCAACCGGCCTCCGTCGTAGGCACCGCGACGGACAAGGTCGTTGCCACATTCAACGCCGTCAGGCTTTGGGGGTCCCCTTTGGTGACGAAATTGAGCATCGTGCTGCTGTTTTGCTGTAGCACCCAGCCATTGTTGCCGGTGTAGCTGAACTTCACTGGCGGGTTGAAGGTGGCTGGCGCCGTCACAATGGCTTTTTGCGTCACTGTCAGGGTTGCCAGCGCAGGCGCGTTGGTAAACGCGCACAGCAGCTTGGCACCCAAGCGCACATTACTGGCCGGAATGGTCAGCTTGTTGCCAGTGAGCGTGCCAAAGGCGTTGGTCGGATTGCCCGATACCGCCGCATTGGTGTCGGTGCAGCTTGCGCTGGTTAGCGTCCAGCCGGAGGTCAGCGACTCAGTAATGTCGGTTTGGACGTTGGTGGCCGTCAGGTTGACTGTAGTGCCGGACAACGCTGTGTTGGCCGCCAGGGTGGCAATGGTGTAGCTTCCATTGGTGCTAAAGCCATTGGCATTGGGGGCTGAGCCAATGAAGGTGAAGGTGCCCGTATCCCCGGTGGTGGTTTTCTGCAGGGTCAGGGTAGGTTGTGCTGCGGTGTTGGTGATGGTGCAGCTGATATGCGCCCCGGCTACTGGAGTGACGGCAAAGCCTGTGCTGGCATTGAAGGCCGCTGCGCTGGGTAAGCCGGTTTGCAGGCCAGCACTGTCGGTGCAGGTCAATGTGCTGCTGTACTGGCCCAAGTTAGCGCTGCCAGAGGCAGCCTCGGTGATCGTATAGGTTGTGCCCGCGACCGCCGGGTTCAAGGCTGCGGTGCCGGTGACTGCAGTCCCCGTGCCCGCAGTCGTGACGCTGACTGCCGCGGCTCCACTCACGCCGCCCGTTCTGAGTGCCAGAAAAAATTGGTCTCCGGCATTCGCCCGCCCACTGCTACCCAGCGCTTTGGTGACACTGAGAGTGGAATCGTTACGCGTCACCGGGTTTGTGGTGCTAGCTGCACACCCGCCAGAACAGTTTGGATCGCCACCACCGTAGGCATATGCATAGTTCGTGACGGAACTGGCCGCATCTGATGAAATGTTCACCGGCACGGTGATGCTGATCGGACCGTTGGTGTTGGCCGAAAGGGTGCAACCCGCAAGGCTGGTGGCACCGGCTGCCGGACAACCAGAGATCGTGCCTCCGGTGGCTGTGATGGCGCCACTGGTGGTAAAGCCGGAGGGCAAGTTGTCGTTGATGCTGATGGCAGCAGTCGTCGGGCCATTGCTTACCCCAATATTGATGGAGTAATACTGTCCGACGGCCCCCACTTTCAGCGTACTGGGTGTCGCGGACTTGCTAACCGACAGCGTGGGATTGATCAACTTGTATCCCTCAAACCAGAAATACCCTTCATTCGGCTGGACGCCGGTGTCTTCAAAGGTTGGATTGCACTGGCCATAGTTAATGCCAGCGTTGTAGGAAGCACAAAACCAGGTAGAACAACCGCCCACTTTGACCCATCCAAGGCTGATACTGTTGCCAGGAACGTAGCCCGACTGACCCGCATAGGAACTGCCGTGCCCAGTGCTGGCGATGGTGGTCCCGTTAACCGTCATATTTGAATCCCAGTCCGAATTGCCATTCGGCTGAAAATGCACCACGACTTGGTCGTAGCTGGACACGTTTTGCCAGCAAATTTGCCCCTGGTAGACGAGGCCTGCTGCATGCGCTTGCGGTGCACCAAACATGCCAATAAATGCAAGACAGGCTAAGAGGCCTTGTAATAAAAACGAGCCAATCTTCATAAAAAACCCCTCAATAAAAATGTTGAACCACCAGCAGCCAATGGATTGCTGCCGATCTAGCCAGGTACTGCACATTTATATTGGTCGGATAAGCAGAGTTTGAAACCGACGCTGCTTATCCGAAGTGGTCATTTTGCGCTATATGCCTATTCAAGCCTATGCCTTGGCTAAGTGGGTGGCCGGCACGCAGTACTGCTACTGCATCCGCGATCCAATCACCGCACATTGCAGCGCCGCACCGGCCACCACATAGCTTGCGGGGATGGTGACCGAGTTGGTTGTGGAACTGGCCAAAACAATCGGCGGCAAGGGGTTGGTGGATACGGACGCATTGGTATCTGTGCAGCGGATGCTGGCAATCTTCCAACCGGCCTCCGTAGTGGGCACTGCCACCGACAGCGTGGTTGCCACGTTCAGCGCCGTCAGGGTTTGGCGGGCGCCTGTTGTCACCGTATTGAGGACCGTGCTGCTGTTTTGCTGCAGCGTCCAGCC
>CANFIH010000088.1 GCA_947446855.1 Burkholderiales bacterium
AAGGCCTTGGGGATGTCGTGCGGCATGGTCAGCTCGCGTCCGGTGGCCGGGTTGTGCAGGCAATAGGCTTCGCCACCCTGGTAGATGCGGTCCAGGCAGAAGTTGGCACCGACGCAGGGGCGTATGGTGTCCTCGCGGCCCTGGATCAGTTTGCGCACGATGTGCGGGTCGGCCATGTGGGCGCGCGTCATGCCCACCATGTCGAGCTTGCCGGACTCAATCGCGTAGCGCGCCGTGGTCACGTCCTGGATCTTGGCGGCATGGAAGGTGGGAAAACCCGTGGCGGCGCGGATCTCGCCGGCAAAGTCCAGGTGGGGCGAGCTGCGCATGCCCTGCACCGGAATCAGGTCGGTCAGGCCCGCATCGGTGTCGATGTGGCCGCGCACCACGTTCAGGAAATCGACATAGCCGCTGTCTTTGAGGCGCCTGGAAATCTCCAGCCCTTCCTTGGGACCGAAGCCGCCCGGCAGGTCTTCATCGCCGGTGTAGCGCACGCCCACCAGAAAGTCCGGGCCCACGGCCTTGCGGATCTGCTCCAGCACCTCGAAGGTGAAGCGCAGGCGGTTGTCCATGCTGCCGCCATACGGCGCGTCCAGGCCGTTGGTGAGCGGCGACCAGAACTGGTCCATCAAATGCCCGTAGGCCTGGATCTCGATGCCGTCCATGCCGGCGGCCTGCATGCGCTGGGCGGCGGCCACGTAGTCGCGCTGGATGCGCGCAATGTCCCAGTTCTCCATTTTTTTGGGAAACGCGCGGTGCGCCGCTTCGCGCTCGTGCGAGGGCGAGACCACGGGCAACCAATCGCCCTTGTTCCAGCCGGTGCGCCGCCCCAGGTGGGTGAGCTGGATCATCACCGCCGTGCCGTGTTCGTGGCAGGCATCGACCATGTCCTTGAGATAAGGCACGACCTCATCCTTGTACGCCAGGATGTTGTTGAACACCGGCGGGCTGTCGCGCGAGACAGTGGCCGAGCCGGCCGTCATGGTCAGCGCAATGCCGGCCTTGGCCCGCTCCACGTGGTAGGCGCGGTACTTGGCCTTGGGCATGCCGTCCTCGGGGTAGGCCGGCTCATGCGAGGTGATCATCATGCGGTTTTTGAGCCGCAGGTGCTTGAGCTGGAAGGGTTGCAGCAGGGGGTCGTTTTCAGGGGACATGGCGGGATTCTGTTGCGGTTGGGGGGGATGTGGTTTGCGTGGTCCGTGCGGCCGGCGGCTTCAATACCACTGGTCGCTCATGGAGCCTTTTTTGCGTGCCACAAAGTCTTTCAGTGCCTCGTCGGTTGCCACATCCATGGGCGGCGTCTCGTACTCGGCCAGTGCCGTCTTCCAGCGGGTGTTGGCACGCTGGGCGCTGTCGGTGCGGCCGGACTCGTTCCAGCTCTCGAAGGGCGTGTTGTCGGAAATGGTGGAGTCATAAAACGCCGTGGTGTAGTTGGCCATGGTGTGGGCACTGCCCAGGAAATGGCCGCCGGGCGTGACCTCTTTGAAGGCGTCCATGGCCAGGGTGTTGTCATCCACCACCACGCCGGCCAGGTAGCTGTGCAAGGCGCCGCAGAAGTCGGCGTCCATCATGAATTTCTCGTAACTCATGGACAGCAGACCATCAAGAAAACCGGCCGAGTGCAACAGGAAATTGGCGCCGCAATGGATGGCTGACAGCATGGACATCACGCTTTCCTGCATGGCCTGGCCGTCGGGCAGCTTGGAGGTGGTGAAGGAGCCGGCGCAGCGCAGCGGCAGGTTCAGGCGCCGGGCCAGCTGGCCGATCACCATGGAGCCGATGGCAGGCTCGGGCGTGCCGAAGGTGGGCGAGCCCGAGCGCAGCGACATGCTGGAGAGAAAGTTGCCAAAGATCACCGGTGCGCCGGGGCGCTCGAGCTGGCTGATGGCGCAGCCCACCATGGTCTCGGCCACGGCCTGGGCGATGGCGCCGGCATTGGTCACCGGGCCCATGGCGCCACCCAGGATGAAGGGCACGATGACGGCGGCCTGGTTGGCGCGCGCATAGGCACGGATCACCTTGGTGGCCGTGCCGTCCCACAGGAGTGGCGAGTTCACATTGACGTTGCCCATGATCACGCAGTTCTGGTCCACAAAGTCGCGCCCGAACAGGATGCGCGCCATATCCACCGAGTCATCGGCGCGCTCCACCGTGGTGATCGAGCCGAGAAAGGCCTTGTCGGAGTAGCGCATGTGCGCATACACCATGTCCAGATGGCGTTTGTTGACCGGCACATCGGTGGGCTCGCACACCGTGCCGCCGCTGTGGTGCAGCCAGGGGCTGGCGTAGGCCAGTTTGATGAAGTTCTGGAAGTCGTCCAGCGTGCCGTAGCGCCGGCCCCGGTCCAGGTCCATCACAAAGGGCGAGCCATAGGACGGAGCGAACACCACGTTCCTGCCGCCGATCTGCACCGAGCGCGCCGGGTTGCGGGCGTGCTGGGTGAATTCCCTGGGAGCCGTTTTGAGGATTTCGCGGACATGACCCGGCTCAAAGGTCACGCGCATGCCCTTGACCTTGGCGCCGGCCTTGCGGAACAGGGCCAGGCACTCGTCGTCATCGCGAATGTCCAGACCCACTTCGGCCAGGATGCGCTCGACCGTGGCTTCAATCTTGAGCAGGTTTTCCTCGCTCAACACGTCATAGGTCGGGATGTTTCTTGTGATGTAGGCCGGGCCGATGATTTTGGCTTTGGGGTCGCGGCGTTCGCGGCCACCGGCCCTTCGGTGCTTCTTGTGCTCGGGAGTCGCCTCAGTCGTTGGCCCGGTGGTCGCTGTTGTTGCATTGGAAGAGGAAGGCAATTCTTGCGTGGCTGTTTCAGCGTTGTTCATGGTGGTGTTCTCGGTCATGTTTTTGCGGTCCTGCTGGTGTGGCTGCCCCGCCTGCGCGTTTCGCAATGCAGGCCTGGCGAAGCATGCACGCCAAGGTCACACGCATAGTCTTTATTCATCGCCATACCTGCCAGCTTATGCGAACCGGAAGAGCTTGTGAACGGCAACCGAACTCATAGGTGCCATAAACTCAGCTCATGTCCAGCACCAAATCCTCCAACGCCACCAAGTCCCTCAACAACCTGCTGGTGTTCGAATCCGCCGCCCGCAGAGGCAGCTTCACCCGCGCCGCAGAAGATCTGCACATCAGCCAACCGGCCGTCAGCCACGCCATGCGCCTGTTGGAGGCCGACCTGGGCGTGGCCCTGTTCGAGCGCCAGCACAAAGGCGTGCAAACCACCGACGCTGGCAAGTACCTGCTGGAGCAGGTGGGCATGGGCCTGTCGCTCATCGACCAGGCGCTGCGGGAAGTGCGCAGCATGCAGGCGCACCAGGTCACGCTGGCCGTGTCCACCGCCACGGCCACCTGGTGGCTGCTGCCGCGCATTGCGCGCTTCAAGCAGCAGCACCCGGATATTGAACTGCGCATCATCACCACCGACACCGATCTGGACATGGCGCGCGAGCGCATTGACCTCTCCATCACCCTGGGCGCGGACGACTTTGCCAACTACCAGCGCTGGCACTTTGTGGATGAAGAAATCTTTCCGGTCTGCAGCCCCAAGTTTCTGCAAACCAACCCACTGCCCGACCTCAAGGCCCTGGCACACAGCCCGCTGCTGGTGCTGGAGGAACGCTACCGCCCGCGCATGGGCTGGAAAGACTGGCTGGCACAGTTTGATATGGGCCTGCCGCGCCAGCCCAAGCTGTTTCGCTTCAACGACTACTCCATCGTGCTGCAAGCAGCCATCGAAGGCCAGGGCGTGGCGCAAGGCTGGCGCCACATCGTGCAGCCGCTGATTGCGCAGGGCCTGCTGCTGCGGCCTTTGAAACAGAGTGTCACCACCGACCAGCCGCTGTTTATTACCGCGCCGCAAGGCAAGGTGCTGCGCCCGGATGTGGCGTATCTGAAGGACTGGCTGGTGGCGGAGGCGGCGAACACCTAAGCAGGACTATTCCTGACCGGCGCCGTACCCTCCCACGCAAAGCGCGGCCGTGGCCAGGCCTGGTTCCACAGCGGTACCGTCCAACTGCACACGAACAGCATCCCGATCAGCCCGTGTGGCTGGTACCAAACGTACTGCCAGACGAAAGCGGCCAGCGCCACCAGCAGCGCATAGGCCATGCGGGCGCGCGGGTGCTGCGGCGTGGTCATGGGGTCGCTGACCATGAAGAAGGCGAACAGCAGCACCGCGCCGCTGCTGATCTGCTGCAGCCACATGGCCGCACCCGGGTTCCAGGTGTAGCCGAGCCAGAGCAGGCGCGCGGCCAGCAGCACTCCCCAGGCCGACAGAAAAGCCAGCGACACACCCCGGCGCTGGATGCGCTGCGTCACCAGGCCGCCCAGGGCGATGAACCACAGCGCCAGCAGGCTTTCCGAACCCCATTGCGCCGGGCTGAGCCAGGCGCCGGGCATCCAGGCCCAGGCCAGAAACGCCGCAAAGTTAGCGGGGTTGAGCACATGGCTTTTGCAGGATGGCGGGCCCAGGCGGATCAGGTACTTGCTGCTGATGGCCAGCAACGCCAGCAGGGGATGGACCCAGTCGCTTTCGGCCCGCACCAGAATACTCAGGCCCAGGCTGGTGACCAGGGCGCTGAGGTAGCCGCCCCATTGGGTTTTGGTCGGCAGGTCCAGCGCCCATTGCCAGGCCGCCTGTGTGAGCACGGCGGCGCCTACAGCCAGCAGCACCTGCAAGGGGCGCAGGGCGAAGTCGCGCGCCCAGGCGCCCACCAGCAGGAAGCTGAGCAGAAAGACGATCTGGAACCAGCGTGCATCCATACATTGCCACACGCGCAGGCACCTCCGCGCGAGCGGGTCCGCGCGCAGCTTTGTAGTTGCAGTCTGCAGCGCGGACGTGGACACGACAACGCGCATCACGGCCCCGCTCAACGCAACAGGTTGAAACTGAACAGGCGCTCCCACCAGGTCTTGGGTTGGATGACCGGCCTGACCGGTTCACGGCTGCCTTGCGCGCTGTACTTGCGCGCAT
The DNA here is from genome assembly GCA_947446855.1 of Burkholderiales bacterium. Lineage (GTDB taxonomy): Bacteria > Pseudomonadota > Gammaproteobacteria > Burkholderiales > Burkholderiaceae_C > Allorhodoferax. The sequence continues at coordinate 4,979 of CANFIH010000088.1, forward strand.
CGGGCATCTGGTCAATCCGGGCCAGGCCCCAGCCGGTCAATTCGGCCAGGGTTTGCTTCTCGGAATGCAGTCGCTGCGGCAGGCTTTGCTGGTAGTAGCGGGCAGCGGCCTCGATGCCACTTTGCTTGGAGACGGTGCAGGCGGCCACGCAGGCGCTTTGCAATTCTGCGGGGTTCTTGCCACGGTAGCTATCGTAGAAGCCAAAGCGATCAGAACCCTGCAGGTCACGCAGCACACTGTCGACGCGGGTCTTGCACAGGCCCTCGCAATCCGCCTGCGCCATCTGGCTGCTGCAGGCGGCCACGCTGCTGTCGTAGGGCTGCTGGATCACATAGCGGGTCTGCCAGTTCTGCCGGTCGCGGGTCTGGGTAAACATCAGGTCTTCGGGGAAGGTGTTGGCGGTGTAGCGCACATGCAGGCGCGTCAGCACCACCGGTTGCGCGCCGCCACCCGGGGGCAGCATGATTTTGGGCGAGGGGCTGCCGGCCGGTGCGCGCATGGCGTCAAACTGCGCCTCCGCATTGCCGCCCACCCAGAAGACGCCGGAGTCGCGCAGTTCCTTGCTGCTCAGTGGCTCGGCGGCGCAGGGGTCGCACCAGCCCATGTCCCAGAAGTACTCGGTAAACACCACGCGGTGCTGCTCCTTGCTGGCCTGGTTGTCGAACAGCGCCTTGTACACATCCTGGAACTTGGGCTTGGTGAAGAACGGCAGGTTCACATTGGCGGGCAGCTTCACGGTGCGGTAATTGCTGCTTTCCACCCGGCCCTGTTGGGTGAGGGCATAGACGATCAAGTCCTGCGGTTTGTCGGGCGGCGCGTTGAGCATGCCCAGGCGCAGGGGCAGCATGAATTTTTCGCTCTCGAAGGCAAATTGCAGCGGGCGCAGCGTGGTGTAGCCGGTCTTGGCCTGCTCCTGCAAATTCACCTTGGCCACAAAGAACTTCATGCCCTGGTTGATATAGGGCTTGAGCGCAGCGCTGGCGCCCTGGGGCACGCTGTAGCCGTTCTCGTGCAGCCAGGTCTCCAGCCCGTCCGACTGGGTAGCCGACAGGCTGACGATGTCGTATTCCTCCAGCGTGTATTGCAGCTCCACGGTGACACCCAGGGCCTTGTTGCGTGCGATCTGGTCTTCCAGGGGCGCGGCTCTGGCCATCGGTGATGCCATCGCAACCGGGTAGGGAATCGGCGGCTGTCCCCAGGCGAAGTTCAACTTGCAAGGATCTTCATCGCGGTACTCCGCCAGGCGCGGGCTGCTGTAGGCGTCCAGCCGGTCAAACACCAGGCTGTCGGCAATGCGCACCTGGCCTTTTTGCAGCGTAGTGGGCGTGGGCACCACCAGCGCGAATTCCTTGAGCGGGCCCTTGTAGTCATTGCGCATGGACAGCACGGTGCGGTTGCCGTCACGCACCAGCACCACCTGGCTGGCCTCGTTGAACAGATGGGCATCGGCCTTGCCGGCGTAAAAGCCGCAGAAGGCCTGGGCGGGAACTTGGGACAGGGCGGCCAGCGCTAGGCCGGCCAGAAGGGTTCTTATTGTTTTCATTCTTTGCCTTTGGATGGGCCCGCGCACGCTGCACGGTGCCTGGGCGCCATTCTGCAATGGCTCCTGCTTTTGTCCAAATACACCCATCTTCCAAATGGCAACCAAACGTAACACCCCGCGGCCCTGCTTTCGCCGATAATCGGCGCTGCTAGAGGTGCCGCCAAAGGTGGCTGAGAAATACTCTTAAAACCTGATCTGGGTCATGCCAGCGTAGGGAAGCTCGCTTCACTTGCACGCGCATGGTCTGTATCGCACAACAACAGGATGACCATGACCGACTTGCTTTCCTCCTCCGACATCTGGGCCGACATCAGCGCCGTGCGCGAACGCGCGCCCCTGGTGCACAGCATCACCAACTTCGTGGTGATGAACCTCAACGCCAACGTGCTGCTGGCCGCCGGCGCCTCGCCGGTGATGGCCCATGCGCATGAAGAAGTGCAGGCCATGGCCGGCATTGCGCAGTCGCTGGTGCTCAACATCGGCACGCTGGAGCCCTATTGGATCGAGAGCATGCGCCTGGCCCTGCTGACGGCATCCGAGCGCGGCATTCCCACCGTGCTGGACCCGGTGGGTGCCGGTGCCACGGCCTACCGCAACGCCAGCATTGAGCTGCTGCTCAACACCGCCGCCCCCACCGTGGTCCGCGGCAATGGGTCCGAGATCATGAGCGTGGCCGGCGCCAATGTGCAGACCAAGGGCGTGGACAGCGGTGCCGCCGCCAACGACGCGCTGGGCTCGGCGCGCGCCCTGGTAGGACGCACCGGCGGCGTGGTGTGTGTGAGCGGCCAGACCGACCACATTGTGGACAGCACACGCTGGGCATTGCTCTCCAATGGCCACCCCTGGATGACCAAGATCACCGGCGTGGGCTGCTCGGCCACGGCCCTGATCGGCGCCTTCTGCGCGGTGCAGCCGGACGCCTGGCGCGCCACCGTCTCGGCCATGGCACTGATGGGCGTGGTGGGCGAAGTGGCGGCCGAAAAAGCCGTGGTGCGCAAACAGGGTGTGGGCAGCATGCAGGTGCTGATGCTGGACGAACTGCAGTTGCTGGACCAGGCCACGTTTGAGGCGCGCCTGAAAATGGAATTCAAGCCTTGGTAAACCCCACTGCCAGCGGCACGGCAACGGGCTCCACCTGGAGCGGCCAGCGCCTGCGCGATGCCCTGCGCCTGTACCTGGTGACCGACGGGCCCAGCCTGAAGGGCCGCACGCTGATCGACGTGGTGCAGGCTGCGGTGCAGGGCGGTGTCACCTGCGTGCAGCTGCGCGAGAAGCAGCTGTGCAGCCGCGACTTTTACGCGCAGGCGGTGGCGCTGATGGACCAGCTCAGGCCCTTCAACATTCCATTGATCATCAACGACCGTCTCGACATCGCTCTGGCCTGCGGCGCGCATGGCGTGCACCTGGGGCAAAGCGACCTGCCGGTGCAGGCGGCGCGCAAGCTCTTGCCGCCCGAGGTATTTATCGGCTGGTCGGTAGAGACCATTGAAGACGTGGCCCATAGCGCCACGCTGCCGCTGGATTACCTGGGCGTGAGCCCGGTGTTCGCCACGCCCACCAAGACCGACACCGCCACACCCTGGGGGCTGGAGGGCCTGCAGCGCATACGCGCGCAGTCCGCTTTGCCGCTGGTCGCCATTGGCGGCATCCAGCTGCACAACGCCACGCAGGTGCTGCAGGCCGGTGCCCACAGCCTGGCCGTGGTCAGCGCCATCTGCTCGGCCGACGACCCGCGCGCGGCCAGCCAACAGTTCAGAGGATTGATCGATGCCCACGAATGAATTGCCCCTCAGCTACCCCCGCGTGCTCAGCATCGCCGGCTCCGACAGCGGTGGCGGCGCCGGCATTCAGGCCGACCTGAAAACCATGGCCGCGCTGGGTTGCTACGGCATGACGGCCATCACCGCACTCACGGCGCAAAACACCTGCGGCGTGCGCAGCATCCACGGCGTGCCGCCGCAGATGTTGCGTGACCAGATCGACGCGGTGGTGGAAGACATCGGTGTGGACGCGGTGAAGATCGGCATGCTGCACTCGCCCGAAATCGTGCGCACCGTGGCGGAGGCGATTGAGCGCCATGCCCTGCCCAATGTGGTGTTCGACCCGGTGATGGTGGCCACCAGTGGCGCGGTGCTGATTGATCACAGCGCGGTCGATGTGCTGGTGCACGAGCTGTTTCCGCGCGCCGTGCTGATCACGCCGAACTTGGACGAAGCGGCCTTGTTGGTGAAGCGCGCGCTGCACACCGAGAGCGAGATGGAAGCCGCCGCCGCCGAGCTGCTGGCCATGGGTGCGCGTGCGGTGCTGATCAAGGGCGGGCATTTGCAGGGCGAGGTGGTGAGCGACCTGCTGGCTCTTCCCTCAGGTGAACGCGTATGGATGCGTGACACCCGTATTCACACGCCCAACACGCATGGCACGGGCTGCACGTTGTCGTCGGCGATTGCTTCGTATCTGGCCTTGGGGCAGGACTTGGTGCACGCGGTGGCGTCGGCACGCGTCTATATACGCGGTGCATTGCAGGCGGGCTCGCAGGTGCGTACGGGCAAGGGTGGCGGGCCTTTGAACCATGGCTTTGCGCCGCAGGTCATGGTGCGCATGCCGCTGTAAGACACCTCGGCCTCAGGCCGCCATGGCATTCAACTCCGTTCGTGTCCCCCGCCCGCTTAAGCGGGCTCCTCCTTTACCTCACTGCGTTAAACGCCATGCCGTCCTGAGTCAGCCCGCGTGGTTGGCGTGCGAACGGTTGGAATGCCGCAATGCAGGAATGCAATGCTTACTTCTACAGTGGGTGTTCATGCAATCGGTATTCAGTCATTGCACGCCAACGGTGCTGGTTGCCGATGGCAGTGGGGTGGATGGTTCCGGTAGGTTAAGGAGGAGCCCGCGCAGCGGGCGGGGGACACGGACGGAACCATCCACCCCGCTGGCAGCGGCGTACACAAAGCTGCCCCTATGCCCTCCCCGTCACAAACCAACGTGCAGAAAAAGAACTACCCCCGCTTGCGCGTAGCAATAGCCAACACACCCGGCAGCACCACAGTCGGCAGGGTCGCACCCCACTGCGGTGCCCAGTTGGTCAGCGCCTGAAACACGCCAATGCCGACGATCCAAATGACTGCGGCCACATAATCCACCTTCACTGACGGCATAACCGAACCGGCAGATCCGAAACCCAGCCGTCCCAAAATCACACCATACAGCGGCACAAACACCGAACTCAGGATCAGCAGAAACGGCTCCAACCCGCGCATGGGCAACACCAGCGCCAGGCCGGTACACAAAACGGCCAGAGCGATGCCCCAGGACCGGATAGACACCTTGGGCACCAGGCTGTGGCTGGACACCGCACCGCTGTACACATCGCCATAGGCGTTGTCAATTTCGTCCACCAAGATCAACGAGAGGGCAATCAACCCGCCCTGCGCCAGCAACAAGGTGGCCACCAGATCCGCGTCCGGTGCCGAGACACTGGCCACCATCACACCCAGGGCATAGCACCAGATATTGGCCACCGCATAACCGATCCAGGTGCCGGTCAGTGCTCCTTTGCCACTCTTGCCAAAGCGCGCGTAGTCGGCCACCAGGGGCAGCCAGGACACCGGCATGGCAATCACCAGATCCATGGCCGAGAGCAGGCCCATGCTGCCGTCACCGGCGCGGGACACAAAGGCATCCAGACCGTTGGCCTGCACCTTGGCGCCAAACTGCCAGCTCAGCCACAAGAGTGACAGGATCACCAGTGGCAGGCCGTAGCGGCCAATGACCTTGCGCACCAACTGCGTCATGGAGCCCATCAGCAGCAGCGTCAGCACCGCGCCCCACAGCAGTGTGGTGGCCGCATTGCCAGCTACACCGTCCAGCGCCCAACCGAAAGACTGCTTGCCAATGGCGGCGGTGCCGTCGCGCATGATGACCAGCTCAAACGTGGTCCAGCCGATCAGTTGCGCAATGTTCAGCAGCACCGGCAGGCGGGCGAACAGGCTGCCGTAGGTCTGGTGCATGAGCCCGGCGCTGGTCAGGCCGGTGTCGGCACCGAGCTTGGCGGTCCAGGCCAGCAGGCCCGCGCCCACGAGGGTGCCCAGGGCAATGGCCAAGGCAGCGTCGCGCGTGCCAACCGCAGGCACCAGGTAGGCGCCCATTTGCATGACCAGCAGGCCCACCCCCAGGCTGAACCAAAGCGAGGCATGTTCGTGCCAGCTGAAGACGCGCTCGGACAGCGGCAGACGGCCCAGGGCCTGGTTGGTGGAAACTGCGTTAGCGCCGGCTGTGGCGGTGGATGACGATGCCATTCAATTGCTCCATGCAAAATGTCTGGCAGGTAGGCTGGGATCCGCATGAGGCCATGTCAAACGAGAAAGCGCTGACACCGCCTTTGGATCTGCTTCCCTGCGCGAGGATTACCTCAATCAGGTTCAAAGGGACTTTCTCAGTCGAGCCGCAAGCGCTGCCCAACACCCCTAGCGAATGTGTTTTTGCAAACACCGGCCGATTGTATGCGGCGCCACGGCCGCGCAAACGTTGCGCAGCTGCCGCTTGCGATTTCGCAACGTCTTGCGGCCCGGCCGGCTGCACCATGCAGTCTGGTGAATGCGCGGTTCAGCCTCGCATTTTTTAAAGTTAATCGCCTTGTTGGAGTCTGCCCATGAAACCTTCACTTTCCCTGGCGGCTGGCGTGCTGGCCTTTGCGGCATGGGTCCCTGCCGCACAAGCGCAGGTGCCACTTACCCCCAAAGCCCAATTCAATGCCGACAGCAAGGCGGCAGCGAAACGCTATGCCAGCGACAAGACCTTGTGCAATGACGAGAGCGACTCCAACGCCCGCCTGCAATGCCGCCGCGATGCCAAGGCCGAATACGACAAAGAGCTGGCCGAGGCGCGCGCGCGCATGACTGCGGCCGGCCAGACCGGACAAACCAGACCGGCCACAGCACCAGTCTCCAGCACCGCGCTGTGCGCCGAGTGCGGCAAGGTGATGGAAGTCTCGGTGACAGAAAAGAGCGGCGATGGCGGCCCGCTGGGCATGCTTGCGGGGGGTGCTGCAGGTGCCCTGCTGGGGCACCAGATCGGCTCCGGCTCCGGCAAGGACCTGGCCACCATTGCCGGTGCTGTGGGTGGCGCCTATGCCGGCAAAAAGATCGAAGAAAAGGTGAAGACCCACAAGGTCTGGAGTGTGGGTGTCGATTTCGCCGACGGCAACAAGGGCCGTTTTGAATTCACCCAGGACCCCGGCTTCAAGGTGGGCGATACCGTGAAAAAGTCGGGTGACACCGTGGTCCGGTAGGGAGACGCCGGGCCACAGCGATGCCCTTTAGCTTGCGTCCTCAGCGTCGCCGGAGCGCCCGCTCTGGTGAATGGAGCGCAGCAGCCACAGGCCGCCCAGCACCGCGCCGACAAAGCCCAGAAAGCCAAACAGCGGCAGGCCCCACACCGTGGGCCCGCCCTGCACATTCATGACAATGGACGAGCCCACCACCAGAGACGCAATGATCAGGGCCATGGACAAGCGGCTCGCCGCCCTGTCAATCTGGTCACCCACGCGCTTGAGGTGCAGCAGCTCGATACCCACATGCAGGCGGCCGCGGCGTGCATTGCGCAACAGCTTGGACAGATCGTGGGGCAGCTGTTCGGCAAAGCTCAGCGTACGGCGCAGGGCGCTCCAGCCACGCAAGGCCAGTGCCCGGGGCCGGTAAGCGGCGCGCACCATCTGGCGCAGCATGGGCGTGGCCTGGGTGACCACACTGAAGCCGGGGTCCAGCCCGCGGCCCATGCCCTCCAGTGAAATAAAGGCCTTGATCAGCAGCGCCAGGTCAGACGGCAGGCTCAGGTGGTTGTCCCGCAGGATGGAGGTGATGTCGCTCAGCATTTGTCCCAGGTTGAGCTCAGCCAGCGGCGTGCCGTGGTACTGATCGACAAAGGTTTCAATCTCCGCTTCCAGTTGCTGCAAGTTCACGCCATGGTCGTCACCGGCCCAGTCCAGCAGCACATCGGCCACGGCCTGGGCCTGGCGTTCCACCAGGCCCAGCAGCAGTTGCAACAGCTCGGCGCGGCGCCGCTGGGACAGACGCCCGACCATGCCAAAGTCGATGAACGCCAGCCGGTTGCCTGCCAGGTAAAACACATTGCCGGGATGCGGGTCCGCATGGACCAGGCCATCCTGCACAATCATTTTCAGCACCGCCTGGGCACCGTGCCGGGCCAACACACGGCGATCAAATCCGGTATCCAGCGTGAGCTGTTCCAAATGGTTGCCGGGCACGCCGCTCACATAGTCCTGCACGTTGACGCGGGCACCGGTGTACTGCCAATAGACCTGCGGGATCACGATATGGGGCAGGCCTTTCATATTGGCCGCAATGCGTTCGGCGTTGTGGCATTCGGCCGCCAGATCGAGTTCACGGCGCAAGGACTTGGCAAACTCCCGCACCAGCAATTGGGGCTGGTAGGGCTTGAGCCAGGCCATTTCCACCTCGGCCAGGGCGGCCAGGTGGCCGAGCAGGCGCAAGTCGGCCTCCACCACCTCGACCACGCCGGGGCGCCGTATCTTGACCACCACTTCCTCGCCGCTGTGCAGCCGGGCCCGGTGCACCTGGGCAATGGAGGCAGCCGCCAGGGGCTCGGTATCAAACCGGGCGAACACCGCTTCGGGTTCGCCCTTCAGGTCTTCACGCAACTGGGCCCGCAGCGCGTCCAGCGGCACGGCGGGCACCTGGCTGTGCAGCCGGCCGAATTCGGCAATCCATTCCGGGGCGAACAGGTCGGCCCGGCCAGCCAGTATTTGCCCCAGTTTGACGAAGGCAGGCCCCAGCTCTTCCATGGCCAGACGCACTTGCACCGCCGGGGGCAGCCGGGCCAGATCGGCCGCATGCTCCCAGTGCAGCACATGGCCGGCACGCGCCAGGCGATCGGCCAGACCGAGGCGACGCACCGTGTCGCCCAGCCCGTGGCGCACCAGCACCCCGGCGATGTCATACAGGCGGCCCAGATCGTGGGCAGCGGCAAGCGTTTCAATCAGCATGGAAATAGCCCTGGAGGTTTTTTATAGCGCCGGCTCCGGACGGTCGCCGGGTGTGGCTGCGTCCATCGTATGCTGAAGCTGGCGCTGCGCGTCGTATTCCCGCCGTTTGGCTGCCAAATAGTCCTGCCGCTCGACCTCATGGAGTTGCACCGGGAATTGCTCCGTGAGCTCGAACCAGCGGGCAATCGCGCGTTCAAAGCGCTGCGCCGGGGGCAGAGCCAGACACTCGAGGTAGGCCTGCACCGCAAAGTAATAGCGCACGGCATTGCGCTCCACAATGCCGCGCATGCCGCGCACATACTGCGGCGGTCCGCCGCCATCGGTCGCTGCCATGCTAAAGCCCTGCTTGCCTTGGCCCAGCGTGGACAGGTAGAGCTGTGTCGCCAGACGGCTCATGGTCGAGCTGCGAAAGGCATAACTCACCTGCACAAAGCTGCCCTGCCCCACAGGGATGGCTGCCACGGTGATGCGGTAGTCGCTGCTGCCCAAGGGGCCGACGGGAGCGCGCAGGGTGACCTCCAGATGCAGCGGATGCACGTCGGTGTTTTCAAACGCAAAACGCAGTGGATAGGCGGCTTGCGGCGCTTCATAGCCCTTGCGCCCGCTGTACAGGGTCAGCCAGTTGTGCCCGCCGGCCTGGTCGCTGGTGCAGGCCTTGGTGTTCAAGTGCAGCAAGACCACCTGGCACCACGCCGCAGGCAGTGTCAGTTGCGACAGCAGGCTGTTAAAGGGTTGCTCCAGCAGGGTATAGACATCGCCGCGCACCGAGTCACCCTCCTCACCCGACTCCACCCAGGCCGGGACGCCGAGCGGCTTGGCCGCAAGTTGTGCTTGCAGCGACTGGTAGCGGCGCAGCAAGGTATCGGCCGTGAAGTCCTGCGCCAAGGCCTGAGCGCCCAGCCACAGCCACAGCCACAGGACCAAGGTGCGCTTGGGCTGTGTCACTCAGGGCGCGGCCTTCACCGTCTCGCCCATGCTTTGCAGCGGCCCCAGCGGGTTGACGCGCACATCGGTGGACTCGATTTTGGGCTGGCCGGACCATTGCTTGTAAACCACCACACCATCGATGACGACCACCAGTGCGGAGAACTTCCACCCGGTGGTCTCGGTCACCCGTTTGAAGTTCAGGAAGTCCAGCAAAAAATTGCCGGTACGCTGCTGATTGATTTTGCTGGGCTCGATCAAATAGCCCGTGCACCCCTCCTGCACCCGCATGCAGTCGGCAATGCCCCGGGGGATCGTGGCGCGCTCCTGCAGCGGCGAGGGCAACACCGCATTGACCACCTGTGCCTGGTTCAGCACCTGCATATTCGAGGTCTTGTAGGGATCGAATCCCAGGCTGCGTATGGTGGCGATGGTGGTGCTGTAGGGGGTGATCTGGTCGTAGCTCTGCTTGGCCTCCTCAAAGTCCTGCCAGCAATGGCTGACGTCCTGTCGGGCCGCCGGCAACAGACCCGCGCACCCCGCCAACGGCAGCGCCAGCAGCAGACAAAGCGAGGTCTTCATGGAAATGCAGTGAATCGTTGAAGCATGGTGTGCGGCCTTATAACGCGGGGCGCTGCACCCGCGCCCGACAGCGCGTGGATGCACCCCTTGCGCGCTGATTGTGTGCAAGGCCTGCCCTGTCCGGTTGAGAATAATCAAGCCCCCGACTGCCGAACCCAATAGCCTGCGTGCATTGGCTTTAAGGAGCAGCTTTGCAACCCCTTTCACATCCCCAGGCAACCGGCCCCAGCCCGATGGGAGCGGCCCTGCCACAGCCGGCACAAGGCGGCTCAACCATCCCCGCGGTGTTGCCGCCAGACGCCCTGCTCATCATCCCGGTGCGCAACATGGTGCTGTTCCCCGGCATGGTGATTCCGATTGCGATCGGCCGGAAGGGGTCGATCGAGGCGGCCGAACTGGCGGTTGCAACCGAGCGCACGGTGGGCATCCTGCTGCAAAAGGACGCCCTGCTGGATTCGCCCGGCCCGGACGATCTGGCGCAAGTGGGCTGCATTGCCACCATTCTGCGTTTTGTCACCACGCCCAACGGCGACCACTACATCATTTGCAAGGGGATGCAGCGTTTCCGGGTGCGCCGATACCTGCCGGGCTTTGCGTTTCTGGCAGCGCACATCGATGCCCTGGTCACGCATTTCGATCCTGCCGACATGGAAATTGAAGCGCGGCATTTGCAGGTGAAAGAACGCGCGACCCAGGCGCTGCACCTGTTGCCCCATGTGCCGCAGGACATGCTGAACGCCATCAATGCCACCGAGGCCCCCGAGCTGTTGGTGGATCTGGTGGCCGGCCACATCGACTTCAAGCCCCAGGAGCGGCAGGCCCTGCTGGAGGACATCGAACTCAGACCCCGGCAGGACAGGCTGCTGCAGCTGCTGGCGCACCGTATGGAGGTGATGCAAATCTCGCTGGATATCAACAAGCGCACCAAGGCCAGCGTGGGGCAACGTGAGCGCGAGTACCTTTTGCGCGAGCAACTCAAGGCCATTCAGAAGGAGTTGGGCCAGGACGAGAGCGAGGCGGTTGAGGTGGAGGAGCTGAAGCTGGACATCGTGTCCTCAGGGATGCCTGAAGAGGTGGCTACGCAAGCGCGCAAGGAACTCGCGCGCTTGCAACGCATGTCTGAAGCATCAGCGGAGTACACCACGGTGCGCTCCTATCTGGATTGGCTGGTGGGCCTGCCTTGGCACGCTCCCCAACCCGATGACATTGACCTGGGCCACGCGCGCGCCGTGCTGGATGAAGACCACTTCGGGCTGGAGAAGGTAAAGACCCGCATTCTGCAAACGCTGGCCGTGCGCAAATTGAATC
>CANFIH010000089.1 GCA_947446855.1 Burkholderiales bacterium
ATCTCGTCGATGGTGTCCACGTCCACTGTTTGCTTGGCGCCCAGGATGTCGTTGAGCAGGGCCAGGTTCTCGGCGTCGGTTGCCGCCGTGCCGAGATCGGCACCGATGGGGGCGTATTGCGCAGCGGTCGGGTCCACTGCGGCGTTGGCATCGGGCGTGGTGTCACCGGCGCTGTTCGGTGTGTCGTTGGCTTCGCTCAGGATGGCGGTGTAGGCATCGGCGATGGTTTGCAACTTGGCCGGGCTGTTGGCGTTTGCAGCGCTGACGGGCGAACTGGCCAGGGCATCGTTGACCGCTGCGAGGTTGCCCGCGTTCACGCCGGTGACACCTGCGACTGCGTAGGCAGCGAGATCCGGCACGGTGCCGGTGGCATTGGCCAGGCCCGTGCTGTTGGCTTGCGCGAAATTCCCCAGGGCGTTGGCAGCGGTGTTCAGGCCGGTGACCATGGCTTGCAGTTCCGCCAGGGAGTCGGTTTGTGTGCCGTTGTCGTTGCCGGCTGCAATGGCGGCCAGTACAGCGCCCAGGTTGTCTGCGGTCACATTGGCGATGCCCGCTGCCGTTAGGTCGGCGACGGTGAGTGCGGGCGTGGGCGTGCCACCTGCAGCCACTGTTTGGATGGAGTTGGCAATGCGTGCGAGTTCGTTGATTTCGGCGACGGTATCCACGTCCGCCGTTTGCTTACCACCCACGATGTCGTTGAGCAGGGCCAGGTTTTCCACGTCGGTTGCAGCCGCGCCCAGGTCGGCGCCTAGGGTGGCGTATTGGGCCGCTGTCGGGTCCACGGTCGGCGTGGCATCCGGCGTCGTGTCGCCTGCGGTGTTGGTGGTGTCGTTGGCCTCGGCCAGGATGGCCTTGTAGGCGTCGACGATGGCTTGCAGTTCGGCGGGGCTGTTGGCGACCGTACCGTTGATGGGGGTGCTGGCCAGCGCATCGTTGATGGCAGCCAGGTTGCCCGAATTCACACCGGTGACACCGGCTGCGGTGTAGGCGGCTGCGTCCGGCACGGTGCCGGTGGCACTTGCCAGGCCGATGGTGTTGGCCTCTGCAAAGGTGCCCAAAGCCGAAGCCGCGGTGTTCAGACCGGTGACCAGGGCTTGCAGTTCGCTCAGCGCGTCGGTTTGGGTGCCGTCGTCGCTGGCTGCTGCAATGGCGGCCAGGAGGGCGCCCAGGTTGTCTGTTGCGACGTTGGCCAGCCCGATTTTGCCCAGGTCAGCCACCGTCAGTGCCGGGCTGGCTGTGCCGCCTGCTGCCACGGTCTGGATGGCGTTGGCAATGCGGGCGAGTTCGTTGATCTCGGCGATGGTGTCCACGTCCGCCGATTGCTTGCCGCCCACGATGTCATTGAGCAGTGCGAGGTTTTCGATGTCCGTCGCTGCGGCACCGATATCGGCGCCGATGGCTGCGTAGTGTGCGGCGGTCGGGTCCACTGCGGGCGTGGCGTCCGGTGTGGTGTCACCCGGGGTGTTGAGGGTGTCGTTGGCCTCCGCCAGGAGGGCGGTGTAGGCCTCGACGATGGCCTGTAACTCGGCGGGGCTGTTGGCGTGGGTGCCGGTCAGGGGGGCGCTGGCCAGGGCATCGTTGATAGCAGCCAGGTTGCCGGCGTTCACACCGGTCACACCGGCTGCTGTGAAGGCGGCGAGGTCCGGCACGGTGCCAGTGGCGCTGGACAGGCCTGTGCTGTTGGCCTCTGCGAAGGCGCCCAGGGCGGTGGCTGCGTTGTTCAGGCCGTCCACCACGGTCTGGAGTTCGCCCAGTGAATCGGTTTGGATGCCGTTGTCGTTCTTGGCCGCAATCGCGGCGATGAGGGACGTCAGGTTGTCCGGGGTGACGTTGGCAATGCCTGCGGCAGTGAGGTCGGCGACCGTGAGTGCGGGGTTGGGCGCCAGGCCTGCAGCCACGCTCTGGATGGCGTTGGCAATGCGGGCCAGTTCATTGATTTCGGCGATGGTGTCCACGTCCGCCGTTTGCTTGCCACCCAGGATGTCGTTGAGCAGCGCGAGGTTTTCGAGGTCGGTGGCGGCCGCACCAATGCCTGCGCCGATGGCGGCGTATTGCGCCGCTGTCGGGTCGGCGGCGGGCGTGGCATCCGGCGTGCTGTCACCCACAGAGTTCGTCGTGTCGTTGGCCTCGGCCAGGAGGGTGTTGTAGGCATCGACGATGGCTTGCAACGTGGCGGGGCTGTTGGCCACAGCGCCGGTAATGGATGCGCTGGCCAAGGCATCGTTGATGGCAGCCAGGTTAGCGGCGTTCACACCAGTGACACCCGCAGCGCTGTAGGCGGCGAGGTCCGGCGTTGTGCCGGTGGTGGTTGCCAGGCCGGTGCTGTTGACTTCTGCAAAGAGTCCCAAGGCAGCAGCGGCCGTGTTCAGGCCGTCCACCATGGATTGGAGTTCGCCCAGCGAATCGGTCTGTGTGCCGTTGTCGTTGTCGGCCGCAATGGCGGCGAGGAGGGAAGTCAGGTTGTCGGGTGTGACGTTGGCAAGGCCCGCTGCGCTGAGGTCGGCCACGCTGAGTGCGGGCGTGGGTGTGCCGCCTGCTGCCACGGTTTGGATGGCGTTGGCGATGCGGGCCAGTTCGTTGATCTCGGTGATGGTGTCTACGTCTGCCGCTTGCTTGCCACCCAGGATGTCATTGAGCAGCGCGAGGTTCGCGGGTGTCGTCGCCGCAGCGCCTATGTCGGCACCGATGGCGGCATATTGCGCAGCGGTGGGGTCCACGGTGGATGTCTCGTCCGGTGTGGTGTCACCGGCAGAGTTCGCCGTGTCATTGGCCTCGGCCAGGATGGCGTTGTAGGCGTTGACGATGGTCTGCAACCCGGCCGGGCTGTTGGCCACAGTGCCGGTGATGGACGCGTTGGCCAGGGCGTCGTTGATGGCTGCGATGTTGCCTGCGTTCACGCCGGTCACGCCGGCCGCAGTGTAGGCAACGAGGTCTGGCACGGTGCCGGTGGCGGTAGCCAGGCCGGTGCTGTTGACTTCTGCAAAGAGTCCCAAGGCAGCAGCGGCCGTGTTCAGGCCGTCCACCACGGTCTGGAGTTCGCCAATCGAATCGGTCTGTGTGCCATTGTCGTTGCCGGCCGCAATGGCGGCGATGAAGGAAGTCAGGTTCTGGGGTGTGACGTTGGCAATGCCCGCAGCCGTGAGGTCTGCCACGGTGAGTGCGGGGCTGGGTGTGCCGCCTGCGGCCACGGTTTGGATGGCGTTGGCGATGCGGGCCAGCGCATTGATTTCGGCGACGGTGTCGACGTCCGGCGCTTGCTTGCCCCCCAGGATGTCGTTGAGCAGCGCGAGGTTCGCGGGTGTCGTCGCGGCAGCACCTATGTCGGCGCCGATGGCGGCGTATTGCGCGGCGCTGGGGTCCACAGTCGGGGTGGCATCCGGTGTGGTGTCGCCGGCAGAGTTGGTCGTGTCGTTGGCCTCGCCCAGGATGGCGTTGTAGGCATCGACGATGGTCTGCAACCCGGCCGGGCTGTTGGCGATGGCGCCCGTGATGGTGGCGTTGGCCAGGGCATCGTTGATGGCAGCGAGGTTGCCTGCGTTCACGCCGGTCACGCCGGCCGCAGTGTAGGCAGCGAGGTCCGGCACGGTGCCGGTGGCGGTTGCCAGGCCGGTGTTGTTGGTTTGCGCAAAGTCACCCAGGGCGGCAGCTGCGGTGTTCAGGCCGTCCACCACGCCTTGGAGTTCGCCGATTGAATCGGTCTGTGTGCCGTTGTCGTTGCCGGCCGCAATGGCAGCGAGTACAGCAACCACGTTGTCCGGGGTGACGTTGGCGATGCCTGCAGCCGTGAGGTCGGCGACGGTGAGTGCGGGGCTGGGTGTGCCACCCGCGGCCACGGTCTGGATGGCGTTGGCGATGCGGGCCAGTTCATTGATTTCGGCGATGGTGCCCACCTCCACCGTCTGCTTGCCACCCAGGATGTCGTTGAGCAGCGCCAGGTTTTCGGCGTCGCTGGCTGGGGCACCGATGTCGGCACCCATGGCGGCGTATTGTGCCGCAGTCGGGTCGACGGTGGGTGTGGCATCTGCGGTACTGTCACCGGCCGAGTTCGTCGTGTCATTGGCCTCGCCCAGGATGGCGTTGTAGGCGTCGACGATGGCTTGGACTTGGGCGGTGGTGTTGGCTGCCTGCCCGTTGATGGCGGCGCTGTCGAGCGCGCTGTTGATTGCGGCCAGGTTGCCGACATACACACCGGTCACACCGGACGCGGCGTAGGTTGCCAAGTCGGGGGTGGCGGTGGAGGCGGAGTTGCCCTGGGCTGCGGCACCGATGATGTTGAGCGCGTCGGACGCAGCACGTGCTGCCTGGGTAGCGATGGTCTGTAGCCCCGTCAAGGTGGCTACTGCGCTGCCATCATCGCTGGTGGCGGCAATGGCGTGGACGATGGCGGGGAGGTTGTCGGCCGTGACGCCGGTGATCCCCAGCAATTCCAATTCGGCCTGGGTCGGCGGCGTGCCGCCCTTGGCTGCGTTGATCACGACCGCTGCTGCGTCGGCCAGTGCCTGCAGCTCGGGCACGGTATCCGCACCGGTGACGGGTTTGGTGTCAATGACATCGCCCAGCAGGCTGGCCTTGACGGCACTGTCCACACCCGTCACACCCAGCAACGCATACTGTTCCTGGGGCAGGTTGGCATTGTTGGAGACGTTGTCCAACCCGTCGGCACTGGCCAGCAGGGCATTGCAGGCATCGACGATGGCTTGTACCTGAGCTGCGCTGTTCACGGCGGCGCCGTTGACCGCAGCACTATCGAGCGCGTTGTTGATGGCGGCCAGGTTGCCGGCATTCACGCCGCTCACACCGGCGTCACTGTAGATCGCCAGGCCGGGCGCGTTGGCCGTGGCGCTGTTGTTTTGGGCTGCGGTGCTGAGGGTCGCCAGTGCGTTGTTGACGATGGTGTCCACCAGGCCTTGCAACTTGGCTTGGGTGTCTGCGCCGCTGCCGTCATCGGGAGTGTTGGCAATGGCTGCCAGTACGACGTCGAGGTTGGTGCTGTTGACGCCGTGCAGTCCCAAATTGTTCAGTTGCGTCAGCGTCGCAGGGGTCCCTCCGGCGGCACCGTTGAGGACGGCCGTGACCGCGTCTGACAGGGCTTGAAGCGCCGGGGCAGTCGCCACGTCTGTCGGTGCCTTGGTCGTGACCACATCGTTGATCAGTTGGAGCTTGGTCGCGTTGTCAACGCCGGTGACGGTGGCATGGGTGTAGTCGAAAGCGGTGGGCGACGCGCTGGACGGCGTGCTGATTTGCGCCAGGCTCTGCACTTGCGTAACCGTCGTGGGATGGTAGTCGATCAGTGTGGAAACCGAGTCCCCGAACTGGCTGGTCACCACCGGCAAATTTACCGGAACAATGGCTACCGCAAGGGCTCCGGCCGTGATGTTGTACTTGACGCTGTCAGACAGCGTAGCGCCGTAATTTTTAAAGGTGAGCCCGTCCGACACCTGCTGCAAGGTGTCGTGCATGCCGCCACCGGTGATGGCATTTATTTTGTCCATGCCCGACAAGGACGCCAGCACGGCACCGTAGCTTTCACCCTCCGTGAGGCCGTCGGCGGCCCGGTAGGCGCCGTCCAGCGTGGTCACCACGGCCGTCTGTTGCAAGGTCTTCAAGCCAAATGCGTGGGCAACTGCGGTATTGATGTCCTCAACCTGGGTGCCCGATGGGTTGGCCCCTGCGTTGTTGGCGGCAACGGTGCTCAGCAGGTTGAGATTCAGGTGCAGGGTGACGCCATGCGTTTGCAAGACGCCCATGGCCTGCAAGGGCACTGTCAGGTCTTTTTTGCTGCTGGTGGCTTCATCGGTGTAGTCGGCAATGCCTTGCCCCGTGATCACCAGTTGGGCAAACACGACGCCGGTGTAACTGCCGACATCCACAGAGAAGTGGCCGGTACTGTCCACCTGTACGTTGCGAGCCAGCAGGGTGCTGTGGTCTGCCGCATAGAGGTTGACTTTCAGGTCGTTCCCCGCAATCACCGGGCCGGCCTGGATGTCACCGGTCACCACGTTGTGTGCAATGCCAACCGGTTCGCCCGATAGGCCGGTGCCAATGATGTAACCGGCGATAAGTGCGAGTCCTTCATGTGATTCAGTCGCAGCCGTGATGCCGGCCTGCGGCAAATAGGTCAGAACCGGCGCATCGCCCAGGGCCTTGAAGGCGCTGTTCATTTGCGTCTGGCCTTGGGCCATGGACATCAGCACGTCGTGTTCGCCGTGCGCATACACCAGCATGCCGTCGTTGGTGCTCACCATGCCGGTACCGGCACTGTCGGCGCCCAGGGTGATGCCCGCTTCGTTGTCGCTCACCAGGTTGATACTGCAGACGCTGGCGTCCTTGCAAACGGTGTAGAAGTCTTCCAATGTCACCGTGCTGCCATCGTCATAGCGCAGATGCAAGGCGTCGCCCTGGCGCGTGGCAATGACGTTGTCCGGCACCTGCAGGTCGCTCGCATCACCCGACTTGCCGGGCTTGCGCACCTGGTAGTGCCGGCCTGCCAGCATTTTGACTTGGGTATGGTGTCCCGGGTTCAGGGTGATGGTGCTGCGGCTTGGGTTATTGGTATTGTTCATGGCGTGCTACCTTGGAAGAAATAATTAGCGTTCAATCAGTGCCCCGCCAAAGGCCTTGACGACAGGCTTGGCGAGGTATTTCAAAACAGAGCGGGTACCCGTGCGGATGTCTATGCCCACGGTCATGCCGGGTTTGACGACGATGGTGTGTGCCTTGGGGTTGTGCGGCTGCAGGCGCGGCAGGTGTACCTTGACGCGGTAAAAGGTCTGGCTCTGTCCGTTGGGGCCTTGTTCCGACAGGGTGTCCGGGCTGATGTAAGTGAGGTCGCCGTTCAAGCTGCCATAGACGGAATAGTCAAACGCATCCACCTTGACGCTGACCGGCAGGCCCAGCGCCAGCAGGCCCACGTCGGTGGGGTTGACCTTGGCTTCGATGATCAGATCCTCGTCAGTGGGTGCAATCTGCATCAGCTCGTCACCGCCGCGCAGCACGCCGCCTATGGTGGTGATGCGCAGGAACTTGACCACCCCGGCCACCGGCGCGGTGAGCTCGGTGTGTTCCAGAATGTTCTTGCGCTCCGATAGCTTGGAGCTGACCGAGGCCAGATCCTCCTCGATCTTGGCTGCCTCCGCGCTGGCTTCCTGGCGGTATTTGTTGCGTGCGGCGGCGATGCGGGCTTCGATTTCGGTGACCTGACGGCGCGCTCTGAGGGCTTCGAGTTGGCTCACATCGCCGTCTTTGAGCAGTGCCTCGGTCATCTGCAACTCTTCATTTGCCATGACCAGGCTTTGGCTGTTGGCGCTGACGTCTTCATCGAGCGAGCGCTTGCGTTGTTGGTACAGCGCCTGCTGCGCGTTCACAAAATCGGGATGGGCGTTGGAGGCGGAGCCGAATACGGGCGCCTGCATGCGGGCTTCGGCCCGCGCACGCGTCATGGCAATGGTGAGGGCGGCCACCTTGTCGCGGCTTTCTTCAAAGCCTGCCTCGGCGCGGTTTTTCTCCAGCACGGCCAGCACCTCACCAACGTTGACTTGCTGGCCTTCCACCACGCGCAGCTCGGACAGCACACCACCGTCCACCGCCTGGATGATCTGGGTGTGCGCGTTGGAGATGACCTGGCCCTGTGCGCGCACGCCCTGGTCAATCTCAAACAGGGCCGCCCAGACCAGGAACAGCGCCAGGCCCAGGGCCAGCAGCACCATCATGGAAGGTGCGCGCAACAGGGATTTTTTGTCAGTCCGCCTGTTCATGCAGCGACTCCGGTTGCCAACTGGGTGGGGACCCGCCGCGTCACAGGGGCTTGCTGGGGCGCGTGCAAACGTGCCAACACCTCCTGCTTCGGTCCGGTCATGATGATCTGGTGTCCGGCAATCACAATCAGGCGGTCCACCAGTTCGAGCAACTCGCTTTTGTGGGTCACAAGCACCAGCGTGTTCGGGCTTTTCAGGGTTTGCCGGAGCGCCTGGGTGACCTGCTTTTCCAGCGCGCTGTCCATGCTGGCAGTGGGCTCGTCCAGCAACCAGATGGCGGGCTCGCGCAGGAACACCCGGGTCAGGTTGACCAACTGGCGCTGCCCGCCCGAGAGCCCCGTGCCGCCTTCAAAGATTTCCTGTTGCAGGCCCTTGGGGTGTGCGGTGACGACAGCGTTCAGCAAGCCGGTGCGCCTGGCGGCCTCCAGGATGGCCGTGTCGCCCGGATCCACCATGCCCAGAACCAGGTTTTCGCGCAGCGTGCCGGCGAATAGCCGGCCGTCCTGCTGCAAGTAGCCCATGCTGTGGGCCAGCACGGGCTTGGAGATGTGCGAGAGCTCCATGTCGTCGAGCAGAATGCGCCCGCCCTGGGGCTTGTACATGCCGCTGAGCAAACGCAAGAGCGTGGTCTTGCCGCCGCCCACTGGGCCTATGACCCCTATTTTTTCGCCCGGCTGAATGGTCAGGGCCTTGACCTCCAGCGCTTTGTTGGTGCCATAGGCACTGCTCACTTCTTCAAAGCGGTAGGCCCCCTGCACCGTGGCTGGCACCAGGGGTTGTTCGCAGCCATGGTGGTCGTCCTGCAAGGCCCACAAACGGTCCAAGCCCTGCAGCGCGGCCTTGGTGTGGGCCCACTGCACCAACTGGTTGGGAACCATGCCCGCTGGTGTCAGCACACGGCCCGACAAAATGGAGCAGGCAATCAGGCCGCCCATGGTCATCTCCCCCTTGCTGATCAGCAGGGCGCCGCAGGCCACCATCAGGATGTAGGAAATCTGCTGAAAGCTGCCCATCAGATGCTGGGCATGCTCCTGGATCGCGCGGGTCTGCATTTCGTAGTCACGCGCCTCATCGGTGGTCTGCATCCAGCGTGACAACATGCGCCAGCCGCCCTGGCCGGACTTGATGGTCTCGGCTCCTTCCACCGCTTCCACCAGCAGCCCGGTCTTGCGGTTACCCGCCGCCGTGGCCTGGCGCGCAAAGGCTTCGACCTTTTTGCGGTAGTACATCCCTATGGCCACCGAGAGCACAAAAAAGAGGGCCGGTATCAAGGCCAGGGTGCCGGAGATCAGCCCGATCAGCAGCAGAAACAGCAGTGCAAACGGCGCATCCACCAGCAGCTGCGAGGTCAGCGTGGTCAGAAAGCTGCGCACGCTTTCGTAGCCGCGCATTTGCGCCGCCAGGTTCCCTACGCTGCTGGGTAACTGGTCCAGCCGGACGGCCAGAAAGCGCATGTACACGGCACGCGAGAGGCGCTGGTCCACCGCATCAATCAGGCTCTCGTACAGGCCGGAGCGCACGCGCTTGGCCACCCATTCAAACGCCGTGGCCAGCACCACGCCCAGGGTCAGCACCAGCAGGGTCTGGCTGGCCCCGGTGGGCACCACCCGGTCGTATACCTGCATGCTGTAGAAGGAAGTAGCCAGGGCAATCAGGTTGATCACGATGCCCCCCAGGGCGGCATCCAGCAGCATTTTTTTGTGGGCCAGCAGCTCCTGCCGAACCAGTCGCAGTACCGGGCTGTTGCTGGCTTCATAGGGCCTGACGAGGCGCAGGCGTGCGATGAGGTGATCGGCCAGAGCGGCCGGGTCCAGATGGACTTCCACCCATTTGTTGCTTTCTGTATCCACCCATTCCGCCACCCATTGGCCTTGCGCATTGAGGCCGCGCAGAAGGCCCCAGCCGCGTTGGGTCTGGTACAGCAGGGCCGGCAGGGCGCAGGCGTCCGGTGTCTGCAGCCATTGGGCGGGCTTGACCTGTAAATGGCGGCAGACCGTGTCGATCTGCGCGTGCGGCTGCTGCCCGGCTGCTGCTGCAGTGGCCTCCTGCAGTGCCACGCGGTCTACCGCTTCGCCCTGCAGTTGGGCCAGTTTTGCCAATGAGAAAAAGAGGGTGCTCACCAGAGACTTTCGTTGTGTTGTTCGGCGGGTTGCGGTGCGGCTTGGTTCAGCCCCATCTCAAGTCCCAGGTTGGCGGGGTCTATTTCGCCAGCCAGACGCAAACCCATGGCGTCAGCGTCGGTGCTGGCATACAGGGGCACTGTCTCGCCGGCATCCCAGGCGGGGACGGCCTCGCCCGGCCTCGCCACGCTCAGGGTGGGCATGCCGGGGGCTTCGGCGCCCAGGACCAACGCCTTGTCCAGGCCGTGCGCGAGGATGCTCAGGCGCCAGGTCAGCAGCAGTTGGGAGGAGCGGGCATCGGCGATCTGGGCCTCGAGTTGGGCCTGTTCGCGCGCGGCGTTCATCAGGTCCAGCCAGGTCTTGCGCCCGGCGATGAACTGGCGGCCCCAAAAGCGCGAAATGCCGTCCGAAGACTCCAGGGAAGCGACCAGGGAGGCCAGGCGCTCGCGACCGGCCTCTACCTGTGCATAGTCGCCCAGGATTTGTTCGCCGACGCTGATGCGCGTGCTGTCCACATCGGCCAGCGCGGCATCCAGGCGCGCCTTCGCACCGCTGACCTGCGACACAGACGAAAGCCCCGCACCCAAGTGGCTGGAGAAGCCCACAAAGAAGCGGTTCAGCGTCGGGCTGCCGGGGGCCGTGTAGTTGCCGTACTGGGTCTCAGCGCGCACATAGACTTCGGGCATCAGATCAGCCCGACGTTCGTTGATTTCTTCCTCGGCGATGCGGGCCTGGGCCAGCAGCTTTTGTACGCTGGGGCTGGTGGCCTGGGCCCGCTGCAGCAGGTCCTGGGCGCTGCCGTTCAAGGGCAGGGCTGCGCCCATGCCGGCCGCCAGTTCCGGCGATTGCAGGGTCTGGCCCCTAAGCTGGCTCAGGCGTCCCAGCGCGGTCAGTTCCTGGGCACGGGCGGCTGACAGGTCGGCCTCGGTTTGCTGTGCGCGCCCCAGCAACAGCGTGAGGTCGCTTTGCGGTGAGACGCCACCGGCGATGCGCCGCAGAATCTGCGCCTGCAGGGTGTGGTGGACCGTGAGGCTCTTTTCGTAGGCTTGGCGCTTGAACAGGGCGCCGGCCCAGTCGGCATAGATTTGCACCACGTGCAGTGCCAGGTCCTGGCGTACTGCATCCATCGTGGCCTGGCTGGCCGCCACGCCCGCCTGCGCCTTGTTCAGGCCGGCAGTCAGGCGCCCACCTGTCCACAGGGGCTGCTGCAGGCGCAATGTGGTGACGCTTTTGTCTCCGTAGGATGGAAAGTTGGGGTCGGCCTGGCCGGGGTCGACCTGCTCAAAGCCAACCGAGGGTGTGGGGAAGAATTGCCACTTGGCGCCCTCCACAGCCTGCCTGGCCGCTTCGGCTTGTGACTGTTGCGCGCGCAAGGAGGGGTGGCTACGCAAAATGCCGTCCAGCAAGTGGGGCAAACTCTGTGCGTTGACCATGGCAGGCGGCAGTGCCATGGCGGAACAGAGCAAGATCACACCATGTATTTTTTTCAACGGTCCCCCTCTAGACGGTAACTTGTGTTCATTCAAAGGCAAGAGCCCGTGCGGCTGTTTTCAGAAACATCGAATGGGTAAATTTTTGCTTTGGACCGCCAGGTAGCAGGCAACTCCAGCACCCGATTGAATGTAGGTAATCCTCCTGGAAGTTGGCTAACAAGTCCCAACCAATCCCAACCAATTCCAACGGTTGGGTTTCAGGAATGCGGGGTACGATGGGTCGGGCGCGCGCTTGCGCCCATTGCATGGGCAAAGGCTGTTGCGGTCCATGACTGGACCCCCATCAAAATTACGGGGTTGGTTGGGTGAGGTAGCTCAGCACCAACTTGTCGTTGGGTGTGAGTCCCTTGAAGGCCATGCCTATGAAATAGGCGTCTTCGTATTGGGCGCGGTTGTTGTGGCAAACGCTGGCGTTCAGGTGTAGTTCGACAGGGGCCTTGTCCACCACGGCAGACATGCTCAGGCAGATGCTCGAGCCGATGGGTGCCAGGCTGCTGCCGGCCTTGATCATGGCGCCGCTGACGCTCAAATCAATCAGTTGCACCTCCGTACTTTGGTTGCTGCCGTCCGGGCGGGGCGTCAGCGCCGTGGTGGGCCAGGAGCATTTGGTGCGCAGGCTTTGGCGCACCAGGCGGGCATCCACCTGGGCCGGGTAGGCCAGCAGCGCATAGGCGAACGGCTTGTCGAAGGTCTGCAGTACTTTGGAGAGAAAGGAGTATTCGTACTGCCCGGTAAAGCCGCGCACTACGCAGACCTCACCCTCCACCAGCCCGGTTCTGGCGCCTTCGCTGCCCAGTGGCCCGACCATCACGCCTTTGCCCTCGATCGCGCCGAAGTACTGGGCCTCTTTCTTGCTGGCACCCTCCACCAGGCGCCGGGTCTGCACCGCCATGCCGGGCTTGAGCCCGAGCGAGCGCAGGGACAGGCGGCTGACGTCTTCCGGCGTTCTATCGGCCTCTGCCATGGACTAGTTCGACTCCCTGGGCAGCGACTTCAGCCACTGCACAATGCCCTCGGCCATGGGGGCCACGGCAGCCGGGTCCTTGATGGCGCCGGCCAGCACGTGCTGGCCCTGGCTTTTGCTGTAGGTCACCGGCTCGATGGATTTGCGCGCCGAGCCCAGGCGGGTAAAGGCGGCTTTGGTCTCGGCGGGCTCTACGGTCTCATCGGTTTCGCTGTAGAGCACCAGCACCGGGGTTTGGAACAGGGACAGATCGCTTTCGCGCACATGCTTGACCAACGCCATCATGGGGAAGATGGCCTTGGTGGGGTAGCTGGGCGTCCAGGCATTGGCTTCCTGCGCACTCTCGGGCGTCCAGCTGCGGGTCTGGCCTTCGACCCAGAGTGCGATTTTCTGGCCCCAGGGGCCGTTGACCAATTCCGAACGCTTGTCCTTGGGGCCGAAGTTGGGCGAGACGAATACATGCGCCGCAACCCGCCCGGCATCGGCCGAAGTGCCCAACCAGGTCGCCAGCGTAGCGCCCGTGGAACAGCTGATCACCAGCACGCGCTCACCCAGGAGTTGCCCGATCTGCACGGCTTCCAGCGTGTCGGCCATCCAGTCTTGCGGCGTGGCCTCGCCCATGGCACTGCCATCGGCACGGCCATGGCCGCTCAGGCGCGTGTAGAACACGTTGGCGCCGAGCTGGCTGGCCACCGTTTCGGTCAGTGGCGCGGTCTCCAGCCGGCTGGCAGAAAACCCGTGGATATAGACCACGGCCCAGGGTGTGCGCTGGCCCACGCCGGCCGCCCAGACAATGCCTTTGGCGTTGCCGGGCTTGATGTCGGAATAGGCGGCTTCGCTTTGCTGGATCCAATCCGGCAAGGCGGAGAGTTCTTGCGGCGGCTGCGGTCTGGGCTTGGGCATGGCGGCTCCGAAGTCATTGCGCGGGCCCAGCCAATAGGCCAGCGCCCCCAGCAGGATGAGTGCCATCAGCCACACCAACAAGCGCTGGCCGCGTCCAATGGTGTCCTGGGAATCGAACGGGTTGTGCCGGTGTGCTTTCATCTGCCTGGGTGAATTGGAACTGATTGCGATAGTACACCGGCAAGGGCTGTTATCGCGCTAGCGCGGGCGCAGGGCCTGCAGTGCCAGTGCCGCCTCTTTGACCAGTGCCGGGCCCCGGTAAATCAGCCCGGTGTAAATCTGCACCACATCGGCCCCGGCCTGGATTTTGGAGACGGCATCCGCCGCACTGAGTACCCCTCCCACACCCATGATGGGGAACTGCGGGCCCAATGCCGCGCGCAGCTGGGTGATGACCCGGTTGCTCATCTCCAGCACCGGCGTGCCCGACAGGCCGCCGGTCTCTTCGGCATGCGGTAAGCCTTTGACGGCGTCGCGGCTCAGCGTGGTGTTGGTGGCAATCACGCCCCAGGCGTTGTTGACCCGGCCGTCGCTGTCGGTGCCATAGCGTCTGAGGGTGGCGGCGATTACCTCGATTTGCGCGCTGTCCAGGTCGGGGGCAATCTTCAGGAAGATGGGCTTGCGCTGGCCATGCTCCTGGGCCAGCCGTTCGCGCTGCTCGGCAATGGCGCCCAGCAGGGCGTCCAGCGCGGCGTCACTCTGCAGGCTGCGCAGGTTCTTGGTATTGGGGCTGCTGATGTTGACGGTGATGTAGTCGGCGTGCGGGTAAACACCGTTCAGGCAACGCAGGTAGTCGTCGGTGGCGTTCTCCATCGGCGTGGCCGCGTTCTTGCCAATGTTCAGGCCGAGCAGGAGCGTCGGGTTGGCTTGCTGGCGCAGCGCCGACTTCTGCACATTGCGCACAAAGGCATCCAGCCCGTGGTTGTTAAAGCCCAGGCGGTTGATCAGCGCTTTGGCCTTGGGCAGGCGGAACATGCGCGGCTTGGGGTTGCCGTCCTGCGGCAGCGGTGTGACGGTGCCCACCTCGACAAAGCCGAAGCCCATGGCGCCCAGGCCGTCGATGCAGCGCGCATTCTTGTCCAGCCCGGCGGCCATGCCGACGCGGTTGGGAAATGTCAGGCCGGCGAGTTCAATCGGGTCATCGACGCGGGCGGTGCGATAGGCCGCAGACAGCAGGTTGCCCTGCGAGGCGGCCAGCGCCGCAATCGTGAGGTCGTGGGCGGTTTCGGGGTCCAGGCTAAACAAAAAAGGACGGGCAAGACCGTATGGGACAAGAGCCATTGATAATTCCTAGGTACATCGTTAACTACCCTGATTTTCCGCCATGAATACCTCCACTTCTGCCACATCCGCTCCCGCCGCTGCATTAACCCAAGACGAGCTCAAAACCCTGGTGGGCCAAGCCGCTCTGCAATACGTGGTGCCCGGCGAAATCGTTGGCGTGGGCACCGGCTCCACCGTGAACAAGTTCATCGATGCGCTGGCCACCATGAAGGACCAGATCAAGGGCGCGGTATCGAGTTCGGTGGCTAGCACCGAGCGGCTGCTGGCGCTGGGTATTCCCGTGTTTGACTCGAATGAGGTGGAGCGTTTGTCGGTCTATATCGATGGTGCCGACGAGATCGACGGCCAGGGCCATATGGTTAAGGGCGGTGGCGCGGCACTCACGCGTGAAAAAATTGTGGCGGCGCAGTCGGCGCGGTTTGTCTGCATTGCCGACGAGTCCAAGTTGGTGGAGAAGTTGGGCAAGTTTCCGCTGCCGGTTGAAGTGATTCCCATGGCCACGCGCCGCGTGATCCAGCAGTTTGCAGCCATGGGTGGCACCGGCACGGTGCGCCTGAAGGACGGCAAGCCGCTGGTGACCGATAACGGACAGTACATCATCGACGTGCTGGGCCTGCAAATTGCCGACCCGCTGGCCTTTGAGGCCGAAGTGAGCCAGTGGCCCGGCGTGGTGACGGTAGGGGTGTTTGCGTTTCAGCGCGCCCAGGTCTGCCTGTTGGGCACGGCCAGCGGTGTCAAGACGCTGAACTTTTAAACCCGCAGGCGGCTCGCCGCCCCATGGCGGGTTAAAACGTGATGCCGGCGGGGTTCGAGGGTGTCGGACCGCCGGGTGCGACTGACTCCGCTGCGGCTTCGGGCTTGGCCTCGGTCTTCACGGGGACCGGCTTTTGCAGCGACACCAGAGGTGACGCCGGTGCCTGCTTGTAGCCCGATGGCAGTGCCGAAGTCTTGGGGTAGCCCGCTGCATCCAGGTATTGCGTCCATTCCGCATCCGAGTAGCCCTTGAGGCGTTGAGCGCCAATGGTCAGAAACGGAAGTGCGCTTTCGCCGGCCAGGCGTTGCAGGGCGGCGATGTCCTCGTTGCTGCTGACGGTGCGCTCGGCAAACGGGATGCCACGGCTGCTCAGCAGGGCGCGACCGGTAGCACAGGGCCCGCAGTCTGCTGCGGTGTACAAGGTGACCGGGTATTTCGCCGCCAACTGGCGCAACTCGAAAGGCAGGGCGCTGCCGGAGGCCGCAGCGGCTGCACCGGTGCCGGTGGCCGCTACCTTACCCTGCTCGGCGTTTGCGGGCGGCTTGTCGGAAAAGGTGATTCTGCCGTCCGGGGAAACGATGCGGTACACGGTTTGCGCTGGCACGGCGGTGCTTGCACACAGCCACAAGGCGCAGGTGGCCAGCTTGCCCAAGTCCAACAGTTTCATGCGTGTGCTCCCCATCGTCGTCAAAATTTAAGCTGACATACCCTGGTGCCTCAACAAGGCGTCCAGGCTGGGCTCGCGGCCCCGGAAGGCCTTGAACGATTCCATGGCCGGTCGGCTGCCGCCGGCCTCCAATATGGCCTGGCGGTATTTTGTACCGGTTTCCACGCTGGGTGTGCCATCTGCTGCGGCAGTTTCTTCAAACGCGGCGTAGGCATCCGCGCTCAGCACTTCGGCCCACTTGTAGCTGTAGTAGCCCGCCGCATAGCCGCCGGCAAAGATATGGCCGAAGGTGTGGGGCGCGCGGCTCCAGGGTGGCGAGGACACCACCGCCACTTCGCGCCGCACTTCTTCCAGCAGCGGCATGAAGTCCTGTGCCGGGTCATGGCTGCTATGC
>CANFIH010000090.1 GCA_947446855.1 Burkholderiales bacterium
AGTTGATCATCCGATTGAGGTTAACCGTACGCGCCAGCGAGAGGCGCAAGGTGGCGTATGGGCCCAGAAGGACAATGTTGCGCTGGGCAGGGTTCAACTTCTGACTGTGCGTAGGATGGGTGACGAATCTGAGATTAGTCAGGCCGCTGTACTGATGGGCGAGTTCGAACGACTGCGTCAGATTGATAGTGATTGGCAGTGGGCCGACTGTGCAGTCATCGCGCGGGAATGGCGGTTACTGGATGCTGTCAGGGCATGGTGTGAACACCACCAAGTACCGGTGCAAGTGGCCAATGAAGACTCCATCAACGTATGGAGACTGCGTGAAACCCAGGAACTGGTGAAGTGGGTGCGGGCCAAGTCCACCAAACAGTTGGATCTATCCGACCTGAGTGCATGGATCGTTGGCCACGAAAGCAATGCTTGGTGGCAATTGCTGAATGATGCAATTGACTCATACCGCATCGAGGTGTCTGGCCAGGAGCTCCCAGGTACGCACCTAGTCGACTGGTTGGCCGAGTGGGGCAGGGAGGTTCGTCGAAAGCAAACAGGGGTTCTGCTTTTAACAGCGCACCGCGCCAAGGGGTTGGAGTTCCGTCATGTTGGCGTACTTGATGGTGGCTGGAATCACGATGGAAGAGGGGCTGATCCGGACGAAACGCGCAGGCTGTTCTATGTGGCCATGACACGCGCCAAGCAAACGCTTGTGCTTACACAGGTTGGCGCGCGGCATAGGTACGCGCTGGAGCTTGAGTCAATTTCTCATGTGCAGCAACGAGAGGTGCATGCAGGCGCATTAGCAGCGGAGTATGGCAGGCGCTATGTCATTCCCTCTCTACGAGATATAGACATCGGTTACGCAGGGCGCTTTGCACCAAGCCATAGGGTGCATAGAGAAATTACTAGACTCCGTGTCGGAGATCCGGTGAGACTGGCACATGCGCATGACAAATGGGTTTTGATGACACCAAATGGCTTTGAGGTGGGCAGAATGTCTCGCACGTTTGAGCCTCCAACTGGCAAGCAGTTCGTTGCAGCCAAGGTGCTTGCGATTCAGTCTCGCAACATGGGGATGGTTGACGATGGTTTTAAGAATTTGATCAAGGTTGATGAATGGGAGATGGTATTGCCGGAATTGGTCTTTGCATGATCGGGTAAATGCGGACTCGCCTATGCGCAAGATAGATGAGTGGCGCTCTGCGGCGGGTCTGCAGCGATTGCGGTCCTAGATCAATGACAGGCTAAAGACTGAATTGGGCCATCTGCGGTCATAAGCGAATGGCAGGTATATGGAAGCCAATCGTGGTTCGGGATGCTGCATCGGCGCTGCCAGCGGTAGGTTTTGGATGCAGCGATTGCTGCCGATCATCGATGTCGGCTTACCGGCAAGCCAATAGGCCTGTGGGTGTTAGTGGCTAGTCGACTGAATCAGTCGTTGAAGGTGTTGGTCGCTGCTCTTGTTGCCAACGGCGTCGTTGACGATCAGCGACTCTACGTTCATGCAGCCGGTCTCCGTACGTAAAGCTATCGATCTTGATGCGCCTTGAGCCACGTGCAACTGGGGTCCATTCCGCTTCCAACTTTTTGAGGTGATTGGCAATCTGAACTATCGGGTCACCGCCCAGCTCGCTGACGCCGCGCTTGTCAGCCATGTTGAGCGTGTAGGCATTTTCCTCGCGCACAGGATCAGATGCGACCCTTCGCCAACTCACGCGGACAGAGTAAACGGCGTCCTTGACACCTTCATAGTCTGAAAGATAGCTGGCAACACCTTGGCCAGGTCTAAGAACGCTGACATTTCCAAACGGAACCTCTATCCCGCCACTCCGGGCCTCTCCATTCTGCAAAGGGGGAGTGAACTCAATGGTGATGTCATAGGCGGGCGCGTTACCTGTGTTGTTAACTTTAATGTCAAAGTGTCTCATCGACCAGCGGTTGGGTTCAAGGGTAGCAACAACATGAGGCTGTGATGTAGCTATCGCCATCCGTTTGGTTTCAACAGCTAAGACACTAGTCACGCGCCAGAGAAAGTAGGTTGCAACTGCGGTCACGAGCGT
Source organism: Burkholderiales bacterium (assembly GCA_947446855.1). Taxonomy (GTDB): domain Bacteria; phylum Pseudomonadota; class Gammaproteobacteria; order Burkholderiales; family Burkholderiaceae_C; genus Allorhodoferax. Next base: position 2,058 of record CANFIH010000090.1, read on the forward strand.
TCCAAGAAGCGATCGTCGTCGACGCCCAGTCGGGTATTTGTCCCATTGCGACTCCATGTAAAAGTGAAACTTCCTGCGCCAGCGTACAGCTGATTGTGCCTGCGATGGGCCACCAGTTCTTGTCGTTCGCGAATGTCAGCTAAGAAGCATTGAGGTTGATCCTCTTGTCAGGCTAGGTTCCAGTTCCGCAATTTTTGTTTTAAGCGTCGTAGACGGCTTTGAGTTTTGCAGACTACCCACAAAGGATCCTGCGTTAAAGTGATTGCCGTTGCTAAAGTGGTAACGTCTCGGATGAAATGTACAGAGGGATCGCAAGTGGCACTTTTTGGAACGAAGACTTCAAAATCAGTTGCATTAGAAGTTGTCGACGAAAAAATCGCATCTACTGTCAAATATGACAAGCCAAAAATTCTTCTCATAGACGTGGAATCGAGCGCCTTTGATACCCTGTCGGAAGCTGGGTTCAACGTCAAAGCAGGCACGTTTGGACAACCCTACAAAGTTCAGATGAGCTCTGGGTCTCAGCCACTCATTTCCGAACCACGATTGCCAAACTATACCGAGCAGGAAATCGTGATCGTTGATCTCCACTATGAAGTTGCAGAGTACCCAGTTGGAGAAAAGTCGCGGCCAGATGGTGACCACAACTTCTTAATACCCTCCAGTAGATACTGAGAGTCGTTGGGCGCGACGAGAATATTGCCACTTATTACGTACTCAAAGTGATGGCCGTCGTCGGGGAACACAGTTGCGCCCCATACACTGTCAATGACAGCCGCGCCTTGCTCCGCCTTTAACTTGTTCTTGATCTCATCGGACACCTGCGCAGATACTGTGTTTCCAACAGGAATGCTGAGTCCCAAGCCAAAGATCGCGTTTAGAAGGCGCATTCGTACACGAAGTTCCTCCACAGCTAGCTCGGCGTCTTGCGCCGACGCGAACCCAGTTCCGTCGACATGGAAGTTAGTTGCACCAGCTAGGGTCTTTGCGTTTCGCGCTACAACATCAAGGGTAATGCCGTCTGACACGGCAATCGATACTTCGGGCTCAGCAAAGGCGAATTTCCCCGGAATTCGTGCGGCAAGCCGAAGTCGGAACCGTCATGTGGGTGAGGCAGACATACGCGTTTCGATGAGACCTGAGGCGATATAAACGCCAAAGGTGGTTGATACCGCCGGACGTTACTGGATTAAATGAACATCGATTTCATTTAAGATTGTCTGGCAGACTGGCCTGCAATTTTGGCAGTTATATAAATTTCGCCAACTCCTGCAGAGCCATGAATGTCATTCTATGTGCAGAGCCGCCGTCGCGGGGGCAGGTTGGAAGGGCTAGATCCCTTCGGTCATATCTGACAGCTTTCGGCTATCGTTTGCTGGTGTTGTGCGTTTCACACTTCGATAGGAAAAGATGAAAGTCAAGATCCGCTTTGGGGTCAGGTCCGAGGATGGTCGTACATCGAACGTTTGGATCTGCTGGACGCAATTGGAGAAGAGCGATGCCTATCTCACTAGCGATGCGCTAGGGAAGATGCTAAAGCTCAGTGACCATCCAACTGGCCGCACACACATTGCTTATCATTATGACAAGCGGGACGACCTGTTCACGGCGGAGACGTTGCCCAAGGAGCGGTTTATCCTGAAGCGTGAGGATGCCAAGCGAGTCGATGAAGTTTGTAGCTTAGTCGCTTGCCTGTTTTTTCCTGCAGGCACAATTGGCGATGTTCCGCGTGACGCACCTGTTGACACCATTTGGTTGCCAGAGGCGCCGGAAGGGCATGCAACCGAGGTCGGAATATTTCGGTTCACCCGGGAGTCATTGCCCAACGATTGGCCCGGCAAGCGTGATGGCGCCAACTTGGTGGCGCGGTTGCCACTGGGCGGCGTTGGCCAGCTATGCATCGTTTGGCGATTCTCGACATTTCAGATGCCACCAACTCCGAAGAATACGGGAACTCGTAGCCTGTTCAAGGGACGTACCGAGGAAGAACTACTTGGGGCAAATCGGGCCGTGATATTTGGAACCACAGATACCGGGGCGTTCTCACTCATTGAGACGAAGGTTTCGGTGAAGCGCAACGATGTTGTCGGCGGCGAAGTGGCAACCAGAGAAGCGCATGAATGACTCAACGTTGAACAACAGCTTCCTAGCCGCAAGTTCCGTGCTGCGCTGGTTTGCAATGAATCGACTGCTGAGACAGGCCGGGGCCAGTTGCGGATCTTGATGAATGACAGCTTTTGGGCATTTTGATGAATCTGCCAAACCGTGGCGTCCTCGAGACGCCACGGCTGGAGAGCAATCAAACCTCCGGTTGCTCTGCCATCTCTAGGGCGTCTTCCACCTCAACAACGTGTCTTTGAAACAGGCAGCAGGCCAGAGCAGTTATTCTCACCACAGACTGCTCATAATCTTCTTGAGTAGAAAAACATGTTAAGGAGTAGAGGATTGGATTTAAATAACGAAGTCATTCAGCCTGTTACCCCCATTTGCAAATTGCAGGAGGAATTGAAGTCTCGAGAAACTGACGTTACCGCGAGGATTCTGGCCGAGCATAAGAAGTTTCCAGCGGAGGTGCTCAAACGTAGGCCACCGGATCTTCCAACTGATTTACATCCCCAGGCGGCTGAGATGTTTGTTTGGATGGCGGCTCACGCGGTCGACAAAATTGGCGATCACGCTGAGAACTACCTCGACTACAGCGTGCCAGTCACGGGGCTCGCGCTCACCTACTGTTTGGTCGCGGTCGAGCAGTCAACGACCAAGCCCGATTTCTCCAGACCATCGCGCCCTGATCCGTCGGCCCATGCGGCATTCGGCAGACAGCTCATGGAAGAATTGAACCGGGAACAACACGCACGGTTGCAACAGGGCATCTGGCAATCTCTATTCGACTTAGACGCAGATACCGCTCGGCACAGGCTCACTCGGCGCCGCCGTGGTTCCGCCTTGATGATGTTGGACGCTAGAGCGAAAAAGACGCTGCTTGAGATGGTTATCGGAAGGCGACTATCCGAACTCTCGCTGGACGAGTTAAATCATGCGCTTGCGTCCAGCCCGGAGATGCTCCATTTCCTCACACAATCTGATCCGCCTGGTTGGCTGAAATTCGAGCAGGCGATGGGCGTGGACGCGGAGCGGCTTGCAGCTTTGTCGAGCTTCCTCATGTTCCTGGAGTTCGCCTCCGTCCAGGTAAAGCACTCGTACTGGTACGACGAGGCAAAGCTGATTGAGCTGTGGGCGGTGTATGTCCTTGCCTATCCGCAGTATGGCGCGATCACTGGTCTATCCATAGTGGATGCAATCACCCGTTTCAGCATGGCACCGTCAGAAGCAGCGACAACCCTGATTCACCCGCCGTTTTACCTATTGCATGGGAAATTTCTGCGCAACCCTTGCTTCATCAATGCGCAAGGCATGACGGCCAACCTGTTGACCATCGCAATACGACATCATGAGCGCGACTGGAATAACACTCTAGGATCGACACTAGCACGCGCCGCTGACACCCTCAAATCGCTCATGCCGGTGTTGAGTCGTTTAAAGGTCGCCGTCAGACGCAAGTTTCCCGGCGGCGATGTCGATCTGGCGCTGTACGACACGCAGTCCAACGAATTGTTGGTTTGCGAGGTGAAGACCGTCTACGACAAGCACAACGTGGACAGCCTGATGCATCGCTTCGAGGAAGCCAAAGTGAACGTGGATAAAGCCGCGTCGCAGCTTGAGGAGACAGCGCTCGCCATCTCAGGTGGCAAGCTGTCGATGGCGACCATCTTTGACGTAAAACTTGCAGCTCCCAAGGCGGTGCACAAGGTTTTGCTGACGTGGCTTGATCCAGTGGACCTCACGATGGGCACTGAGTACGAGGAGGTCATGTGCATGAACTTCTCAATCTTCATCTGCCTCATTCATGCCAGCCAGGGCAACGTGCAGGAAGTGGCCACCGCCGTGCGTGAGCTTCGCAATATTTGGCCCGTCGCACTGAGCAGACCCCTTGACCTCGGCCAGCCTGAACTAGCAGCCGAACTGGAAGTTCAGACGAACCTGCTTGACCGGCGCAGCGATCTGGAGCGTCTTGGTCTTTCGCCGCTGAGCAGAAAGATCATCGCCCAGATGGGCAGCGTCGATGAAGTCGCTGCTTCAGCGCAACCCGCATCATGGATCTCGTACTTGAGTGACTCTATGCGAGTGCTCTGTCCATCCATCCCTTGACTGTTTCCAACTGGACGACGGCACACCTCAACATGCCATCTGAAGTTCAGAAGACTGGATGTGGAGTTCGCGCTCACCATCGAACGTAAAGTTTTCACCTTCTGCGGACTTCGCTGATGACAGTTTCCGGTTCAAAAAGCCGCCACCCATACGTAATTTTCGACCTACAACAATCGCTGCATTCCAGCTATCCATCGTACCCGCCGAGTGAGCCTGCGAAAAATGTCAGCGTTGCGTTCATGAATCCAAGCTGCAGTAATACCGCTTTGGGTCGAATCCGGATTTGGGTTCGGGCTGGAAGCCGACATACGTTACGCTCAAATGCGGCCTTAGGGATGGCTTGAGTTGAGGATACTTCCACAGATTGCTGGCGAGGGGGCATCAGAATTCAGCGGGCGGTATGCCTCGCCATTGGTCGACGGACCGTTCCAGATGCAATCAATTCCCATCACGATACCCCGGCGACGCAAAGAGCTTTGAAGGTAGCTCCAACTGCCATTTGACAGGAGAATGTCCAATATCGCGGTCGGTCAGCGCCTTTTCTATGATTGATCTCCGATGTGCAGCTCCAACCAGGAATACGCCGGTGACGAGTGCGCTGTTAGCGGCATATTGTTTGATGTTCATAAGCATCTCTTGGTCACGGAGCTCGATTTCATCGAGCCACCTGTCGTAAACCACTTGAAGATGAGGCGCACGCACCCATTCAATCGTTGCGCGGACCTCGTTGTGGATATCGAAACAAGCCTTCGCGCTTGCGTTGCTGTTTAGGTACGGAAGGCCACCTTTCTTCACGCACTCGCTGTGATGGTCAACGAGAGCCCGGTAGTCGCCGCTCGCGCGCTCGACACGCTCGAACAGCTCTCGCGTCGCCTGGAAAAATTCTATGCTCGGCTCGTCACGGTCCACGGGCACGACCGAGACTCGGTGACGCCGGCTGAATTTCGCGACGGCAAGTGATTCGAGGTTGCCATGGGAGCCGTTGGCGTAGCGCGCGGCGTGTGACTTCGGAATTTCAGCAAATATTACCTCAGGGCTGAGTCGCTCAAGAAGCGTCACCAGAGCTGCGACTGTTACAGATTCGCACTCCTAATGCACGGTGTTTACCAGCGTTACTTGCATTGCGGGAGGCCCGATTGGACTAGTGAATTGGACTCGTAAAGGCATCCCCTGCGCCCGGCGGTAGGATGCGTCGGACCGACTGAGTAAAATGTACGACATAGCATCGACCAGGCCTAAGTGGCCTGCCACAGCAGGTCCGGTATGACGATGGGCTAGGCAGAGCCTTTTGGCGACGATTCACTTGCGGCGAACTCCAGGATGGCGCAGGTAGACGGCTGAGCCTTCACGGACTTCCATTTCAAATAGTTCAGTCGCTGAGATAAGCTTCCCAAATGTCGCATAACCATAGTTGCGGGGATCAATCGAAGCCTGGTTCTTTACTACTTTCACCACCTCACCGAGATACGACCAACTGTCCTCCTGGATGCAGGATTGCGTTGCATCCCGCAGGAGCCGCACTAATCTCGTATCCATCCTGAGTTCATTGCGTGTTTTTACAATGGCTGCATCGATTGAGGTCGGCTGGTCGGGTGGGCTTTCGAGATCGGTTGCGCCCAATTGCTCCAGGAACAGAAACTTCGAGCAGGCGTTGACAAACGGCTCTGGCGCTTTTTTCTCACCAAAGCCAAAAACCCGATGACCGTTTGCGAGCAGCCGCATGACCAGAGGAGTGAAGTCTGCGTCGCTTGATACGATACCGAAGCTATCAATCCGCTCCGAGTACATGAGGTCCATCGCATCTATTGTCATAGCCATATCAGTAGCGTTCTTGCCTTTGGCGTAGTCGAACTGCTGAATTGGTCGAATCGCGTACTCGTGCAGCTGCTTCTCCCAGTTGACCAACTGAGGGTTCTTCCAGTTGCCGTATGCGCGACGTATGTTCGCGACGCCGTAATTTGAGACTTCCGCTAGTACTTTGTCGATGCGGCTCGCTGGAGCGTTGTCTGCGTCAATGAGCAAAGCGATTCGGTGATCCTCAAGTGCCATGAAAAGATCCTGGGTTGTGAACAAGAAGGAGGTGTCCTGTTCGGCCTAACATTAGATACATCCCGCAATTTTGCGGGAAAACTGCAAAGCCAGCCACACTTAGCAGTTGTCGACCTTGGGTTCACCGGTGTGGATGCTGACAACCCAGGCGTTGAGATCATCCACAGGCGCAAGTTCAAAAAACTTAGCAATCAGCGACGCCGATGGCTACGCAGGCGCTCAGCAGTGGAACCAGTAATCGGCCGCCTCAAAGATGACCACGGAATGCGACGGTGCTGGTTGAAGGGTGAAACGGGGGATGCACTGCATGCAGTGCTGTGAGCGGCGGGCTTCAACATCCGCTGGCTCATGCGTGCCATTGTGGAAATGGGCATCCAGCCCTTGTGGCAGCTTTTTTTGCGCCTGCAATTTGCGTTGGATTGAGCAGTTCAAATCGCCATGACGCATGTAAGGTCGTTACCTCGTATCGGATTGCCTAGAGACTTCACATGTCAGCTGCGAGCGGCTGAGGTGGCTGTTCGCCCAAAGTTCGCTTGAATAACGAACTTGAATTCTTCAACTCCGACCAAGTAAGAAACAACCGCAGCATCGCCTGCACCTCGCAGGATCAAAGACTTGAGGCCTATTTGTCTAGATGATGCTCGTACAGTGGCTTGTGGCCCTCTCCACGGTGCCGTGCCTCCTCGAATGAGTTGAGAAGGGCCTTCGCCTCTGGTGTCCCTTGTATCAGGTAGTTGCTGTACAGAATGCGCCAATCGAGATTTGGATGTGAAAAGTTCGGATCAAAGAAAACCGACTGCTTACCCATTGCTGTTGCGCCAAATTCATCGATGCTCCGATGCGCCTGCATGTTCCAACTCAAAGTTACCATTGCTGCGGATATCCAATTCGCCTCAATAGAAATGCTTGACGGCGGCATCTTGACCTTTGCATCAATCACAATCTTAGTCGCGAATTCGTCAGCGTCTTGCTCCTGAAGCTTGGCGATACTCGGTTCGACATTGAGCTCCGAAAGTTCCCCGTTTTCGAACTCCATACCATTGCTATTTTTCGCAATATGCCCCACCTCATGCAAGAGCATGAAGGCAAGCAGTCTTGGGACATCCAGTTTGAGACGACCTGGACCATCAGATTGTATGGCGATCCACGCAGAAAGAGTCCCGGGGTTTACGAACACGCATGAGCATCCAACCGGAACCGCCACGGGTGTAGTACGGGCTGCGGGATAAGTTTCGACCATGAAAACAGGGACTTGTGACGAAATGTCCAGAGATGGCTTCGTTGACCAACTTGAAGTCAACCTGTACTGACTCCCCACATTTGCTAGTAGCACATTTGCGCTAGCTAAGGCTTTGGTGGTCACGTCTTGCCCCCTCTTCGTGTGACGAAGGCCGTGTAGGGTCACCGGATCGTCTGTCTTAACAGAACTACCCTCAGCCAGTGCCGGCGCCGTCTGCAAAGAGGTAGTCAACACCCCCAACAAGCACAGTGAGAGACATCTCGCGCGATGATCGACAAGGGGAACGGGGGTTGAACGCATACCCTATAATTCTCTTAAGAAAACTGTCGCGCAGCAAGGGCGGCATCCAGCGGAGGCGAAACGTGCGGAACGTAAGGGTCACCATTGCAGTCTTATTGGCGCTGGCATGCGGTGTGCTTCCTTCGGCCCCCACTGCTTCGGGAGTAGCGTCTGCTGCGTCTGTAAATGCAACCACGGCAAAGCCGCCATCACCGCCCCCAGCCGATGTCCCAGACCTGCGCACGTCTAAGCCAACCGTAGTTTGCGTTGGCTGCGACCAACCGTTTGATGCATCGACACATCAGAAGATACTAGAAGCGCTGGCTAAGAACCCCTACCTTTCCGAAATGCGCAGAGCGCAATATTTCCAGGATACGTTTCATCAGTTCGAGTCCAAGGCCCACTTCGATAATTGCGATTTTGATGACGCCGAAAGCTACTTGACCGAGCTTATGGACGGCGTGCGCCTTCATGCCGAAGAGGCTCTGGCCGCCAAGGCAAAGGGCGACACGGCGGGGGTGGACGTTGCAGTTAAAGCAGCGTTTTTCTCGATAGGCCAGGCGCTCCATGGAACGCAAGACTTTTACGCTCACACCAATTACGTAGAACTGACCGCTTCTAAGGCAAGCCGCATCGACTCGATTGAACTTATCAAACCCTGGACCAAGAGCGGTCGTGACCGCATTGCGGCGTTGCGCGCTCAGGGACTAATTTCCGGCTATGTGTTCTGGGGGGTACCGCAGCAGTGCCTCTCTGGCGGCATATCCCACGCCAAATTGGCGAAAGACAGCCAGGACACAGACAGTGGAAAAATTGCACTACCTAACCTTCAAAATCTGAGCCAGTACAAGGTAGCAGTGTTTCTTGCGCGTGAGACCTCATTGAAGCTCTTGGAGGACGTATACAAGAAGTGGCCGATTCTTAAGGAGGTCAGTGGCGAAAATGCCTTTTTTGACGTGCTAATAGATAGGCGTTCGATTGAAACTTCGTCGAGATCCTGATGCGCTCCGCATTGTTTTCAATTGCGCTCATCCTCGCCGGTCTTGGCTGGGGCGCGCAAGGGATGGCCGCTAACGCGGTTCCTTCGTGCCGTCTCGATAACGCTGACTCAGCATCGGTCAAGAAAGCCATTCAGCTTGCCGCAGCTACATACAAGCAGATTGGTCGGCCACTTCCTTTCCAATCAGTCAGTCTGAACGATGACGAGCCGATGCCAGGAGCCCTGCGGGTCTATATCATTAAGGACGCCAACAAGAATGCATTGAGCCCTAGCGGGTGCTCCTCGCTTCCGCCAACCAAGGACAACGAGCTTGACGCACTCAGCGTGCGCGGCGGCTGTCGACTGACTTCCGCTGATGCGATGGAAGTTCGTTGCTCTGCGGAGGCCGTCCATATATTCGCGGACACGGGAAACAAGACGAACCGCGAAAGCCCTGCTCTTCTCTACGTTTTGGCGCACGAGCTTGGACACCTCTACCAGCGACAGTCAGGCGAATATTCGGGAGCGGCTGAAGTCATCGATCTCAAGGCAGACCGAGCAGCCAAGCTTGTTCAGTTGCAGACTTCGTGCGACCCAACTTCAGTGCAAAAGGAACAAGAAGCCGACGAACTAGCATTAGGTGTTTTAAAGCTGACCCTGGGAAATCATCCCTATCGAGAAACCACATTCTCCGAGCGAGGATCGGTTTACTGGAACATTGACTTGCTCGCACTTGCATCAGACAGATGGATGGATGCATCTCTCCAACGTGAGTTCATTAGCAGACCCAAGCTTCACCCATCGTTCGAGCCAACTGAATTTCCAACGTCCAAAGGTAAAGTCAAGAGCAATGCTCGACGATTCGTATGCGACGTCCTTTCAAAACACAGTGGCCGTATTTTCTACCCTGGCAAATCAACAACACACCCGCCTGTCGAGCAGAGATTGCAACGCATAGCTGAGGTATTGCGTTCTGTAGCAGCATCGCTTCCCAACACTGGAGGAAGTACACAATTCGCGCCTGTCGCGCGCTTGCAAGGCGACTTGAGTCCGATATTCACTCAGATATACAGAGAGACAGGTGTTTACTTGGACGCCGAGCACAACGAGGTATGTACCCTCGTCAACTCACCCGTTGCCCCAAGCTGCAAATAGTCGAAGGACTGAACTGCTTCGCCCCCAACTCGGAAATTGATTTAAACCAATTCACGATAGTTGACTCTGCTCATTTCCGTCCGAAGGGATGTGCTCCATCAAGTCTTGAACGGTGCAGCCGAAGTATTGGCAAAGTCGATCGATTGTCTCTGTGCCGGTTCCATAACCTCGTTGGTTAAGTATTTTCGACAGGGTCATTCGGTTGAGGCCTGTGGCTATCGCAATTTCATTGATGGTTAATCGACGTCCTTCGGTGAACTGTCTTTTTTCCATCATCTCGCCAAGTCTAAATCTGATCATGATGTAAAAAGACGTCGCGTGATAAAAATAAGTATCAAATGCGTTAAATAGATGGCTTTAACGCTTATAATTTGCATCGAGTGATTAAATTATTTATCACTTGCATATCAAATTGTAAAGGAAGACTTATGGGCATACAGACCTACCTCACCACTGCAGAGCTCTCATCGCGCATCAAATACGACACGCGCACCATTCGCGAGTCCCTTAAAGATAGCGTCTTGATTGAAGGGCGACACTACATCCGACCTTTCGGAGGGCGCAAAACTCTTTATATCTGGGAGGCTATCGAACAGGACATGGCCAAGCGATCTTCGGGGAGTTCGCTTGCCATCCCTATGGCCAATGGAGGTGTTCTCCATGGGTAGCATTCGTGTGCGACCAGAGTCAGGACAGCTTTTTCTTGATTTCAAATACTTGCACCATCGATGCCGGGAACTGACCGCACTTACAGACACGCCAGCCAACCGCAAGCGGCTGCAAAAGGTCCTTGACCAGATTGAAAAAGAAATTGCACAGGGCAGCTTTGATTACCAAGAGACGTTCAAAAAGCCCCTTGCGGTAGCAAACTATCACAGCGACGGTAGCGCAGAGCCGCCTCAATCGATAGCCGTCAAGTCAGTGCAGCGTGCTGGATCATCAGCATCAAGGACACCCATCTTCAAGGACTTTGCAATGACCTGGTACGGGGAGAATGAAGTTGCTTGGAGGCGGACTTACCGCGTCACACAACTCGGTGCCATCAACCAGTACCTCATCCCCCATTTTGGGGAAAAGGAAGTCGGCCAAATCACCAAGGCAGATGTTTTGAGTTTTCGGGCTTCACTCGCCAAAGTCACCGTCCGAAAATCACAAAGCACATTGTCTAACCGTCGCATCAATGCGGTTTTGAAACCGCTGCGCCAGATCCTTAACGAAGCAGCCGACCGATTCGAGTTTACTTCAGGGTTCATCAATGTGAAGCCGCTTCGTCTCAAACGAAGCGATGTTGAACCATTTTCAATAGAGGACGTTCAGAAAATTTTTTCCACCTGTCGTGCGGACTATCGCAACTATTTCACGGTTCGGTTCTTCACCGGGCTTCGCAGTGGCGAAATACATGGGCTGCAGTGGAAGTATGTGGATTTTGAGCGTCGTTTGATCTTGGTGCGTGAATCATTCGTGATGGGCGAGGACGAAGACCTTAAAACCGATGGCAGTCAGCGTGACGTTCAGATGAGCCAAATGGTCTTTGATGCTCTCACTTCGCAACGACAGGCCTGTGACGAGTCGGTCAAATACGTGTTTTGTAACCGAGAGGGCCATCCTCTCAATAACAAAAACTTCATCACCCGAGTGTGGCGTCCGTTGTTGCGGCATCTGAATCTGACGGTTCGCCGACCATACCAAATGCGCCATACAGCTGCGACATTGTGGCTGGCCTCGGGTGAGGCGCCAGAGTGGATCGCCCGCCAGTTGGGGCACAGCACGACCGAGATGCTGTTTCGGGTGTACTCCCGGTTTGTTCCCAATCTGACTCGACGCGATGGTTCGGCATTTGAGCGATTGTTGGCCTCGCGAATGGCGGGTCACAGTGGGCTCGAAGTTGTCGAGGTCCAGGCTGCCTCCTTGCCACTGAACGCGCCATGCCAGAGACTGGCTCCACCAAACGCTAGGGAATAGATTGCAGTGGCGCGGTGGCCAATGAATCCAATGGAATTGGCCCCCGACTACTCTTGACCCGCACCGCCTCCGGCCTCGGAGTATGTCAGTCGCCTGGAATGCCCCATGTCGTTCTCTTGAAGGCAATCAACGCTGACAGGTCGACAGAGCTATGAAATTTCAGGTGCTAGCCACCACCGAGCTCCTCGGGTCGCGATGGATCACAACGAGCTTGATGGAACGACCAACGTAGGCCCAAAGAGTTCGTGAAGCGGAAAAAACACAGAACATTCAGTACATCGGAGCAAATATATTTTGCCTAAAAAACCTAGAAAAATCCGCCAAAGCACGCCATGGCGGAGTTACGAATCCGCCGCTCAATGGGCGCAGTCGCAGACGCCACCTCTTACGAAGTTCAATGACTTCAAGGCATTAAGTAAGGCAGGAAAAATCCCAAAGGACATACCCTCAAATCCAAACGTTACCTATGCAAACAGTGGGTGGTTAGGGGTGGAGGAGTTTCTTGGAACAAAAATTACCAATCGATCGTTCGAAAGCGCTCGCGAGTGGGCTAGACAAGCCCGGTCTGAAGGTCGTATTTTGATGTCAAAGGAATGGCCTTTGGCGAAAAAGAGCGGGCGTCTACCGGTCGACATTCCGGGCCAACCTGAACGTGTCTACAAGGACAAAGGGTGGGCTGGATGGGGGGACTTCTTGGGTACCACGCCGCATGGCACTTCCATGATTGAAATCGCATTGAAGCAAGAGTTGTCAAAGGTATTTCTCGTTCACCCGGGAGTCAAGCGAATCGCTCTCGACAAAGGCAGAAAAAAGCGAGTCGACATCTTTCTTATTGAGAAGAAAGTCGTTGTCGAATACGACGGTGCTTACTACCATTCCAAGAACCTTCAGAAGGATATTGAAGAGACTCTGTTGATGGAAAAAACAGGTTGTGTGGTCATACGAATCCGAGAGCAAAGCAGAAAATACAAATTAACACTCATCAACGAGCACCTAGATCTAGCCGTCGATTGGATGCCCCAATACAAAACAACGATTGAAAAGGTGTTCGATCATTTGATTTCATTGGGATTGACGACTGATAAGGAACGAGCTCTTGTCGGAAGATATAAGGAGGAAAATCGTGATGCAAAAAGTGATTTTTTTGTCTCACCCGGATTTTGGCCTTATGAGTTAGCAAGAGAATTCGTACGACGGCTAGGGCTGAAAAATAAGCGGGCCTGGTCTGACTTCACACAGACCGACGAGTTTTCAATACTGGGAAAACTTCCTTCGAGTCCGGAGAGTAGTTATGGGCCGACCTTTACGAGTTGGGGCGATTTTTTGGGAACTGGAAATATTGCCAATCGAGATAAATCATTTCTGTCCTTAGAAGATGCCAAGGCACAAATTCGGCTCATTGTTCCAAGGATTAGTTCGGAGGCTGCGTGGCGTAAAGCTAAACGCGATGGAAGAATGCCTGCCACCATTCCAAAGAATCCCAATATCTACTATGCCAATAAAGGATGGCTCGGGTGGGGTGATTTTCTTAGCAATGGTCAGCCACCAAAAAACCTTGGGCCGTTTCTTGATTACGAGGCAGCAAAAGCTTTTATCAGTAGATTGGTTCCTCGAGTAAAGACCACTGCTGATTTCCGGCAGGCCATTCTCAATGGACGGATCGCTAACAACATACCCAGAAATCCGCACAGCCATTACAAAAATGGGAAAGGGTGGATTGGCTACGGGGATTTTCTAGGTACAAATCGGGCTTCAAACGCCAACAAGATTTTTGTGACGTATGACATCGCTGTAATATTGGTACGCCAAGCCACCCCTCCAATCTTGCTCGGCAAAGATTATCGACATGCTCGTGATACCAATGCTGTTCTAAGTGAGCTGCCGAGGAACCCGGACAACTATTATCGAGATGAGTGGAAAGGTTGGGGAGCATTTCTCGGACGCCGGAAACCGCGGCGATAGAAAGACAGCGTCAATGGCAGCATGTGTTGCTGTCCTCGACTGATTGCGAAAGGAGGGCTATCGAGGTCAGTACGCTGAGTTAACCGCACTGCACCACCGTTTATTGACTGCGTTCCCTGAGACCAGACTAGGCAAGGAGTGCTCAGGATCGGCGGTGGTACGTCCAACGAGCAGTGTGTCGGGGAGTGCCATTAGGGTTCGTGAGAGCTCTGGAACGGTCCGCACTGGCCTGCCCGACCGACGCCACCTCAAGCAGGTGTGGCCTGACGTTGATCGACGGCGTTGGCCATGAGATCCCGCAGGTGCCCAATGCGTGGACGGTCGTTAGCGAGCTCTTC
>CANFIH010000091.1 GCA_947446855.1 Burkholderiales bacterium
ACACCGAAGTCCAGCAACCGAAGATAACGGCGACTTTGTCCTGACCCAGCAACTGCTTGGTCTTTTCAGCGAACAGGGGCCAGTTGGAGGCGGGGTCCACCACCACGGGTTCGAGCTTCTTGCCGAGCACGCCACCCTTGGCGTTGATTTCGTCAATGGCCATCAAAACGGTGTCTTTCAACACGGTCTCGGAAATGGCCATGGTGCCGGAGAGGCTGTGCAGGATACCGACCTTGATGGTGTCGGCGGCAAACGCGGGCACGGCGGACAGCGTGGTGAGGGCGACGGCAGCGGTAAGCGCCTTGAGGGTAAATCGACGTTGCATGTATGTTGCTCCGGGGTTGATAAACAGTTCGGGGGTCGCCAGCCCTGTTAATTGCTCAAGGGCTGGCGATGGGTCCACTGTAGGAAAGCTCGGCCCATCCGGGAATACGCTAAGTGGCGTATGTTGCGATGCACCACCGGCCGAAAAAAGCCTGCTTTACTGCGGCAAGCCTGCTCCTGCATTGGCGTACAAAGTGCGATACTTGCCCAAAATCAAACTACAGCTGGCGGGGCCGCCACAGGAGCAAGCACTATGACTCGCCAGACCACATCCAGAATCTGGGTGCAACTACTGACCACCATTGCGGCCGCCCTCGTGTGCGTTTGGGTCGGGGTCATTCTCTGGCAGGGCTATGTCTCCCGCCAAGCCGCCCTGGAGCAGGCGCAGGACTTCTCCTTAAGCATGCACAACGCCACCATGGCGGGCCTGACCGGCATGATGGTGACCGGCACCGTGGGGCAGCGCGATGTGTTTCTGGACCAGATCAAACAACTCGGCTCCATCCGCGATGTGCGGGTGCTGCGCGGCGACAACGTCAGCAAACTGTTCGGCCCGGGCAACTCCAAAAGCGAGGCCACACCCGACGCGCTGGAGTCGCAGGTGATGCAAAGCGGCAAAGAAACCATCGAGGTGCAAAACGACCCGAGCGGCGAATACCTGCGCGCCGTGCGTCCCGTAGTGGCCCTGAAGAATTCCCTGGGCAAAGATTGCACCAGCTGCCACCTGGTGCCCGAAGGCACGGTGCTGGGTGCCGTCAGCATGAAGGTCTCGCTGGACAAGGTGAACGCCGGCCTGGCCGATCAGCGCTGGAAATCCATTCTGGCGGCCATCCTCACCAGCATCCCGGTGCTGCTGCTGATTTACCCATTTATCCGCAAGGTGGTGACCCGGCCGCTCGAACAAGGTGTGGCGGTGGCACGTGGCATTGCGGCAGGTGACCTGAGCCAGACCATCGCCGTGGACTCCAACAACGAGATGGGCGAGTTGCAGCGCGCCCTGCAGGAGATGAACCAGGGTCTGATCCGCATCGTCAGCCAGGTGCGCGTGGGCACCGACACCATTTACAGCGCCGCGCACGATATTGCCAGCGGCAACACCGACTTGTCGCAACGCACCGAAGTGCAGGCCAGTACCCTGGAGAGCACCGCCTCTAGCATGCACACGCTGACCGAAGCCGTGAACCAGAATGCCGACGACGCGCGCCGCGCCAACCAGTTGGCCCAATCGGCCTCGCAGGTGGCGGTGCGCGGCGGCGCGGTGGTGTCTGAGGTGGTGCACACCATGGATGCGATCAACCACTCCTCACGCCGGATTGTGGACATCATCGGCGTGATTGACGGCATCGCCTTCCAGACCAACATCCTGGCGCTGAACGCCGCCGTGGAAGCGGCCCGCGCCGGCGAACAGGGCCGCGGCTTTGCGGTGGTGGCCTCCGAAGTGCGCAGCCTGGCGCAACGCTCGGCCGAGGCCGCCAAGGAGATCAAGAAACTGATTGACGACTCCGTGGCCAGGGTAGACGCCGGGGGCGCGCTGGTGCACCAGGCCGGCTCCACCATGACAGAAATTGTGGACAGCATCCGCCATGTGACCGACATCATGGGCAATATCGCCAGCGCCAGCAGCACCCAGACCGAAGGCATTGCCCGCGTCAACGATGCCATCAGCGAGATGAACCAGGTAACCCAGCAAAACTCCGCCCTGGTGGAGCAAGCCGCCGCTGCAGCCCAGTCACTGCAAGACCAGGCGGCTCAGCTGGAAGAGGTGGTGAGTATCTTCAAGACCGGGACATAAACGGCCCGCAGTTTGGCAGACGGCGATGCCTTGCTGGCGGAGATACTTCGGGTTAGCAGCGTAACCTGACATCCAAAATCTCAACCTGTTCGCCGAATACCGGTCGTTGGATGCTCTGGACCGCCAGCCACAGAGCTAGGACCCTAACATGGACAAAAATGCGGAGGGTGAGGGTCGTACTCGCTTGCTGACCTTGTGTTCCCTGACAGTTCCAATATTCACAAAACACAGGGCCAGCTCATTCTTATCCAGCTGGAATAGTGCGCGCAGTGCAACAGAATCCATTGCCTGGCCACTGGTTAACCCGCTACCAAAGCCCATGGCTGTGGCACTGACCAGAATATTTTGAATAGCCGCTCCCAAAGATACGATTCGCTCAATAGGAGGGACTCCACTGATTGAATCACCAAGGCAAGCGATGGCCAAAAGCAGGAGAGGAGAACGGTGCGCCTTCCCTTCAGCTGATTCCAACTGCTCTTGGGTAGCTGACGGGTCACGAGCACTCAATGCACTTACAAAAGCCGCTCCCAAGCGATGTCGCTGCTCTTGTGGAATCAACACAAAGCGCCATGGCAGCAAATGCCCGTGGTCGGGCGCCGCCGCTGCCATTGCAAGCAAGGCATCCAGCTGCTGTGCTGATGGGCCCGGCGCAATCAGCCGCTTGGGTGACACATTGACGCGCCCCGCAATGGCGGACTGGACCAAGTCCAAATCTACCGTGGGCGTGTTAAATATTTCGCAAACGGCAATCGGTGCGTCAGAGCTTGATTGAAACGCAGAATTGGCGATGCCCATGGTTTCTACAGCTCCACGTTCACCGGGAACTCTTCAGGCATGTCTGGCCCCCAGAGGTACAGCGAGTCTTCATCAGCGAAGTTTGCGATGGTCCAATCGGCATCCTTTTCAATGTAATCAATGTGGGCGCTGGCCTCCCACCACTGGCCAAATTTGTCCTTCACGTAATTGAAGTAATTCGAGCCCAGTACATGTCGGCCCGGCCCCCAGTGCCGGTCATAGCCCGCAGCGCGCAATTGGGTGTTGGCCCGGCCACAGTCCTCCACACTGGGAACGTCCCAGCTTGAGTGATGCAGGCCGGGTCCGCCGCCGGACAAAAACGCCAACAGATGGTGGTCGGAGCCATGTCGTCCGTATGTAAAGGCAATGATTTCGCCAGAGCGGTCCGCCAGACGCACCCCAAGCGCCCGGATATGAAAATCCAGGGAACGGGTCACATTGGAGGTAAACAAGGCCATGTGTGACATGCGCGTAGGGCGTGCAAGCGGTGCCTTAGAGCGGGCCGGCGCGCCACGCACGTTGCTGGGGATACTGAGGTCTGGCATGGCAGTCTTTTGGTCAGGTTGGGTCTTAGCCCCAACCTTTACCTGGAACAAGATGCCATCAGGGTCACGAAACCAGAAGCCGTCTCCACTGCCTGCCGGATGGTGCGCTTCAAAAGCTCCACCCGCAGCTGCCACTTGCTCACGTATGCCTTCAAGTTCGCCCTCATAGCAAGCCATTGACACATAGGCGAGCTTCTTCTTTTCACCCGGCAGAATTTGGCCCCAAACATGGTTGCTGCCCACGGTGCGCAACAGCAGTCGGTCGGCCCGAGTTTCCACCCCCAGGCCAAAGGCGGTAAGGAACTTCACCTCTTCCGCCAAGTCTGGCACGACCAGTGTGAAATGGTCAATGGAATGTACGCCCAACGGGGCTTCCGTGAAATCAATCTTGCTCATGTCTACTCCTCAGGTTGTAAAAGTCGTTCAACAGAAAGGGAATTCCTATCTAGCCAACAAACGTCTGCGCATGGGCAGCAACTCGATACCGGTCTTCTTGTGAATCAGTCCCCAGATGCCATGCGGTGCAAATACCATCACCAGCACCGCCAATGCGCCCATGGCCATCCAGTACCAACTGCCGTAGTCGGCTAGCAGCCAGCGCAGCCCGAAAAACAGGGCCACGCCGACCATGGGTCCCTCGACCGTGCCGATACCGCCAATCACCACGATGAAAATGGCGGCAACCACCCAGTTCAAATCAAAGGCGGAGGTGGGCGCAATGCGCAGGGTGTTGAGGTAATACAGCGCGCCGACCAATCCCGTGCCAAAGGCCGACATCACGTAAACGCGGAACTTCAGACCTGCCACGTCCACGCCTTGGCTCTCGGCGGCGGTTTCGCTGTCACGTACCGCGGTGAGTGCCAGACCAAAGCGCGAGCGCAGCAGCAAGTTGATGGACACGGATGCCGCAATCAGTAGCGCACAGGCAATCCAGAAAGTGCCACTCTCACGGAATTCTTTGGGCATGCGCGCCATCACAGTCAGACTCTGGCCAGAGCCGCCACCAGTCATGGAGACATTGGACACGGCGATACGAATCACCTCTGAAAGCACCCAGGTACCGACTGCAAAATAGCCAGCACGCAAGCGAAACATCAGCTTGGCGGTCAGCGCCGCTACCAGCGCCGCCAGGACCCCGCCAAGAGGTACGGCCCAGAATGGGTGTACGCCGAGATGCTGCGCAAAGATAAACAGGCCATATCCGCCAAGGCCAACGAAGGCCTGCTGTCCTACGGATATCAGGCCGCCATAACCGGCCAGAAGATTCCACATCTGGGCCAGTACCAGAAAGCACATCACCTCCACACCCCAGCGCATCAAGCTGGGTTCGGCCCAGAACGGCACCGAGACCAGCACAAAGGCTCCTGCTACACCGCCCCATACCGCTGTGCGGCTGAGCGCGGTGCTGCTTTCAACAAAGTATTGGGGAACGCTCATTTCGTCCTCGCAAACAAACCGGTGGGTTTAAAAATAAGCACAGCCAGAAACACCAGGTGCCCAAACAGCACGCCAAAGCCGGCATTGACCTCTGCACCAATGGCTTGTGCGATACCAAGAATCACGGCACCGGCAAACGTGCCCCAGAGCGAGCCCATGCCACCAATCACCACCGCTTCAAAGGCGTAGAGCAGTGAGGCCGGACCGGATGCCGGTGTGAAGGTGGTGCGTGCACCGGACAGCACGCCGCCCACTGCTACCAGAGCAAACGACAGTCCCATGGCCATTGCGTAGACGTGCTTTGCGCGTATGCCCATAAGTCCAGCTGTGGCTGGGTCATCGGACGTAGCGCGCAAGGACATCCCCACTGATGTCTTGTTGAACAAGAGACTGATGCCCCAGGTCAGTACGAGCGACACCAGAAACACAATCAGCGGGAAGACGCCGATGGTGATGCCACCGCCCAAGGCCAAACTAGCGGTTGAAAGCTCGCCCACTTGCAGCGCCTGAGAGTCGGCGGTGAAAACTTCCAGCAAACCGTTTTGAATCAGAATGGACAAGCCAAATGTCACCAAGAGCGGTGGCAGGATGTCTGGACCAATGGTGCGGTTCAGAAGCACGCGTTGGAGCAAATACCCGATTCCAAACATGACAATGGCAACAGGCAAGATGACCACGAACGGATGAACTCCCAACATCGAAATTGGGATGAGCGCCAGGTACGCAGCCAGCACAATAAAGTCGCCGTGCGCGATGTTCACCACGCGCATAACGCCATAGGTGATGGATAGTCCAATCGCAAAGAGTGCATACAGGCCGCCAAGCAAGGCGCCCTGAATCAGGGTAGCAATCCAATCGCTCATGCATGCTCTCCTTTTTCTTCCAAGCCGAAATACGCGGCTGAGATTTGTTGTTTTGTCACCGAATCGGAGGCTCCATGCAACGACACACGCCCATGCATCAGGCAGTACACATGCTTAGCCGAGCGAACTGCGGTGTCGATGTCCTGCTCGACGATGACCACAGACAAGCCTTCCGCGCGAATGGAAGGCAAGGCGGCGTAGATGTCCTGAATCACGGCAGGCGACAGCCCCAACGAGATTTCGTCGCACAGCAGCAGCTTGGGGTTGGACATCAGGGCCCGGCCAATGGCCACCATCTGCTGCTGGCCGCCCGACAGCGAGGTACCTGGCAGCGCACGCTTCTCTTTCAGGATGGGGAACAAGGCGAATACGCGCTCCAGCGTCCATGGGCCCTTGCGTTCGGCGAAGGCTCCTATGCGCAGGTTCTCCTCGACAGACAGGCTGCGAAACAGCTTGCGGCCTTCGGGCACCATGGCAATGCCGCGTCGAACGATTTCATGCGATGGCAGACCGCCGATGGCATGGCCATCGAACACGATGGACTCGGGCGTCACGGCAATCAGGCCGCACAGCGACTTCATCAACGTGGACTTGCCGGCACCGTTGGAGCCGATGAGAGCGACGGCATCGCCCTCGCCCACCGCCATGTCGATACCAAAGAGTGCCTGGAAGTCACCATAGCGGGCTTCGAGGTTGCGGATTGTGAGTAGCGTTTTCATACTTCAATGCCCATGTAAACGCGCTTGACTTCCGGGCTGTCCATGACTTCGCGCGGTGAGCCCTCGGCCAGCTTCTCGCCGAAGTTGATGACAAACAGGCGCGTGGCAACTGCCAGTAGGGCGTGAACAACATGCTCAATCCAGATGATGGAAATCCCTTGCGCCAGGATGGACTGCACCAGTTCCACCAATTCGCGTGCTTCGTGTTCAGTGAGGCCACCAGCAATCTCATCAAGCAGCAGCAGTTCGGGTTCAGTGGCCAGCGCACGGGCCAGTTCCAGGCGCTTGCGGTCCAGCAATGTGAGGCCGCCGGCAAGTTGATTGGCTCGACCAATCAGGCCAGTGCGCTCCAAAATGGATGCACAACGGTCATTGGCCTCATTGGTCTTGGTGTGGTTGCCACCAAACATGGCTCCCACCATCAAATTTTCAAAAACAGTCATGCCTTCAAACGGCAATGCAATCTGGTAGCTCCGGCCAATGCCAGCGCGGCAGCGTTTGTGCGGCAGGGTGCGGGTGATGTCCTGTCCCTTGAAGTGCACATGCCCGCTATCGGGCAGCACATCGCCCGAAATCAGGTTAAACAACGTCGTCTTTCCCGCGCCATTGGGACCCAGCACACCAAGCGCCTCGCCCTTGTGGACCGACAACGAGATGTTCTGCGTCACCTTGAGCGAGCCGAAGTTTTTGGAGATATTTTCTAATGTGAGCAATGGCATGGGCATGACTTCTCCAGCGCCGCACACGGCAATGACACCGTGGCGGCTTAAGGACTGGGGACCGACCGTTAATGGTCAGTAAGGAATGGCCTTCACCGCGGCCTGTTTGCTGACCTGGGTGGCGGTCTCGTTGTTCACAATCAGCATTTCGTACTTGGTCTTCTTACCCTTGACCCACTGGCCACCGACAAGCGGTGTCTTGCCAACGTTCTTGACCGGGCCGCCTTTCCAGCTCACATGGCCGATGATGGTGTCGAGTTCAGTGCCCAAAATTGAGTCACGGATAGAGGCCTTCTTCTCGATGTCCTTGGTGCGTTTGAGCACGTCGGCAGCCACCTCGAACAGGGCGTGGGCATAGCCCAGGGTCATGTTCCACTGCTTCTTGCTGGAAGCCTCGTAAGCATCCACAAACTGCTGTGCGCTCTGACCCGTCAGGGACGACTTGGTGGGACGGTTGGGCGACCACCAGGCTTCTTGGGTCAGACCATCGGCAATATCACCCAATGCTTCGACTGCGGATGGGAAGGTATAAGCCTTGCCCATGGTTACAGCCTTGGGCTTGAAGCCCTGTTGACGCGCTTGGGTCCAGAAATTCTTGAAGTCGGGGGGCGTGGGCACACCACAGACGATTTCCACATTGGCTTTCTTGAACGCAGCAATTTGCGCGCTGAAGTCCGCTTGGAAAGGCTGGTAGCGGCCGGGGTCAACCACGGTAAATCCCTTGGCCTTCAGAGCAGGCGGCAAGCCCAGCTTCTCGTCGCCCCAGGCATTGCCATCCCCGTCATTGGCCAGCAGCAAGCCCACCACTTTGTTGGTTGGCAGGTCTTTCCACATATTTGTGAAGACCGCAATGATATCTTCCAGACCCCAGAAGAAGTGGAAGGCCCAGTCGAAACCCTTCTTCGGGTCGCCACCGCGGCCAAAGAACCAAGGCTGCCAGGGGCAGGTGGTGGAAATGCAGGGCACGCCATTGAGTTCGCACTGGTCGGACACCGGGTTGGTGTTCTCCGGGGTAGAACCCACCAGCATCAGGTCAATGCCATTCTTCAAAATCAGTTCAGCCGCAACATCGGCTGCGCGATTGGGGTTCGACTGGCTGTCTTTGACGATGATTTCTACCGGGTGATTGACGCCGGCAATCGTGATGCCGCTCTTGAACGCCGCGTTGATGCCTTGCAGCACGAAGTTGTCCACTTCACCAAAGCCCGCCAGTGGGCCTGTCTGTGGCGTGACGTAGCCAATCTTGATTTTGCGGCCAGCGGCCTGACCAAAAGCCAGTGGCATGGCACCGGTCAGGGCCAGTGCACCTGCTGCTTGCAGGACGCGGCGGCGCTGGGCCGTTGCTGTATCAATGGGGTGTTGAATCATGTCTGTCTCCTTGTATTGCTATGGTGGAAGTGGCTGTCGAAAGGGGTCTGCAAATTGAGGTAGCAGCTCAGGCCATAGCCTTGGCGCCACTCAGTTCTATGTCGCCGAGGAACTGGGTAGTTCCCAGGCTGACTTCACGCTCGGCATAGCCAAGGGTGGCGTGGTGCACACGCACGGTGTACTTGCCGGATTGGTTTTCCAGGGCGTCAAACTTGAAGTCACCGAAAGCGTCGGTCTCGCTAAAATGCACGGTGGAGCCTGCCTGAAGCAGTTCAACCTTGGCGCCCTCAACGCACTCCAGTACGCCGTTGATGGCTGCCACCACACTGCCGCCAATAAAGCTGTGCGTGGTACGGTGGAGGTTCTTGTAGTAAACACGGGGCCTCGTGGCGAGTTCCGGCTTGAGTACCTTCAGACCTTCGGCCTTGGCCAAGGCAGCCATCTCATTAGCGCTGTGCTTGACGGCACGCATGGAGCCAGTGGGACAGGACTGGCTGCAGCGTGGCTCCTTCCAACCCTTGTCCAGCAAATGCGCATCAAAAATCCAGTTCTGTGGGATGTTCAGGTCTGCATTCCACACAATGGAGCCGTAGGGACATGCAGCAATCAGGTCCTTGCGACCCTTGGACTTTTCGGGGTCAATGATGACAATGCCGTCCGCACGTTTGCTGATGCAATCTCCACCCTTCTTCATGCAGGGAGCATCGTCACAGTGGTTGCACAGCGTAGGCAGATAGGCAGCGTCCACCATATGGCTCTCGCCGCGCACGGTGCGGCTGATTTTGATGGTGCTCTCGCCATGCAATGGCTGCGGTGCACTGTAGCCTGGGAAGTTGTTGCCTACAAATTCGTCTTTGTTGGCCAGTACGCAGTTGTTGCAGTTCTCGCAACGTGCCACGTCAATAATCAGATTCCATTGGGACATGTCTGTTTCCTTTTGCGGCTCAGGCGCGCTTAAGTGCTTCAATGGGGAGCGTGTAGGGTTCGAAATCGACCAGGCAGGAGTTGCTGCCCATTCCGTCCGTGCCCTTCACCTGGGGCCGTTTGGGGGTGAGCATGTTGACGCAGCCGCCCCGGTCGACGCGACCAAAGCGCGGGTCCATGAACAAGTCCACCTCGGCACTGGATTCATAGGACTTGCAGACACCGGCGGCCATCATGGGACTCACGTCAGCTGCGCAAATCACGCTGCAACGGTCGTTGAAGACCCGAATCAGACTGTGCTGGGTGATACCTCGCGCCTTGGCATCAATGGGGTTGACCTTCATCACCCAGTAGTAGTACCCGTCAACCTGAATGCGGTGGTCGTCAATATCGTTGACAGTGGAGTCTTTGCCATCACCAGAGGTATGGAAGCTAAAGCGCGAATGCGTGGAAATCATCTGCACCGGGTACTTGGCTACCAACGCGGTGGTCTTGTTACCTTCCCACGAAGGGATGTAGCGGTTCACCGGTGGGCGCTCGGCGTTGTCCGGGTCACCACGCAGGAGCGACGACGGGACGAATTCAATTTTTCCGGACTGGGTCTGCAGGCCCTTGGCGAATTCACCAGCCCATTGCGATGGAAGTGGAATGGGTTCGGGCACATCCTTGTGGCGGTCCTCGGCGAACCAGCGGAAATAAGCGGGGCTACGGAGTTTTTCCTGCTCCGCTGGAATGACGTAATAGCCCTTGCGTACAAAGTCCTTGAATTTGACCTTCTTGGAGAGGTCAGATGCATCAAACATGCGCTTGGCCCAATCGAAGTCGGAACAGCCTTCGGTGAACATGGCACCTGTTCCCATCCGGTTGAGCACACCGGTAAAGATGTCGTAGTCGCTCTTGGATTCACCCAGGGGCTCGATGCACTTGTGCTGGAACAGTGCGATGCGATGATTTAGCTGGTCGGTGTTGTGGTGGATGTAGCCACCCGAATTGCCCCACTCGCTGATGTCTGCGCGCTCAAACGATGTGCATGCAGGCAGGATGACGTCGGCAAACAGCGCGTCGCCTTCCATCCATATCGATTGGTTCACCACCATTTCAATCGACTCGTGGCGGAACATGTCCACATATCGGCCGGTGTCGTTGATGGTGCCGAAGGTAGACGTACCGTAGCGGTACAACATGTGTATCTTGGAATATCCCGGCATGGGGTACTGGAAGGGCGTCATTTGCGCCTCCTGCGAGAAACCATCCCAGGGGTAGCCAGTGGCCTTGCCGTCAATGATTGCGTCGGGCAGGCGCTGACGCGGCACCATTTGCTTGACCGGGTTCATGGTCAGCACATGCGGCATGCGGCAGTACGTGTGAGCCGCGCCCGCGGTGTGCGCCAGTTCGCCAGAGATACCGCCTTCGGCGTAGCCAGGGAACCAGAAGTTGTGGTCCAGCGGTGTGCCGGCTTGCAGATTGCCAAAGTTGATGCCGGGCTTGCCCAGGCCTTGCATGGCCAATAGCAGCACCATATTGCGCGCCCACTGCGTGCCAGTGGCATTGCGGCAGGCGCCGCCAAAGCCGGCACCGAGGCCGCCCGCAGCCAGGTATGTTTTCTTCTTTGCCCACTGACGCGCCAGAGCACGAACCACACGTGCAGGCACACCGGTCTCGGCCTCCTGCCACTCTGGCGTTTTAGGAATACCGTCTTCCTTGCCCAGCAGATAGTCGCTCCACTGCTCAAAGCCAGTGGTGCGGCCGGCCACGTATTCCTTGTCGTAAATGCCCTCAGTCACCCAGACATTCATGATGGCAATGGCCATCGCGGGGTCGGTGCCGGGCTTGATGGGAATCCAGCGTCCGCCATAGAGTTGGGCCGTGGCGTTCAGGTTCGGGTCAATGTGCACGAACTCGATGCCCAGTTCCTTGGCCCAGAAGCGGCGTTGGGTTCCCTCCAGACCACTGGCGTAACCATTGGTGGTCTCCGGGTCGCTGGACCAGAAGACAATCATCTCGGCCTCTTTCAGGCAGTCTTCCACCAGGCCGTAAAAGCCGGGAATGCCCACGCGCAGGCTGTTGCCGTAGTGGTGTTGCGCCCCCCAGTACCACCCCTCCCAGCTGTCCGGGTTGTGGTGCACACGGGTAAAGCCAATCAGGTTGCCAAAGCGCAGCAGGCTGGAAAGGTAATAGCCAACGTTGCCCCACTGGTGGTGCGAACCGTGCCATAAGGCCATGGAGCCAGGGCCATGGGTCTTCTTTTGGCGCTGGATTTCTCCGGCCACCATGTCAAAAGCTTCATCCCAGGAGATGCGCACGTATCCGCTCTTGCCCCGGTTTTGCGGATTGCGTTCGCCGTTCGGGTCATAGTCCACCCGCTTCATGGGGTGAAGAATGCGCTTCTCGGAATACACGACCGACTTCAAGCACTGCGCGTGCGGATTAATCATGCCTCGCCGCGCAGGGGTGAATTGTTTGCCTCGCGCGGTGATGGTCCAGCTCTCAGCATCGCTCTCATCGAGGTCGATGGGCGTCATGCGCACAATTTTGTCGTCCTTCACATACACGAACAAGGGGCCACCATTGGTATTGGTAGTGAATCGGCGTGTACCGTCGGCCATGGGAATGCCCTGCTCCAATGCGGCGGTCTGGGTCAGATTCATCAGCTGCATAAACCAAACCACCGAGGCGTCCGGCCCCAACACCATGACGCGAAAGTTCTTGGCCGCGTGGATGATTTCTGCCTGTGTCACGCCAGGCGTCAGAAAGGTGAGCGCCGTATCAATGTCCTTGAACAGCATGGTCACTTCCGGGTTGGGGTGAATACCCGCCTTGGAAGTGACCTCACCGTTGGTGAAGGTGTATGTGCGCCCGGCGCTGCCATCCTTCAACACAATCTGCACCACGCAGCTGCGGCCATTGACATGCTTGCGCACGGCAGCATGCTTCTTTATCGCACCCTTGAGTACCTGGGTGATGACAAAAAGAATGATTTTTAGCTTGGTGTGTTTCATGTCCGGGGCTTTCAGAGGCGCGAGTGTCTACAGACGCTGCACACTTGTGCAGCGGTTTTCACGGAGATTTGTTGCTTAGAGAGGGAAGACGACTTTGAGCCAGACCGAGCTGCCTTGTGCCCGGTTCTTCACATTCATTTCGTTTTCCACCTTCAGGGTGCCGAACCAGCCTTTGCCGCTGTCGTATTTAACGGATGGGCCAATGGCCATTGCGCTTCCGCGGTTGCCGTCTGCCGGTGCGCCCGTTCCACTGTCATCAGTGGTTTGCTGGTAGTAGTAGCCGCCCACACCCAAGGTCCAACCGTTACCCACGCCCCAACCAGCTGCGTAGTCGAAATGGAACTCATTGCCTGAGGTGTAGCCCGTCGCGTCGTTCTTGCTGTTGAGGATGTAACCGAACTTCAGGTCACCGTTAAAGCCGGCCGGGTCGATGTAACTAATGGCATAGACCGGCTCCATCGCAAAATGGTTCTTACCGATATTTGCCAGGTCCGTTTTGCTGTAGCCGCCTGTAGGCAGGAACAGGTCCCACGCCAACACGCTATGCAGATTCGGGCTGTGGTGATAGCCCACACCCAAGCCGGTGGTGATATCGCCAACTCCGGACTTGGATTGGCTTGCACCGGGCACATTCACACTCAGATTGACAATGGGAACAATCACGTGCGCAACCAGGTCACCGCCCATGACCTTAGATCCGGGCACCCAAGCCAAACGACCGGCGACGACATCGGCCTGCACTTTGAATCCAGGGATGTTCAGGTTATTGCCGTTGCCGTCATTGACCTGCTTGGCTTCATAGTGGTTGCCAAACACCATGCCGTACAGGCCGGGAGGTGGCAGTGCGCCAGCCATGTAGTTCTCCGTGCCATTGGGATACACGGATGTGCCACCCTCAGTTGCCTGTGCGCTCAGGGAAGCACAAGTCAGAACTGCCGCCAGGGAAACCGCTTTGGTGATGGTTGATATTTGAAAGGTCATGTCTGTCTCCTCGTTTATGTTGGTAAAAAACTTCAGCGAACTTGTTGCGTCTGACTGCCCAGAGGACCAGCCGACAGAGTCATCACGTCACCGCGTTGCAGGTGTTGCGGCGGCTTCATGCCCAGGCCCACGCCCTCGGGTGTTCCGGTAATCACCAGGTCACCGGGCAATAGGGTCATGAACTGGCTCAGGTAGGACACGATTTCGGCTACTGAGAAAATCATGTCGCTGGTGTTGCTCGACTGTTTGACTACGCCGTTAACCTTGAGTTCCACAGGAATGGTTTGTGGGTCGGGCAGTTCATCAGCGGTCACCATGTAGGGGCCGATGGGGCCAAACGTGGGAAAGCTTTTGCCCTTGCCCCATTGGCCGTTACGCTTGATTTGCCAGTCGCGTTCCGAAACATCATTGGCCAGGCAGTATCCAGCCACGTAGCCCAATGCATGGGCTACGGACACTTGGCTTGCCGTTCGGCCCATGACAAAACCGAGCTCAATTTCCCAGTCGCCGGCTACCGAACCTTCAGGCAGCAGCACCTCATCGTTCGGGCCTGAGATACAGGTAATGGCCTTGGTAAAGACCACTGGCTCCGTGGGGATGGGGTGGCCGGACTCTTCGGCATGCTTGCGGTAGTTCAGGCCGATGGCCACGAACTGGCGAGTACCTGCAATGGGGGCACCCAAACGCACGCCAGCCTCAACCAAGGGCATGAGGTTCAGGTCCACGGCGGCCAATGCAGCCAGCTTTTCTGGAGTCATCCAATCCGGGGTGAGGTCCGGAACCAACAGGGACAGGTCACGGATGTTGTCCTGGGCGTCGAGCGCACCGGGGAGTTCTTTACCAACTGGACCGTACCGAAGCAATTTCATAAAACCACCTTTATTGACACTTTGTATAAAATGGGAATGGGTGTAATGTAGATGAACTGTCAATTTGACACAATGAACATTTTGTAGGTACTTTCCCTAGTGCAGTTGACGCCTTTTTGAGGGCATAACCACTCGCGGTGGTAACCTTGGACCCGTATGAAAAACTCAAAAGCTGCTGTGGAAGAACCGGAAGACCACCGAGTGCGGGTGGGGGCCGCGCGCCGCAATAAGACGCGCCTGCTGCTGCTGGAAAGTGCACTCGGGGTGCTGCACGACAAAGGACCAGATGCGGCTGTGATTGAAGACTTCATCGCGGCGGCCGGAGTGTCGCGTGGCACTTTTTACAATTACTTCGACACCACCAGCGAACTACTGCTGGCATTGGCAACCGAGATGAGTAATGAGGTACTGGCCACCGTAGACCCGATAGTGCTGAGTTGCTCTACTCCGGTGGAGCGTTTCAGCACTGGCACACGGCTCTACATGCAGATGGCAACCCGTTACCCGCTGTGGGGCTCTTTCCTGAATCGTGTGGGTACCCGCATTGCGACCCGTGGCCAGCTCATTGAAAAGTACCTCACCCGTGACTTGACGGAAGCCCTCGCAGCCGACCTCATCAAGGTGGACAACGTACTAGTGGCTCGCGACATGGTTCTGGGGTCCATTTTTTACGGCATTGAGACCATGGTCACAGAGCCCACCCATGCCAATCACTCGGAGCAGCTGATGCGCTCCATCCTCAGAGGGTTATGCGTACCCGACAAGGTTGCCGACGACGTTGCCTACGCACCCTTGCAATCAATCGAATCAATTGATGGTCCGATTTTTTCACGGTTGAAGCAAAACGTTCCTAAGGTGATGGCAATAAAGCCCAGCAAAAAGGTCACCCCACCAGGCTCGACGAACGCCAAGGCACCTAGCAAGAAGGCTGCTTAATCCCATGCGAATATTCGGCGTAGTCGGACACAGCGGCATGGGTAAAACCACCTTGCTTGAGCGCTTGGTGCCGGAATTAAGCTCCCGTGGGCTGCTCGTTTCTGTCATCAAGCACAGCCACAAAAACATCGACATAGACCGTCCCGGCAAGGACTCGTATCGTCTACGTGAATCAGGCTGCAAGGAGGTACTGTTGCTTGGCAGTGACCGTTGGGCCTTGATGCATGAGCTGCGCGGTTAGGAAGAACCTGAACTCGACTACCTTTTGGAACGTATGCAGGAGTGCGACATCTTGTTAATTGAAGGTTTCAAGAATGGTGGGTTCCCAAAACTGGAAGTCTGGCGAGAAAGCGTCGGCAAGCCCATGCTTTGGCCGCGTTGGCCTGGAATTCAGGCCATTGCCAGCGACACTTCTATCAATATCGGCTCGCTGAACGCGCTGAACTTGGCCAATGCAAAAGAGATTGCAGACTACGTCCTTGCGAACGCTATCAAGCCAAGGTCCGCCTCTAGAATCTAGAACGAACTGAAAGTCAGTTGAATACGAGCGGGTACCCCCGAATGCTCAATTCAAACAGCGACCACGACCACGCTGCCGGATGCTGGAGAATGTCGGCAAACCACTGAATTTTGACCACCCGATACCGGACGCAGTTGTATGCCCGCAAACAGCCTACTGCAGTCCCAAGCCTCAAGCCTCCCACCCGCTGTGTCAATCGAACCTTGCAAGCCAGCCTTCCGCGGGGCCAGGGGGATGGCGGGGGGGGGTTTTTTGTTACCCACCATGGG
>CANFIH010000092.1 GCA_947446855.1 Burkholderiales bacterium
CTGGCCTGAACTACACCTTCGCCGACGCCATCGGCGCCGGAACCACGGTCTTCGCAGTCAAGGGATTTGCAGCGAACGTAGCCGGCTTCGTGAGCCTCACGGGTGACCTGGGTCTGAGCAAAGTAGTCAGCGGCTCGACCACGGAACTGGTGGCCGTAGGCGCCAACGTCAACGCAGCCCTGAGCGCCGGCTCGGCCGCCTACGCCAAGCTCAACAACGCCGCGTTCGGCTTGAAGATCAGCGAAGGCAAGACGGCATTCGAGCTGAAAAACGGCAGCTTCGCCGCCTCCATCAGCGGCATGGCCGACCTGACAGCGACCTCGGTGCTAGTGCAATACACCAGCGCAGGCAATGCAGTCACTGCCGGCACGGCACTTAGCGTGGGTGGTCTCGACTACACCTTCGCAGACGCGATCAGCGCAGACACGAGGGCTTTTGCGGTCAAGGGTTTTGCAGCCAACGTAGCAGGCTTCGTCAGCCTGAGCGGCGACCTGGGCATCCGCAAGAGCAGCCAAACAGTCACCCTTGCCAAAGTGGGTGACCAGCTCGTCGGTGAGCAGTTGGCAGCAGAAGTCTTGAGTTTCGGTGGTACCAACTTCTCTGCGTTTGCCGGCCTCAATGCAAGCTCCTTCGACCGGGTGGGTCTGGCACTGGCACATGTTGATTTTGCTTTTGCGTCCATCACGGAAAAAAATCCGACGGGTCTGGCGCGCAGCTGGACCAGCTTGCAGGCCACCGCCGGTAGCGCCAGCTTTGTGGGCCTGGATGGACTGACCGCAGTCGTCTCGGATGTGAACCTGGCAATCAACCAGGCATCAGGCCAAGCAACCAACGTCATCGATTACGCCAGTGGCGCCACCGCGCTGCGCGTTTTGACTGGCACGTCCTCTACCATGGACCTGTCTCTGGATGGCTCCAAGGGCGAGCTGCTGCAAGCCAGCGGGAACCTGGATCTCAATGTGTTCGGCTTCTTCGCGGTCAGGGGCAACCTGGCGATGCAGAAGAGCAGCAACACGGTGACTTTGGGCGATGCCCAAATCGCAGCCGACGGCAGCATCACCAAGCCGGCCAGCCTGATCGCGGTCGACATGCTCACCATCGGTGGCAGCAACCTGAACGCCTTTGCCGGACTCAACGGCGGCTTCAACACGGACGGTAGCCTCAAAGACACAGCCACGGGTCTGAGCCTTTCGGGTGTCGAATTCGGTCTCGCCATTGCGGGCGAACACCTCACCGGGCTGGAGACAGCCGGCACAGTAGCCCGCAGTTGGACCAGCCTGCAAGCCAGTGCGGCAGGCGCGGCTTTTGTCGGTGTCAGCGGGTTGACCGTCAGTGTCGACACGCTCCAGGTCGAAGTCAACCGCGCCGCGGCAGACGGCAGCCTGGTGGACTACAAAGCCCAGGGGCTTGAGATCAACACCGGCACCACAGCCGAGCCCGGCAGCCTGACCTTGAGCCTCGATGCCAGCGAAGGCCCACTCCTGCGCGCCACGGGCAACTTGAGCCTTGACGTCTTCGGCTTTGTGCAAGCCGCAGGCCGCTTCGGGATTGAGAAGAAGACGGGCCAGGTCACGCTGGCCGACAAACTCAGCACCACGGACGTTGACGAATCGGCCGTGCCGGTCGCTGTCGACATGCTGCTGATCGGTGCGAGCGGCTTGAATGCGTTCGCCGGTATCAATGGTGGCCAGGCCAATGCCATCGGCCTGAGCCTGACGGACGTCAACCTGGGCCTGGCCGTGCTGGGCGAGTCGCTGAGCGCAGCCGATCTGACGGCCGGCCGGGTGGCGCGCCACTGGACCAGCCTGCAGGCCGAGGTCGGCAGCGCCGGCTTTGTCGGCGTCGATGGCCTGGGCATGGAAGTCAGCGCGCTGAATCTGCAGATCAACCGCATGGCCACCGACAACACGGTGGTGGACTACGGCACGGGCAAGACGGATCTGACGGTGCTCACCGGGCAGGCCAGCAGCCTGGCGCTGGACATCGACGGTGCGCGTGGTGAACTGCTGCGCGCCGATGGTCACCTCACAATTGATGCCTTCGGCTTTGTTCAACTCGAGGGCGACTTTGCCATCGACAAGGCCAGCGCGCCGGTCACGCTGACCCTGTCGGATGCAACCACGGCGCAGGCTACTGCCTTGCGCATTGGTGGCAGCAACCTGCACGCCTTTGCCGGTCTGAACGGCGGCACCAACAGTGCCATCGGGCTGGAACTCAGTGGCGTGGAATTTGGCCTGGCTCTGCTGGGCGAGTCGCTGCCTGCGGGTAGCACCGCGGTGCCGCGCAGCTGGACCAGCTTGCAGGCAACAGCCGGGGCTGCCGCATTTGTGGGCGTGCAAGGTCTGACGATGTCGGCCGACACGCTGCAGGTGGAGATCAACCGCGCCGGCACGCCTACCGGCGCCGTGGTGGACTACAGCCGCACCGACCCGAATGATGCGAACAGCGCGCGCAAGACCGCGCTGACGGTTGCCACCGGCACCAGTACCAGCCTGACCATGGCAATCGACGGTGCCCAGGGCCCGATGCTGCGCGCCTCGGGCAACCTGGATCTGGACGTGTTTGGCTTCTTCCAGGCCCGTGGTGGTTTTGCGATTGAAAAACGCACCGAGGTGTTCTACCTCAACGACGGCAACCTGTCGGACGACGAAGCCCTGGCCCGTGCGCCGACCCGCATTACCACCGACCTGCTCACCATCGGCGGCAGCGGGATTGACGCCTTTGCAGGCCTGAACGGTGGCACGGCGAACGCCATGGGCATGTCGCTGCAAGGGGTGGACTTCGGTCTGGCCCTGGCCACAGAACGCCTGGCCGACAACACCCCCGGACGCAGCTTTACCAGCCTCAAAGCCACCGCCGCATCGGTTGGCTTCGTGGGCATTGACAACTTCGCCATCAGCGCCACCGACCTGAGTGTCGAGATCAACCGCGGCATCCCCGGCACGGCCGGCGTAGCCGATGTGGTGATTGACCACGGCCTGCGCCAGTTGGATGTGCGCACCGGCGCGGGCACCACGATTGCGCTGGACAGCGATGGTGCTTTGGGTGAGCTCACCCGCGCAAGCGGCAACCTGAGCATCAACGTCTTCAACTTTGTCACCCTGCAGGGCTTCCTGGCGCTGGAGAAATCCAGCCAGAGCGTCACACTGGCCAACGGCGAGCAAGTGCAGGTGGATGCACTCACCGTGGGCGGTGGCGGTCTGGGTGCCTTTGTGGGCATCAACGGCGGCAGCGCGGACGCTATTGGCCTTGAACTCAGCGGAGCCGACTTCGGTCTGGCCCTGTTCAGCAGCAAGACCGACACCAGCCGCACCTGGACGAGTCTGCAGGCGACGGCCAACTCCATGGCTTTCAAGGGCATTGACGACCTGACCGTGGCCGGTTCGGGCCTGCAAGTCAGTGTCAACCAGGCCGGCAAGGCCGACGACAAGGTGGTGGACTACGGCTTCAAGACCGGCAGCACCACCGAGCGCAAGACGGCCGTCACCGTGGACACCAGCAGCGATGGTGACACCCTGAGCCTGTCCATGGCGGGCAGCGAGGGCGAGGTCATCAAGGCCGCCGGCAACCTCGACATCAACCTGTTTGGTTTCTTCAGCGTGGCGGGCGGCTTTGCCATTGAGCAACGCAGCCAGAACGTGACCCTGTCTGACGGCTCCGTCATCCGGGACGCGCAACTCGTAACCATCGGCGGCCACGATGTGGCGGCCTTTGCCGGCATCAACGCGGGCACCTCCGACAAGGTCGGCCTGTCGCTGGGCGGCTTGAACTTCGGCCTGGCGCTGATCTCGGACCCCGACAACACCACCCGCAGCTTCACCAGCCTGCAGGCCACGGCGACCAGCGCCAGCTTTGTCGGCCTGACGGACCTCACCGTGCAGGCCACCAACCTCCTGGTGAATGTCAACAAGGGCATCACGCTGGCTGCAGAGTCCGCGCAAACGACCAAGGTCAATACGCAGCTCCTGCTGGACGTGCCGCTGGATCTGGTGGGCACCCTCACGCTGCACCGCGGCGCAGGCACTGCCGCTGTCACCGTGGGCGCTGCCACCAGCAGCGAAGCGCTGCGCGCCGCACTCCAAACCGCACTTGAAACACTGCCCGGCGTAGGTGCTGCCAATGTCACCGTCACCGGTGACCGCTACAGCGGCTTCACGGTCGAGTTTGTCGGCGCGTTGGCCGGTGTGAATGTGGCAGACATCACGGTCACGGCCCAGGGCGCGGCTGTCAGCTACGCCGTGAGCACACCCTCCGCTGCCAACGCCGGTGTTTCCGAAATCAAGCGGATCACCCTGCAAGCCCTGCGCAACGCACCGGCACCGGTCACCATCTCCGTCAGCACCCCCACGCCTGCACAGGCGGGCCTGACCGAAATCAACGACATCCTCTTCACGGCCCCGTCGGTGCCGGGCAGCTACGACGTCTTCTTCATGACCGACGGCGTGGTGCAACAGACCACGGCGGGTGTGCAAGGTACCAGCGAGCTGCAACGCCTCACGCTGGTGGGCGACACCACGGCCACCGCACCTACAGCCCGTGCCAGCGTGAGCCAGGTGCAGGCCGGCGGTGCCGGTCAATCTGCGGCCTACAGCATTGTGTTCAAGGCCGAAAAGGTGATTCAGGAATACGAGCTGTTCCTGATCGACAGCCCGGCGCAAAAAGTGCGTGCGGTCTACCGCGGCGACAAAGCCGTGAGCACCACCATCAGCGAGATGCGCACGGCCTATGCCACGCTCTACAAGAGCCTGACCGGCGGTGTGGCCAATGTGGCCAATGTCGAAGTCACACTGGACAACACGTTTACCGGCAAGGGCGACCGTTACATCGTGCGCTTTGTCGGTGCATTGGCCGGCAAGGCTTTGCCGGCGGCCGGCTTCCAGTTCCATCTGGGTAGCAAGGCCTCGTCCAGCACCGGCTACGCCTACACCACGCTGGGAACCGGCGCGGCACAGGCTGAAATTCAGAAGGTCGACATCACGGCCAGTGGCGCTGGCAGCTTTACCCTGGGCCTGGCCAATGGCAGCAAGACCTACACCACCACCGCGCTGAACTATGGCGCTGGTGCTGCAGCCGTGCGCTACGCACTGAACGCCGCGCTGGGCAGCGACGGTAGCGTAGAAGTCAGCAGCACTGTCTCCGGCAGTTACCAGATCACCTTCGGTGGGGCACTGCTCGGCGTCGATTTGAGCGCACTGGCGGTTACGCTCAGCAGCACCCAGCCGGCACCAGGCGGCACGTTCACCCTGACCTTTGGTGACCAGACCACCCGCAACATCACATACAGTGCCGACGGCGCCGTGCTGGCGAGCCGGGTGCAGGTTGAACTGGCCCGCCTGTCCACCATCGGTTCGGGCAATGTGCAGGTCAGCTACAACGCGGCGCAATCCACCCCTGGCGCAATCGGGCTGGACATTCGCTTCACCGGCACGCTGGCAAACGCCAATGTGGCCGGCATCAGCGTGGCGCAAGGCAGCTTGAGCAATGCCTCGGCCAGCGTGCGCACGGTCAGTGCCGGCCTGGCCACGGTGAGCCAGGCCCAGCGCGTAAGCCTGGGCTCCGAGGCCATCCGCCTGGGCTACCAGCTCAGCCTGACCTATTCCGGCCAGACCTACACCACAGAAAAAATTGCGGGCAACGCCACACAGGCGCAAATCCAGACGGCATTGAATAGCGCGTTTGCCATCGGCGGCGCACAGTTCAGCGTGCTCAAGACGGCTGCCGACACCTTGACGGTCACGGCGGGTGGAACCCTGGCCGGTCAGTCGGTCAACCTGATGGATCTGCAGGTTGAAGGCCAAAGTGCGCCCGTACAAAAGGGCAGCGGTAGCTTTGTTGCCAACAATGTGGCGCAAAACATTGCCAACCTGAAGCAGGCCTATGCGGACCTGCTGCAGACGGCCACCGCCAACATCAGCGTGGTGCAGGATGCCGCGTACCGTGGCACCGGCCAGCGCTATGTGGTCAGCTTTGTCGGTGCGCTCGACAACACCGACATTGCCGGCAAAGCCATTACCTTCTCCAGTACCGCGTTTGACTACTCGCTGGTGCAAAACGGTGCGGCACCCGTTGCCGAAGTGCAGCGCGTTGCAGTCGACCGCGATGCCGGCACCGCCGGTGTGTTCCGCCTG
Organism: Burkholderiales bacterium; assembly: GCA_947446855.1. GTDB lineage: Bacteria > Pseudomonadota > Gammaproteobacteria > Burkholderiales > Burkholderiaceae_C > Allorhodoferax. The sequence continues at coordinate 6,129 of CANFIH010000092.1, forward strand.
AGCCTCACGCAGGCCGGCAAGGTCTACACCAGCGCCGATATCGCCTTGGGCGCGACGGCCGCCACGGTGCAAGCCGCCCTGCGTTCGGCCGCTACCGGCACGGGCAGTGTGCTGTCCAGCCTGGGCACCATCAACGTCACGGCCGATGGCCTGGACGCCTATCTGGTCCACTTTACCGGCACCCTGGCGGGCACCAATGTGGCCGAACTCCAGGTGGCTGCGGTCAATGTGGACCCGCAACTGCCCAGCGGCAGCTTCCAGATTTCGATCGATGGCGTCAAGAGCGCCGCGATTGCCTACACCACGGACAACACCCAGCTGGCTGCACGCATCCAGACCGCACTGGAAGGCTTGAGCGCCATCGGTGCCGGCAATGTGGGCGTGACAGTGGACAGTGCAGGCACCACAGGCCGCGCGGCGGCCTTCCTGCTGACCTTCAAGGGGGCTTTGGCCAAGGTCAATGTGGCGGACATCACCAGCCATTTTGCGGACCTGAGCCTGGCTGTGGCCAAGCCAGCCAACATCACGCAGGGCGAAAGCGCCGTGGGCGAGCTGCAGCGCATTGCGGTGAGCAGCACCGCCAGTGACATCGGCTACACCCTGGCCTTTACACAGGGTGCAAGCACCGTCACCACCGCGGAAATCCGCTCGGACATGGGCCGCACCGAGGTGCAAGCCATCGTGACCAGCGCCATTGCCGGCATCGCAGGTGCCAGCGCGACGGTTGAGTTCTTCAGCGCCAAAGCGATGGAAGTCCGCTTTGGCGGCAGCCTGCTCGGCCTGAACGTGGCCGATATCCAAGTCACCAACGTGGCGCGCAGCTTCAGTCCCACGCTGGCCGTTGCACAAGCCGGCTCCACCACCGTCATCGCCGCCAAACCCCAGCGCACACTGGTGGTGGACTATGCCGCTGGCAAGACCGATCTGACGGTCGCCACCGGCCTGACCGGCCACCTCAAGCTCAGCATGGACGGCGCCAAGGGCGACCTGATGCAGGTCTCCGGCCACCTCAACATCGACGTCTACGGTTTTGTGCAGGTCGAGGGCGACCTGGCATTTGAGAAGAGCACCACTGCGATTACGCTGGCTCTGGCTGCGGGCCAAACCAGCGCCGAAACGCTGACCGTGGATGTGTTGACCGTGGGCGCAAGCCACCTGACTGCGTTTGCCGGTGGCAACGGCGGAACCGCAGACCAGGCGGGCCTTGAACTGAGCGATGTCCAGTTCGGTCTGGCACTCTTGAGCGAAAAGGCCGATGCCGATCCCGCGACCTCGGCGCGCAGTTGGACCACGCTGCAAGCGACAGCCGGCAGCGTCGGCTTTGTGGGTATGGGTGATGACCTGACGGTCAGCGCCACGGGTGTGCGCGTGGATATCAACAAGGCCACTTTGAGCACCGATGCGGTGGTGGACTACAGCTATGTGAACGGCACTTCCGGTGCGCGCAAGACCGCACTGAGCGTCGCGACCGGCACCGGCACCTCGCTGGACCTGACGCTGGACGGCGCCAAGGGTGGCCTGATGCAAGCCGGCGGCAAGCTGGAGCTCAATGTCTACGGCTTTTTCTCTGCGTACGGCGACTTTGCCGTAAACAAGAGCAGCCAGAATATCAAGCTCGCCAGCGATATTGCATCAACCCCGGACATCAACGAAGCCACCACCGGCATCACGGTAGACACCCTGACGATTGGCGGGCACAACCTCAACGCTTTTGCGGGTGTGAACGGTGGCTACCAAAAGGACGCCAACGGCAACTACCTGCTGGACGCCTCCGGCAACTTCATCCTCAACAGCGACGCCCTGGGCCTGGCCCTGGGCGGTGTGGACTTCGGCCTGGCCCTGCTGACGCAGCAAGGTGCACCCACGCACAAGTGGACCAGCCTGCAAGCGACTGCCGGCAGCGTCGGCTTTGTGGGAATGGGCAGTGACCTGACCATCCGCGCCACCAACGTGAACGTGGACATTAACCAGGCCACCCTGACTACCGACGCCGTGGTGGACTACGGTTCCGGCAAGACCGGACTGAACATAGCCACCGGCGCGACCACCTCGAGGAACCTGACGCTGGACGGCACCAAGGGTGAGTTCATGCAAGCCAGCGGCACGCTGGATATCAACGTCTACGGCTTTGTGCAGGTCAGCGGCAACCTGGCTGTCAGCAAGACCACCGAATCGGTGATCCTGGCCAAGAAGGCCGGGCAGGCCACAGGCGAATCGGTTACGGCCGATGTCTTGGCCATCGGTGGATCTTCGATCGACGTGTTTGCCGGAGTCAACGGGGGGACGGCGGACGCCATCGGGCTGACGCTCGACAACATCGACTTTGGTCTGGCGTTGATCTCATCGCAGGCGCAGCCTGCACGCAAGTGGACTGCGCTGACTGCAACGGCCAGCAGCGTCGGGCTGGTGGGTCTGTCGGACCTGTTGCCTACGGTTAGAAACCTGGCTGTCGAGTTGAACCAGGCCAGCCAGCCGATGGACCAGGTGGTGGATTTCTCGGCCAGGCATCTGGCGGTCATGACCGGCACCGGCAGCGCGGTCACGCTGGACCTGGATGGCAGCGTGGGCGAACTCCTGCGCGCCGAAGGCGACGTGACGCTGCAGATTTCGGACTTTGCCTACTTCAAGGGCCGCATTGGTTTTGAGAAGTACACGCCCACCAACGCGGTCAAGCTCCACAACGCCAACAACACCCAGACCACCGTACCGGCGAGTCCCACGACGTCGATGCTGGCGATTACCGGCACGGGCATCACCGCCTTCGTGGGTTACGCCGAGGGTGGCTTTGACACCAGCAAGACGCTGGTTGAGCAACAGTCCAAGTTGTACGGCTTTGGCGTAGACAACCTCGACTTTGGCATCCTGATGTCCAAGGTGGGTGGCCAGTCCTATACCGCCTTCAAGGCGCGCATGGACGACGCCCGTCTGTATGGCTTCGATCCCAACGACTTCGAGCTGTCTGCGCAAGGCCTGCGTTTTGAATACAACTCGGCCGACGCGCTGGGACGCACCATTGACTATGCCGGCACCTTCAACGGTGGTGTAGCGCTGGGCTCCACGGGTGCCATCACGATTGACTTCAATGGCGGCAAGCGCCTGGGCGTGTATGCCCAGACGGCCACCCTGTCGATCTCCAAGTTCATGTACTTGAGCGGCTCCATCGGCTTTGAACAAGCCAGCTACAGCGGGCTGAAATCGGGCACTGGCGCCATACCTGTCGTGGGGGCCAAAGGCTTCTCGATTGGCGGCAGCAACATCACGGCCTTTGTGGGCTACGCCGAAAATGGCATAGACCGCAGCAAAACCCTGGCACAGCAGGCCGATGGCCTCTATGGCTTCGGTGTGGATGGCATTGACTTCGGCTTGCTCAGCGTCAAAGACAGCGCGGGCACCAAATACACCGCCCTCAAGGCGCACGCCGACAACATGGCGGTGTATGGCTTTGATCCGGCCGACTTCCAGCTCTCGGCCTCCAACGTCAACCTGGAATACAACAGCTCCAGCGTCGTCGGGCAAGAGCTCAATTTCAGCGGCGCGACCCGCAACCTGGAGATCCCCACCGGTGATGTGACTAACCCGGTTACGCTGGACTTCTCGGGCAAACGCGTGGGCGTATTTGCAGGCCAGGTCACGCTGCAGATTTCGCAGTTCATGTACGTGCAGGGCTCGATTGGCTTCCAGAAAGCCGATTTCACCAACTTTGTGGCCGGCACCACCGTCCCGCTGCCCCTGGGCAAGCTGACGGGCTTCACCATTGGCGGCTCCGACATTGATGTGTTTGTGGGCTACGCCAGTGCAGGCTTTGACCGCAGCAAGACCTTTGCCCAGCAAGCCAGCACGCTCTACGGCTTTGGTGCCGAGGGCATCGACTTCGGGGTGTTGCAGGTCAAGTCGGCGGCAGGCGTTACCTACACCGCAGCCAAAGCGCATGCCGACACCGTTGCCTTGTACGGCTTTGACCCGAAGGACTTCCAGCTCTCGCTCAGCGGCATCGACTTCAAGCTCAACACGGCCAGCGGTTCAGCGCCGGCCATCAATTTCCAGAAGACCTACGCATTGGGCAGCGGCGTAAGCAGCAGCGCCGGCTACGCCGTACCCACAGGCGGCACGCCGGTGCTGCTGGACATGACCGGCGCCACGATCGGTGCCAGCCTGAACAACGCCACGCTGAAGATATCTGAATTCGTGTACGTGAGCGGCTCCTTCGCCTTTGAGAAGGGCGCCACGCAGGTGCTCAGCACCAAAACCGTGGGCGGCATCCACGTGCCGGTGCTGGCGGACGCCTTCACCATGGGCGCCAGCCACGTGCAGGCCTTTGTCGGCGTGGGCGGCCCGTACCGCCTCGATTCGAACCACGATGGCCAGATCACAACCGCCGACGCAGTGGCCAACCCCGACGCGATCGGGATGGTCATTGACGACTTCAGCTTCGGCCTGGGCCTGTTCCAGGACAAGGTGCTGGGCACCAAATTCACCGCACTCAAAGCCAATGCCAACCTGATCGGCTTTGTCGGTCTGGGGGATGCGTTTGCGTTCAATTTGCGGGACGTGGTGGTGGGCATCAACACCTCCAGCAATCCGCTCTTTGTGCTGGATTTGACCAAGACGTACGACGGTCTGACCCTGAAGGACTCCACCGGCATCAGCGTTCCGACCGGTGGTACGCCCATCGTGCTGGACTTCAACAACCAGCTGATCGAGGCCTCGGTGGGCCATGCCACGGCCAAAGTGGCCGGCTTCCTCGCACTCGAAGGCGGCTTTACCTTCCAGAAGCGCACGATCGACAAGATGGGCTTCCACGGTCTGGGCATGGACCTGGAAATAGCCGCCGATGCGCTGGTGGTGGCGGGTCAGAACGTGCAGGCTTTTGCCGGCTTCAACGGCCCCTACAAGACCGACAGCAACAACGACGGCATCTACGAAACCAACGACAAAGCGATCGGCTTCACCATTGCCGACCTCAACTTTGCCCTGGCCCTGGTGTCGCCTACGCTGGGGGGCGGCGCCAAGCTGCCACTGAACTTCTTCGGCCTGAGCGCCAGTGCCAGTGTGGCCGGCCTGGTCGGCACCGACCCCTATCTGACGCTGGACGCGAAGGACGTGGTGTTTGAGTTCAATGGCGCGCTGGCCGAGGGCGTCCCGCTGCCATCGGTGTACGCGGACTTCAGCATCATTGACAACGGTGTGGATGCGAATGGCGTAGCCAGGGCCAAGGGCCTGAACATCCCGATTGGCAGCAACGCCACGGCGATGAACATGGGCTTCAACTCGAACTTCCTGCGGGTGGGCATGCAAGCCAACCTGGGCATCTTCGACCTGTTCACCATCCATGCGCCCCGGTTCGACTTCAAGTTCGAGCTGCCCGAGATCGATTTTGGTGTCACGCTGGATCTGAGCAAGATCGCCCTGCCGGACTTCAGCATGCCGGAGATGCCGGCTTTTGATGCCAACATGTTCCTGCCCAGCATCAGCCTGCAGGGCTTGACCAATATGTTGCCGGAACTCTCGCCCACGGCCCCTGACTGGCTGAAGTCGGGCCTGAAGTCCCTCAAAGACATCGATATCCGCATCGGCTTGGCCGGTGTGACCGGCTCCATCACGTTGCCGGACCTGAGCATGAACATCGGCAACTTTGTTTACCTCAACGGCGACTTCAAGCTCAGCCTGGGGCAGACCTTCAAGGCCGACATGGCCACCGGCCTGGACCCCCTGCTCGGCAAGGCAGCAGACGCCACCATCAATGCCATCGCCGGCGCAGTTATGCCGGGCATGCAAGTGGATGGCATTCTCAAAACCCTGCTCAACGTGTCGGATGACTACACGGTAGCCCACGGTGTCACCTTCAAGGGTCTGACCTTTGGCGCGAGCAACGTCAATATGTTTGTGGGTGCCGGTAATCCGGACTTTGACGTTCCCTTCTCGGAGCAAAGTGGCCTGGTCGGCTTCGGTTTGCAGAACCTGAGCATTGCCATCGGCGACTTCAAGGCCGATCTGCCGGCGTTCATGGACGCGCAGAGCGTGTTCTCGTTTACGGCGCATGCCAATGAGATGGGCGTCTACGGCCTGGGCGACATGCTCAAGATCCTGGGCAAGAACATCACGGTGGATGTCAACACGGGCGGCAAGGCACTGGGCGGCGTGATGCGCGCCATGCCGATCTATTCGAGCATCAAGAATACCGGCGCTCCCGATGGTCTGAAGATCAGCACCGGTGGCGCACCGGTGTATCTGAATCTCAATGGCACCGAAATCGCCGGTCTGGATGTGGGTCTGGCCGAAATCTCGGTGGCCGATTTCCTGTACCTGCGCGGCTCGCTGGCCTTCCGCAAGGGCGAGCAATTCGATGTGGCCGTTGACCTGGGCGGCCTCGCTCCCATTGCCAACCAGTTGGGCCAGGTGCTCAACACCACGCTCAACCCGATGCCCCTGCGCGTAGAGGCCCTGACGCTGGGTGGCTCCAACCTGACCGGCTTTGCCGGTGTGGGTGGACCCTACCGCTATGGTCCGGACCTGATTGGCGGCATTGACGCCAACACCGGGGCCGTGATCCCCGACGGCATGCCCGACAACATCAACCAGGGTGCGGTAGGCCTGGTGATTGACGATGTGAACTTCGGCCTGGCCATCATGAAGCCGACGATCTTCAACATGATCCCGGGGCTGGAGTCCTACATTCCGGAGTTCATTTCCGCCAAGGCGACCGTGGGCTACGCAGGCCTGGTCGGCGTAGACCCCAGCATCCTGACGGTCAAGGCCCAGGACGTGGAGATCAACGTCAACACCTTCTACTGGCCCATCCCTGTTCCGCCTACCTCGGCGATTGTCAACGCCGGCTTGCAGCTGTTTGGCCCCCCTTCCATCAACTACGCGCTGAGCCCGAGCTTCAAGAATTTCACGGAAGATCTCAACGGCGACGGCATCCTGCAAACCGCCACCGAGGACACGAACGCCAATGGCTGGCTTGATGCAGGCGAAGACAAAAACGGCAACGGCAAGCTCGACCTGAGCGAAGACCGCAACCACAACGGCCGTATCGACCGCGCCGGCTTTGCGCTGCCCACGGGTGGCAACAACATGATCTTCCTGGACTTCAACCAGGAAATCATCCAGGCCAAGGTCGGCTATGCCGAGATCAACCTGGCAGGCTTTGTGCAATTGTCCGCCTCCATGGCCTTCACCAAGAAGGGCAGTGAGACCGTCACGCTGAGCAACGGCGCACAGACCATCGTCACCTCCATGGCCATCGGCATCAACGATGCCAATGGCTTCATCGGCATGCCGTCGACCGTGGATGGCGCAAGCCATGGCTATTTCTACGACAGCAACCACAACGGCCGTATCGAAGAAACCGATGCGACCAACCCCGGCGCGGTGGGCCTGGCCATTCGCAACCTCGACCTGGGCGTCATCATTGCCAAAGAGCTGGTGATTGACCTCACGGGCATCGACGTTGGCATGTACATGGCGGTGCAGGCCAATATTGATTACATCGGCCTGGTGGGCGTGCCGCCCGGCCTGGTGCTGAATGCGCAAGAGCTCAGGCTGGACCTGAACACCGGCATGCGTGCGAGCATCAATACCGGCTACACCCGGGACGATGCAACCGGTGCGGTGTCGTTTGATGGTGCCGGGGCCGACTTCAGCTTCACCACCATCGACTTTTCCAAGAACCGTTGGATGGATCCCACGCTGATGGTGGGCGGCATTCTGGTCAACGTGAACGACACCAAAACCGACGACGTCTGGAATGCGGGCTATGCCATCGACACCGGAAATCCGTCTGAACCCATCGTTCTGACCTACAACGAGCAGTTGTTGCGGGTGTTCGGTCAAGCCGAAGTCAAGATGTTCGGCCTGGTCTCCATGACCGGGGTGCTGGACTTCCGCTTCAGCGAAAGCGAGGGCCTGACCGCCTTTGCCGATGTCAATGTGCAGGTCGGCCCGGACGGCTTCAACCTCAAATCCGATGCCACCGGTTTGCTGGTGATCAATAGCGGCGGTGTTGCACTGCGCATGGACATCGCGTCCAACATGGATCTGGGCCCGGTGGCCAAGCTCGACGTTGCGCTGCAACTGAGCCTCAACACCTTCGGGCGTGAGATCACCTATGTGGTGCCGCAGACTTTGCGCGACCTCACAGGCTTTGACACCTTCACCATCAGCGCCTACCCCCCGGGCAAGGATGCCAGCTGGACCGGCATGTACGCGGCACTCACCGGCAAGGGCAGCCTGAGCCTGATGTCCGGCGCGCTGGATCTGAAGGGCGATTTCAGCATCATCGTGGCGCAGGTCCAATCCAAGGTCACGCTCGAGTTGGGTGTTACTGCGGTGCTCGACTTGCCGGTACTTGAGCCGCTCGGGGTCACGGGCACCATCGGCCTGGTAATCGACTCGGCGCCTACGGGCAACCAGACCGGCCTTTACGGCAGCCTGGAAGTGGGGGGCAACAACCCCAGCTCCACCATCATTGACGGCGGCAGTGTCTTCAGTGTCAAGGGCAGCTTCCTGCTGCAGATCAACACCACCAGCGTCTCGCAAAAAGTGCGCGGACGTGACCCGGTGACAGGCACCTTCTACGACGCCAAGGGTGTGGCCGCGCAGGTGGTGCTTGAGCCGCTGATGCTGCGCATCTCCGGCAAAGCCAGCATCGACGTGGGCCCCATTGAGTTGCGCGGCGCGGTGGACTTGCTGATTGACAGCCACGGCGTGCAGGCGGCCATGGACGTGGTGCTTGATCTGGGTGCTTTTGGTGAAATCGGTGTCAAGGGCGCAGCCGCCTTTGGCATGGATGCGAACAACTCGCCCTTCTTCGCGCTGTACGTCAAGACCAATGTTCAGATGGGTGTGTCCATCATGAACATCAAGGCCGCTGCCATTTTGCAGATCAACACCAGCGCGCTGGACTACGTCACACTGCCTGATAGCGCGGGTGTCTCTGAGACCATTGCCGGCAATACCGCGTTCGATCTGGCGCTGGTTGGTCAACTGAAGATCCTCGCCTTTGGCGTGGACTTCTCCGGCCGCATGAGCGTGGTCGACTCCGTCTTCAAGCTCGAACTTGACGGCAAGCTGAACTTCTTCAATGCCCTGACGGTCGAGGTCGGTGGATTTATCAGTTCAGACGGCCAGTTCGAGATCCAAGGCCAGACCGCAATTAACATCAAACTCGGCCCTCTGCACTTGAAGGCCGGCATGAGCGTGCTGCTCAGCAGCCGTCCGCGTTTCGCTGCGGCAGCCTGGGGTTCGCTGGACTTTAAACTGGACCTGGGTCTGTTCAATAAGGACATCACGCTGGCGGGCTTCAGTGCCGAGATTGACATCACCCCGGCCAGCGCCTACATGGCTGCCAAAGTGAAGGTGATGGGTATTTCCCTGTCGGGCAGCTACCTCTGGAGTTGGGGCGCACCGCCCGATATCAGCCACCTCGACAGCGACGGCACGCTGTACCTGCACATGGGCGACCAG
>CANFIH010000093.1 GCA_947446855.1 Burkholderiales bacterium
ATCCAGCACCGGGCAGTTGATGGCGCCGGGGATATGGTCTTCGGCAAATTCGGCGGGGCTGCGCGCATCCAGGATGGCGTCGAACTCGCCCAACTGATCCACAGTCGCACGGGTATGATCAATTGAAGTCAATGGGTGTCCCGTTGCAGGTTGAATCTAAGTCGCAATTTTATATGCCGAACACAAACCCCCCCTCCCCCGCCTCCAGCCCTGCAATCAGCCCCACCACGCCACCCGCCATTCGCCTCACCGAGTTCAGCCATGGCGGCGGCTGCGGCTGCAAGATTGCACCGGCCGTGCTGTCGCGCCTGCTGGCCAACGTGAACATGCCCTTGCTGCCGCCCGACCTGCTGGTGGGCACCGAGACCAGCGACGATGCCGCCGTCTACCGCCTGAACGACCAGCAGGCCATCATCGCCACCACCGACTTCTTTACCCCCATCGTCGACGACCCGTATGACTTCGGCCGCATTGCCGCCACCAACGCGCTGTCCGACGTGTACGCCATGGGCGGCACACCGCTGTTTGCGCTGGCGCTGGTGGGCATGCCCCTGGGCAAGATTCCGGAAGAGGCGATCTGCCTGATCCTGGCCGGCGGCCAGGACGTGTGCAAGGCAGCCGGCATCCCGATTGCGGGCGGCCACAGCATTGACACGCTGGAGCCGATTTACGGTCTGGTCGGCATTGGCCTGGTGCACCCGGACCGGGTCAAGCGCAACAACCAGGCGCAGGCCCGGGATGTGCTGATCCTGAGCAAGCCGCTGGGCGTGGGCATGCTGTCAGCCGCGCTGAAAAAAGGCACGCTCTCAGCCGAGGGCTATGCCGACATGGTGCGCTGGACCACCAAGCTCAACACCCCCGGCATTGCCCTGTCTGCGATGCCTGAGGTGCACGCCATGACCGACGTCACCGGCTTCGGCCTGGCCGGGCATTTGCTGGAAATCTGCCGCGGCTCGTCGCTGTCTGCACAGGTGAACTTTGATGCCGTGCCGGTGATCCCGCTGGCCGCCGAGATTGCCCAAAGCGGCACCGCCACCGGCGCGTCGGCCCGCAACTGGGATGGCTACGGCAGCAGCATGGTCCTGCCGGAAGGCTTTGCCAAGTGGAAGCAGAACCTCCTGTCCGACCCGCAGACCAGTGGCGGCCTGTTGATTGCCTGCGCGCCAGAAGTGGCAGAGCAGGTGCTGGACTTGCTGCGCGCAGAAGACTTTGGCGCGGCGGCGGTGATTGGGCACCTGGCCGCCGGTGCGGCTCAGGTGAACGTCCAATAGGGGCCCTGGCTCGCTGTGATGCAAGAGGTGTGGGCTGGGCAACATGCAGTGAACGATTTGCACGTGGGGGTCGGCAGGCTTGCGATGGTTGTGACAGCGAAGGGCTGAAAGAAGCCATTCTCCAAAAATGCGGGGATCACTTAGAAATTGGGATAGCGGATGTACGATTTCGCGGAAAGCAGTCACTCGACCAACGCCCACCACTTGCGAATTCTGTCAGGCGTGTTGCCCTACATTTGCGATGAAATTCCATGCCTCACGGAGCGATGACAAATATCCAAAGTTCGCTCCTAGATGCCGACGGATTTGAAATGCTGGAATGCCACGACCAAAGTCGTGTTCGTTCCGAGAAAAACCACGAAAATCTTTCTCGTCTTCTCGTCTTCTCGTCTTCTAGACAGCGACAGGTGCTCGCGCCACCATCGTGGTCAGTTCCATGGACTCAGTCGTCAGGGAGTCACACTCTGTGAGGCCATGGATCGGATCTAAAGCTCAGTGAGCACTAAACACTTGCTGCGGCGAGGCTCATCAAATGTGAGGTAGCCGCACCGCTGTTACGGATTAAGAACCGTGGTCGGATATCTTTTATCGAACCACCATCATCGAGAATGGCCAGACATACGCCTGCAGCGTCACATACAAGCCAACAAGACTTGCTAGGGCAATCGAGTGGAAGAAAACGTATCTCAGGATATCGCCTTCATGATTGAACCAACGCGTCGCGGTAGACGCTACGACAATCGACTGCGCATCGATCATCTTGCCCATGACGCCGCCCGAGCTATTGGCTGCACCCATCAGGTTCGGACTCAAGCCCAGTTGTTCTGCTGCAACTTTTTGCATACCACCAAACAATACATTTGAAGCCGTGTCCGAGCCGGTCATTGCTACACCAAGCCAGCCCATCAAGGTGCCGAAAAATGGATAGAACACACCGGTATTGGCAAAGGCAAGTCCCAAGGTGGTGTCCGTGCCGGAGTAACGCGTCAGTGTGCCAAGGGCGAGCATCAACACGATGGTAAGCAGCGAGTAGCGGACCAGCCAAAACGTACTGAGGTAGTTTTTGACGATCTGGATAGGGCGGTACTTCATGACCAGCGCGCCCGCGCAGGCTGACAAGAAGATGCCTGTACCTGTAGCCGACAAGAGGTTAAGCGTGTAAACCGCCGCTTCGGGGCGCGGGGTTGACACTACGGGGGGGCCTTTCATGATCAGGTTATGCAGCCCCTCAATTGGGAAAGAGGGTGCGAACAGGCCGTTGAGATAGGCCTTGAAAGACGGCAAACCCCAGACGAAAACAAAAATCGACAAGATGGCCCAAGGTGTCCAAGCACGCACAAGTTCAGCCTTGGAATGCCGCACGATGGCGGTAGGTTCTTTGGCCTCATGAGAACTGATATCCCTGCCGCGCATGGTAGGAGAGGTCCACAGTTTCTTTGGTTGCCAATATCGCAGAAACAGTATGAGCGAGCCCATGGAGACTATGGCTGCAATGATGTCGACCAACTCAGGTCCAATGAAATTGCTGACCAGATATTGCGGTATGGCAAAGGACAGTCCGGTCACCAGAATGGCCGGCCAAATTTCCAGCATGGCACGGCGCCCGGCAAAGGCCCAAATCAACCAGAACGGCACCAACAAGGAGAAGAACGGCAATTGACGGCCGATCATGGCAGTGACCTGCATCAGGTCATAGCCATGCACCTTGGCCAGCGTAATGACCGGCGTACCCAAAGCGCCGAATGCGACCGGCGCAGTATTGGCAATAAGACTCAAGCCAGAAGCCGCCAGCGGGGAGAAACCAAGGCCGATCAAAATACCGGCGGTTACGGCCACAGGTGTGCCGAAGCCGGCGGCCCCTTCAAAAAATGCTCCGAAGCAGAATGCGATCAACAGCAACTGCAGACGACGATCCGTTGTAATGCCTGACAGCGAATCCTGCAGGATCTTGAAACTGCCATTCTTCTCGGCCAACTGCTGCAGGAAAATGATATTGAGAACAATCCAGCCGATGGGCAGCAAACCCGTAAAACCACCATACATGGCTGCCCTGCCGGCCATGGCTGCAGGCATGCCATAGGCAAAGACTGCCACCAACAACGCAGCAAACAGGCCAATGCCAGCGGCAATGTGTGCCTTGATGTGAAACATGCCCAGCGCAGCAAGCATCACAACCACAGGGATTGCTGCAAGCGCAGTGGAAATGAACATGTTTCCAAACGGATCGTATATTTGCTGCCAGGTCATAGTTAGTCTCGTTATTGATGGGTCCACCGCTCAGAAGGCGTGGTCAAATTGCTTGGCAGGATCGCTTTTCAGGGCTTACCGATGTGAGCCCAATCGGCAACATAGTCGGCGAAACTCTGGTCATCCTTGGGTGACAAACCGCTGATGCCAACCGAAGCCAGCACCATTCCGTCCGGATTCTTCAGCAACGCGCCGCCGGGTAGCGCCGTCAACAACGGGTCACAAAAGTTGCTGATCTCCAATTCCTCTGCACGCAGGCGGGCAAGGAACGCTTCGGTGGATGTGCCCATGCGAATCGCCGTGTACGCCTTGCCTAGTGCAATCTGGATAGTTCTAACAGGGGCTCCGTCCATACGGGAAAACGCTGTCAAGAACCCATTCGCATCGCAAATCGCGATGCTGATGGGACGTCCAAAGTCGGCCCGAACCCTTTCAGCGGCTCGCTGAATCAGGATTTGGGCGTGTTCAACCAACATTGAATCCATTATCTTGCGATGTCGTATGTAGTCGAAATCGTTTGATTAGGCGATGCCGAATATGGATACAAATAGCAACGCAATGATGACCATCAGGATTTTCAGAATCGTCATGGCAAAGATGTCAGGATAGGATTGGCGATGGGTAAGTCCGCACACTGCCAACAAGGTAATGATGGCGCCGTTGTGTGGACCAGTATCGAAGCCGCCGGACGCGATCGCGGCTACACGGTGCAAGATGGCCGGTGACATGTTCACTGCCGATGCCCATTCCAACCAATGCTTTCCGAATAAATCCAGCGCGATAGAAACGCCACCCGAAGCCGAACCCGTAATGCCGCAAATAATGTTGATGGTCGCAGCCATGGAGGTCAGCGGATTGTTGCCAAAGTCCATCGCCATCACACTGGCCGCTATGGCTTTAAAGCCTGGCAGGGACGCGATAACATTTCCGTAACCCACTTCCGAAGCCACGTTCATTACAGCCAGCAAGGAACCAACTGCACCCAAGGTGATGGCCTTCTTCAGTCCACCTTGTTGCATGCGACCAAAACCGAATGCGCTGGCAATCACGATGCCACACACAACGGCAATGATCAGGGACCAGGTGCTTATGACATTCTTGATAGCTGGTGCCATCAGCGGCAGCTTCATTGCAGCAATCGGCAACAGGACGGATGGATCCCAGGTGACAAGGTTGTTTCCAACATAGTTCACGACCAGAACGGTAAGCAGAGGAATAACCGACACTTGCCATGACGGCAATTTGATATCGTTCAGCTCTGGCTCGTTCAGTGTGTGGTTTCCGTAACCTTCTCCATAGGCCTTGGCTTTGTTGACACGGTATGTAAGCCAAGTCATTCCAGTGGCGAACATGATGACCGCTATGAAGGTTCCCAAAACCGGACCGGAGTACACACTGGTTCCCAGGAAGTTTGAGGGAATGATATTTTGAATCTGTGGGGATCCGGGCAAACTGTCCATAGTGAACGTGAAGGCTCCGAGAACAATGGTTGCTGGCACTAGCGACTTGGGGATATCTGCCTCTTTAAACAGGGCAGCCGCAAACGGGTATACAGCAAAGACCACGACAAACATGCTTACGCCACCATAGGTGAGGATGGCGGCAGATAGCACGGTCGACAAAACGGCTCGCTTGGGTCCAAGAGATTGGATGATGGCATGGGCAATCGATTTCGCCATGCCGCTTTCTTCCATAATTTTTCCGAAGATAGCCCCCAACATAAATACCGGAAAGAAGTTCTTGATGTAAATGACCGCCTTCACCATAAACAATTCGGTGTACGTCGGCATGACCGGCAGCCCCTGTGCTACCGCGGCCAGCAGGGCCAAAATCGGTGCAAAGAATATGACCGAATATCCTCGGTAGGCGAAAAAAATCAACAGCACCAAGCTGAGAGCGATTGCAAAGACTTCCATTTTCACTTTTTCCTGATTTATATATTTAACCGTGCGTGGGGAGGTCACGATCAACTGCCGAAAAAAAATTCGGACAGAGACGAGCCGCACCACATCAAATTGCCGTCGACCGGCTGTTGAAAACTGCTCAGTAACGCACCGCGTTACTGAGTCAATACGATCTACTTCGCTGTAGGCATCACAAATTCAGCACCCTTGCCAATGCTCTCGGGCCAGCGTTGCATGATGGATTTTTGCTTCGTGTAAAGACGCACACCTTCTTCGCCGTAAGCGTGCATGTCGCCAAACAGGCTCTTCTTCCAGCCGCCAAAGCCATGCCAGGCCATGGGCACGGGAATAGGCACGTTGATACCGACCATGCCGACCTGAATGCGACGGCTGAATTCGCGGGCCACGTTGCCATCGCGGGTAAAGCAAGCGACACCGTTGCCGAACTCATGGGCGTTGATTAGGTCCACCGCCTCGGCCAGGTCTGCCACGCGCAGACAGGAGAGCACCGGACCGAAGATCTCCTCCTTGTAGATACGCATCTCGGGCGTTACGTGGTCAAACAACGTACCACCCATCCAGAAACCGTTATCGCAGCCGGCACCGGCTGTCGCGCCATTGAATTCTCGCCCGTCGTGAAGCAGCATGGCGCCTTCCTTGACACCTTGTTCGATGTAGCCGGTGATCCGGTCATGCGCTAGTTTCGTGACGATGGGACCCATCTCAGCGGTCAGATTCATGCCGTCCAGCACCTGAAGGGTCTTGGTGCGTGCCAGCAACTTCGGAATAAGTCGCTCGGCCACATCACCCACGAGCACGGCCACGCTGATGGCCATGCAGCGTTCACCTGCGGAGCCGTATCCGGCACCGATCAGTGCGTCGACGGCTTGGTCGATGTCGGCATCAGGCATGACCACCATGTGGTTCTTCGCGCCGCCCAGTGCCTGCACGCGCTTGCCGTGGCGTGCGCCGGTCTCGTATATATAGTTGGCAATCGGTGTCGAACCGACAAAGCTCACAGCCATAACATCGGGGTGAACCAATAAAGCATCGACAGCTTCCTTGTCGCCCTGAACCACATTGAAAACGCCATCGGGCAGGCCGGCTTGCTTAAGCAGATCTGCCAGAAACAGGCTGGCTGTTGGGTCGGTCGGACTGGGCTTCAAAATGAAAGTATTGCCTGCAGCAATTGCCACTGGGAACATCCACATCGGCACCATGACGGGAAAGTTGAACGGAGTGATGCCTGCCACGACACCCAAGGGCTGGCGCAGCGTCCAGTTGTCTATTCCGGTGCTCACCTGGTCCGTAAAATCGCCCTTAAGCAGTTGCGGGATACCACAAGCAAACTCCGCGATGTCGATACCACGCGCCACTTCACCTTGTGCATCAGTGAAAACCTTGCCGTGTTCAGCGGTAATGATGCGAGCCAGATCGTCCTTGCGCTGGTTCAGCAATTCCACAAACTTGAACATGACTCGGGCACGGCGGATCGGTGGTGTGTCGGCCCACTTGGGAAATGCCGCTTTGGCTGAGGCCACAGCAGCGTCCACGTCGCTTGCATTGCCCAGACGCACCTGGCACGTCACGGCACCGGTCGCCGGGTTGTACACCGGTTGAGTCCGTGTGCCACTGCCGGTGGTACGAGCACCCTGTATAAATTGGGAAATTTCGGGGGTGTCAGTGTTTGTATTCATTGTGTGTGTCGCTCGGTGAAGAAATCGAAACGTGACAGCTGGTTCAGTTTCGCTCGGGCCGGAGTCTAGGGTGCACGCGGCAAGCAAACAAGCCCGTCAACCTGAAAACATTGTTAAATTTAGTGAACAATAGAAGGATGAATGAGCAAAAAATAAAAGACCCTTGGAGCCACCTGTATTGGCTCACTGTGTTATCACAACAAGGTAGTTACACAGCGGCGGCTGCACGATTGGGCGTGAGCAAGGCGGCGATGAGCCAGCACATTGCGGAACTTGAGCGTGTCGCTGGCGTGGAGTTGGTCAAACGCACAACGCGCAGCGTAAAGCTGACCCAAGCGGGGCAGCACCTCGTAGACCAAACGCGCCTGCCGTTTGAGCAGATAGCACAGAGTTTTGCCGAGGTACGGGACCGGGCCGGGGTGCCCCGCGGATTAATACGGGTCACAGCACCCGTGGCGCTGGCGCGCCAACAACTGGTACCTCGCCTTGCGGATTTTCTGCGCGCCTTTCCAGAAGTTCGGCTGGAACTGAATATGTCAGACCACCTTAGCTCAATTGCTACCGACGGTTATGACATCGCCATTCGCCACACCACCATGCCGCCCGATACGCATGTGGCGTGGGCACTGTGCAGCACCCACTCGGTTTTGGTAGCAACCCGGAGCTACCTACGACGGCACGGGGTTCCCACAACACCGAATGATTTACTTCTGCACAATTGCCTGCATTACCGACGTGAACACGCTGCTCCAGCCTGGACGTTCAAGCCGCGAACAGCACAAAAGGACGCCGATAGCGTAACGGTGCCGGTGTCTGGCTCCCTATCCGCCAACAATAGCGAGGCGTTGCGCGACGCGGCTTTGAGCGGACTTGGCGTTGCTTTACTGCCCGACTTTAGTGCGCAGTCGAGCTTGCTCCAAAAAAAATTGGTTCAGGTACTTCCGCAATGGAAGTCAGTTGGTTCCTTTGCAGAAAACATCTACGCGATTCGCCCCTATTCGCATCACGTACCGCTCGCAGTTACAGCATTTGTAACCTATTTGCGTGAAGTCTTTGCCAGCGGTTTTGGGAAATTTTGATGTCAAATCCGCTCCTTGGTGCCGTTAAATATTCCTTGGCCGACATAGCACTGCGGCATGCGACTCGTAATTGTGGAATTCGATAGGCCACCAACCTAATCGTTTGTATTGAAGCCTCGTCGCAAGCGTGACAGGTTTTTGGTGGGGCGGCAAAAGGAAAAATCAAATTGGCTTTACAAATAGGCCCACCGTCAGGCATAACCCGATGGCGACGATCGCCAGGCGCAGTGCTTTTTCATTGACGCGGTGCAGTGCCCAGGAGCCCATGAGCCCGCCGACTATGGCCCCAAAACCTAGTACCACTGCCTCCAGCCAGTGCACCTCGGGTGAAGTGACGAACAGCAGCACTGCTGAGGCGTTCATAACGCCGCTGAGAACATTCTTGGTAGCGCCAGCGTTACGTGGTGACAGACCCGCCATGGTCAGCGCGGCCATCATTAGTATGCCGATACCGCCGCCAAAGTAGCCGCCGTAGATTGCAATGCAAAATTGTGCTGCAGCAGCACCAGTTGCGCCCAGTTGAACCGTGGCATTGCCGCTGCGTCGAAAGAAGCTACCCCAAGCAAAAATCACCGTTGCAAACAATACTAGCCACGGCACCAGATTGGCGAATACGATGGACGGCGTGTTCAAGAGCAGCAAACCACCCAGTGCGCCGCCTAATACGCTCAGCATGAACAACACCTTGAACGGGAGCATTGCAGCGCCGGTCACGAGTTTTCTTCCTGCAAAGCCTGAAGTCACTTGTCCGGGAAACAGCGCAACGGTAGAGGTAATGTTGGCGGCCAGAGGTGACATGCCAGAAAGAATGAGCATGGGCAAGGTAACAAACGATCCACCTCCAGCCAGTGAATTCTGAAGTCCAGCCCAGATGCCGGCCAGGCAGATCAAGGTCAACATAGGATGCTTGACCTCTTCAATTGTGTGGAGGCGACATGTGCACCTGAGACGCGTATTGTGTTCATTGGATACTTTTAATTGGGCCGAAGCAAAATGGAAAGACATATTTTTCAACATCTGATTCTCACCAAATGCTGGCCTATGCTAAAGCCGCTCTGTGTAGCCAAGGATCAAGAGAATTCAACTTTGATCGATGAATTCATTAGACACCGCTCCATTTATATGGTTCGCCATTTTTGATGAATATCTGAAACGCAGAATATTCACGACAGCTTTGTTGCGGCAAGGTCATGCAGCGAATCTCACGCAATCATTTGAAATCATCATGACCATAGCTGCTGAGGAAAAATTGGAAGTTAGAAGTAAGTCACAAAACTGCCGATCCTCCACCATCAATAGGCAGGCAAACTCCGGTTACAAATGTTGCTGATTGAATGAAGGCAAGCGGGTGCACCAAGTCACTCCATTCGCCCAGTCGCTTGAGCGGGCTGCGACTCAAAATTGCTTCCTTTTCGACTGGCGAATACAAGCCATCGTTCTCGGGCCACGGCATCGTGCCTGGCGAGAGTGCATTGACCCTGACAAAGGGAGCCATTTCAACAGAGGCACTTTTTGTGATCGACATGAGCGCCGACTTGGCTGCGACGTACATTGAAAAGCCCTCCACACCACATTGAACCTGGATGTCTCCAATGTTCACGACGCAACCACCTACGGCCTTCAGCAAATCCATGCATTTCTGCATCAAAAAGAAGGACCGGTGAAATTCGACGCTATAAGTTCGTGTGCCCGGTCTGATGTCGTGTCTTCAATGGCATATCCCGCAAAACTTGACCCGTTGCACACCAGCATGTCCAGTCCGTCCGTTTTGGTCTGCACCCATTTAGCAACCAGCACTCCACTTTGGCGATTGTCAGTTGCGCATCGCATGCAGGCCACGTTTACCCCCAGTCTATTTGCCGATGCGACGCCTTCCTCGAAGGAATCTCACGCCGTAAAAAGGACCTGCCACCCCTTGGCGGCGTAATGCTCAACAATGGCTTTTCCAAGGCGCTTGGACCTGCCCGGTACAAGTACTGTCTTCATTCAGCTTCGCTTTTTCATTGATTTAGCACTCGGCAGATCAATAGGTGGTTTTTGCTCTTTGGTTGGAAAACTAACATGGTCGAAGACACAGGCGATGCCGCTTTTTTGAAAATTGCTGGACAGTGAGATTAGCGGCAATTGCGCATTTATCAATCGGCATTCATATCAGGTGGTCTGACTTGTCCCTTTCACTTCTTTTTCACGCAGTTGTTCGAGTATTGCATTGCGCTTGTTAACCAAGTGTTGCACCATAATTTTTCCCATCGCTGCGCCATCGTGCTTAGCTAAGGCCTGAATCATTAGCTCGTGCTCTTGCACTGCCTGCTTCCATTTGGTTTCGTTCAAGTTGGTTTTAAATCGAAGCGACTGTACTCGTGCGTTGATGCTGTTGTATGTACGCGTGAGGACCGGGTTGCCGGCCGCCCGGTTGATGGCCGCGTGGATGGCGGAGTTCAGTCGGTAGTAGTTGGACAGATCGCGCCGCGCGAAGCTGCCAAGCATTTCGAAGTTCATGGCGCTGATTTCGGCCAGTTCGGCGTCTGAAATACGCTGCGCCGCGAGTTCGCCCGACATCGCCTCAAGTCCGGCCAAGACCTCAAAGGTGTTGAGTACGTCGGACTCGGTCAGCTTAACTGCCACCGCCCCACGATTCGGTATCAAGTCCACCAAGCCTTCAGCCGCAATCAACTTGATCGCTTCGCGCAAAGGTGTACGCGATACCTGTAAGAGGTCGGTGAGTTCTCGCTCATTTAGCTTGGCACCAGCCTCGATCCTTCCTTCGATTAGCAAGGTTCTTAGTCTTACCGCCACCTGGTCATGCAAGGAAAGGCGCGTAATTTCTGGGAGGTCAGTCATCGATTTATAAGATGCCATTTTGAATTCAAAACCGCTTTCGCAGACATACATGGTAGCGCGCTGCCGCAAGTTTAGTGCGAATTTTATTCGATAACTTGAAGTTTTTAAGTCCATCTTCTAGGGTTTACGATAGTTCAAAAATGTATTTTGAATGCAAAAATATGACACAAGCAACGAAGACCCCATGCCAGATATCGACTCTCACCTTACCCTCAGGCGCATCCTTCAAAGCACCAGAGTCAGTTCGGTGTTTGACCGTTTGGGCAAGTGGAAGCGGCCATTTCCAGGCGGCACCATGGTCAGTCGACACCCATCAAATTCGGGCCTGTCATTAACCGTGGTGTAGCGAGAAATGCGTCACCTTCAAGCTTGTGATCACCGTAAAAACACGCCAGAGGGTGTAAGCCCTTCACATTAACCAAATTGAATCGAGTAAAGAAAACATGAAAATCCTGCAGGCAATTAACAAGGTTCCAGGAGGTTTGATGGTGGTGCCGCTGTTCATCGGCATGTTGATCAACACGTTCATACCCAACGCCCTCAAGATTGGTGGTTTCACCCAGGCACTGACAAACGCCGGGTACCCGACATTTCTGGCGATGTATTTGTTCACCGTCGGCACCAAAATGACATTGCGTGCAGCGCCGGCCATGCTCACGCGTGGCTTTGGCATCATGGGCGCGAAGGTCGGCGTCGCAGTGTCGCTGGCGCTGGCTGTTTCCCACTTCTTCAACGGCGACATCTTTGGGCTGACCACGCTCGCCGTCCTGGCTGCAATGAACGACACCAACGGTGGCATGTTCATGGCGCTGACAAGCACCTTTGGTAGCAAGGAAGACGCCGGTACTTACGTGCCGCAAAGCATAGAAACGGGTCCGTTTTTGACAATGCTGGTGCTGGTCGGTGCCGGCCTCGCAGTCATTCCCTGGATGACCATGGTGTCGGTGATTGCCCCGATCTTCGCTGGTGCGATCCTGGGCAACCTCGATGAGGAATTGCGCGAGTTCTTCGGCAAGCACGAGCCCATCATTGTGCCGTTCATGGCTTTTACGCTGGGACAGGGCATCAATTTGAAGGCCGTAACGACCGCGGGATTGCCAGGGATATTTCTAGGCATCTCGGTGCTGGTAATCACGGGTCTGGTTTGTATTGTTGCGGACCGTCTGCTCGGCGGGTCGGGCATAGCTGGTGCGGCTGCATCGAGCACGGCGGGCAATGCGGCGGGAACGCCTCAGGCTGTGGCGCTGGCTGACCCATCCTTTGCCGCGATCGCTCCGATGGCAACGGTCCAGGTTGCAGCCTCGGTGATCGTCACGGCGGTTCTGACACCCATGCTCACGGCCTATGTGCACCGCCGCACCAAGAAGCAAGCGCTATCGGCCTCTGCCGGCACAAAGCCGCTGGATCATCCGCAAGCGACCTTGTAGCCAACGGGTTCCAGTGCCAAAAATGAAAGACCTGCAACTTGATTTGAAGTTGACACAGGGCCTGCTCGATCAAGCGATCAGTCAGGCCCTGGAGAAATTCGGCAAACCCGCCTGTGTAGCGGTATGCGATGCCCACGGCTTTTTGCTCGGCTTTTCGCGTGCCGATGCCGCGCCAGTTCGCAGCATTGCTCTGGCGCAACAAAAGGCTTACACCGCGACACGCATGGGCGTGAGCACCGCGGCGTTTCTTGCCAGGTTGCGCAGCGAAGATATTTCCATCGGCTACTTCTGCGATCCATTGCTGACAGCCCTGCCTGGCGGCGCGTTGCTCTTGGATGCCACCGGTCGCGTCATCGGCGCCATCGGTGTCAGTGGCCTGACACCGGCCCAAGATCAGGAGATCGCCGATGCCGGGACAGAGACTCTCTCTCTCTACCAACAGACGGGGCGCTGAGCACAGCGCTTCACTCCCTTGCCTGCGCATTTTGGCGCGCATGCACCCTCACCAGGAATTTCAACATGTCACGATCCAATGTTTACGTTACCCGGATGATTCCGCAGGAAACGATCGACACCCTGCGCCAGTTCCACGATGTCGAGGTCAATCCACATGACCGCGCGCTCACGCGCACCGAACTTTTGCAACTTGTGCGCGGGCGCGATGCAGTCATCACCTTGCTCACCGACAAAGTGGACGGCGAGGTGCTCGACGCTGCCGGACCGCAATGCAAGATCTTTGCGAACTACGCCGTCGGCTACAACAACTTCGATTTGCAGGCAGCGACCCAGCGCGGCGTGATCATGACCAATACCCCCGGTGTGCTGGACGAAGCCACAGCCACCCATGCCTGGGCTCTGCTGCTGGCTACGGCACGCCGGATATCGGAGTCCGAGCGCTATGTGCGAGCAGGCCAGTGGCACGGTTGGGCACCGATGGCCTTCATTGGTCAGGACGTAGACCATCAGACGCTGGGAATCGCCGGCTTGGGTCGGATCGGTTCAAAATTTGCGCGCAAGGCCGCTGCCTTCGACATGAAGATTATCTACACCAACGCCCAGCGCGAGCCCGAGTTCGAGCGCCAATATGGCGCAACGTTTGTCGACAAGGAAACGCTATTGCGCGAGTCTGACTATCTGTCGCTACATCTGCCGCTCTTGCCCGAGACGCATCACTACATTGGAGCCCAAGAACTGGCTTTGATGAAGCCCAGCGCGATTTTGATCAATGCGGCACGCGGACCGCTGGTGGACGAAAAGGCCTTGGTCGTGGCACTGCGCAACAAGGTCATCTGGGGTGCCGGTCTGGACGTCTTCGAAGACGAACCTATCCTCGCCGCCGGCTTGGCCGAACTGGACAACGTGGTCATCGTGCCGCATATCGCTTCTGCCACGATCGCCACACGACTAGCGATGGGAAAAATCGCCACCGACAACGTCCTCCAAGTGCTCAAGGGTGAACGCCCGCTGACCTGTATCAACCCCGACGTGCTCAACTGAGCCGCGCATCTATTCATATAACCAGGAAGATCGAGATGTCAAAAATAGGATTTGTGGGATTGGGCATCATGGGCGCGCCGATGGCCTTGCATCTGTGCAATGCCGGCCATGAGATGTATTTGCACACGCGTAGCGCTGTGCCGGCCGGCCTCGTCAGCGCGGGCGGTATCGTGTGCGCGACGGCCCAGGAAGTGGCACAACAAGCGGACATCAGTTTCTTGATGTTGCCTGACACACCGGACGTGGCCCAGGCTCTTTTTGCTGACAAGGGCATTGCTGCGGGCTTGAGCGCGGGCAAGGTGGTGGTGGACATGAGCTCGATCTCGCCGATCGAGACCAAGATGTTTGCCAAAAAGATCAACGCGCTGGGTTGCGACTACCTCGATGCACCGGTCTCCGGTGGCGAGGTGGGTGCGAAGAATGCCACGCTATCCATTATGGTTGGCGGCTCGGAGGCGACCTTCGAGCGCGTCAAGCCGGTGTTCGAGCTGATGGGCAAGAACATCACCCTGGTCGGTGGCAACGGCGATGGGCAAACCGCCAAGGTGGCCAACCAGATCATCGTGGCACTCAACATTGAAGCGGTGGCCGAGGCCCTGCTGTTTGCGGCCAAGGCCGGTGCCGACCCGGCCCGCGTGCGCCAGGCCCTGATGGGCGGCTTTGCGTCTTCCAAAATTCTGGAGGTGCATGGCGAGCGCATGGTCAAGCGCACGTTTGATCCGGGCTTCCGGATTGCCCTGCACCAGAAGGATTTGAATCTGGCCCTGAGCAGCGCACGCGCTTTGGGCGTGTCCCTGCCCAATACCGCGACGGCGCAGGAACTGTTCAACAGCTGTGTCGCGCACGGCGGCGCGGCCTGGGACCATTCGGCCATGGTCAAAGCACTGGAGACGCTGGCCAACTTCGAGATCGGGCAAAAAACAAGCTGAGGCGGCATGGCAGCTACCATGAACCAAGACATGCCCACCCAGCACGCGCAGGCGCTGCTGCGTCGCATGTTCGATGCGGCCATTGCCAGTGCCCAACCCGCACTGTGCATCCCGCCGCATCTGCCTGCTGCGCCGAAGGGACGGCTCATCGTCATCGGTGCGGGCAAGGCTTCGGCCGCCATGGCGCAGGCCGTTGAAGCGCACTGGCCCGGCGACAGATCCCGGCTCGAAGGTCTGGTCGTGACGCGCTACGGCTATGCCGTGCCCTGCACGCACATAGAAATCGTGGAGGCAGCGCATCCGGTGCCCGACGCTGCTGGGCAGAGCGCCGCAAAGCGCATGCTGCATTTGGTATCGGACCTGCACGAGGACGATCTGGTGTTGTGCCTGATTTCCGGCGGCGGCTCTGCGCTGCTGCCACTGCCTGCTGCGGGTTTGAGCCTGGAAGACAAGATGGCGCTCAATCGCGCCCTGCTGGCATCGGGCGCCACCATCAGCGAGATGAACTGCTTGCGCCGCCACCTGTCGGCCATCAAG
>CANFIH010000094.1 GCA_947446855.1 Burkholderiales bacterium
AGGGCCAGCACGCAGCTGAGCGCCAGCAGCGCCTGCGCACCACGGGTGACACCCTCGTGGTTGAGGGTGCGTTTCCAGTTGGCTATCCAGTTGTCGTTCACGCTCGGGGAGGCTTGTTGTCCTGAAGGACCCACCATATCAGCAACCGAGTCGCCGGTCGCCCTTGCGGCTCAAGTGGCGGTGCTTGGGGCGTTGATGGCCGTCATCGAAGGCCCGGAGTTCGCTTTTCTGAGGGATGCCAGTTTGAGCGCCAGAATGCTGAGTGCCAGCACCAGGGTCAAGGCGTTGGCAATGATGACCGGCCAGGCGCGGGTCATCAAACCGTAGACCAGCCACAGGCCGACGCCGAAGGTGAAAAACGAATACATGCCCAAGGAAATGCCCGACACATCGCGCGACCGGTAGCTCTGCAGGACCTGGGGCACGAAGGACAGGGTGGTGGACACTGCTGCGATAAAGCCAATGGAAGATGATTCAAGCATGGCGCCAGTGTAGCGGAGCTACCTAGGGTTTACCCTTGCCCATTCCTGACAAAAGGGGTGGACGTTGTCCCGATCACACGCTGGCCAAAGCCTATTTGGTCAGATGCCGCATGGCCTCTTCCAGGCCTTTGAGGGTGAGCGGGAACATATGCTGGTGGACCAGTTGTTGCACCAGGGCGATGCTCTGGCGGTATTGCCAGACACCCTGCGGCTCGGGGTTGATCCAGGCGAACTTGGGGAAGGTGCTGGTCAGGCGGCCAATCCACTCGGCGCCGGCCTCGGCATTGTTGTATTCCACGCTGCCGCCGGGTTGCAGAATTTCGTAGGGGCTCATGGTGGCGTCGCCCACAAAGATCAGCTTGTAGTCCTTGTTGTATTTGCGCAGGATGTCCCAGGTGTCGAACTTCTCGGCAAAGCGGCGCCGGTTGTTCTTCCACATGAAGTCGTAGGGACAGTTGTGGAAGTAATAAAACTCCAGGTGCTTGAACTCGGTCTTGGTGGCGCTGAACAGCTCTTCCACACGCGCAATGTGCTCGTCCATGGTGCCGCCCACGTCCATCAGCAGCAGCACCTTCACATTGTTGTGGCGCTCGGGCCGCATCTTGATGTCGAGAAAACCGGCGTTCTCGGCCGTCTTGCTGATGGTCTCGTCCAGGTCCAGCTCTTCCACATGGCCCTCGCGGGCAAACTTGCGCAGGCGGCGCAATGCGACCTTGATGTTGCGCGTGCCCAGTTCCTGCGTGTCGTCGTAGTCCTTGTAGGCGCGCTGGTCCCAGACCTTGACGGCGCTCTTGTTGCGGTTCTTGTCCTGGCCGATACGGATGCCCTGCGGGTTCTGGCCGTAGGCGCCAAAGGGTGAGGTGCCGCCCGTGCCAATCCACTTGCTGCCACCCTCGTGGCGCTCCTTCTGTTCTTCCAGGCGTTTTTTGAGCGTCTCCATCAGCTCATCCCAGCCCATCTTCTCGATCTTGGCCAGTTCTTCGGGGCTGAGGTTGAGCTCCAGGTTTTTACGCAGCCACTCCAGCGGCAGTTCCTGGGTGAAGTCGGTCACCAGCTCCACGCCCTTGAAGTAGGCGGCAAAGGCGCGGTCAAACTTGTCGTAGTGCTTCTCGTCCTTGACCAGCGTGGTGCGGCTCAGGAAGTAGAAGTCGTCCACCTGATAGCCCACGCCGTCCTCATCGCTGCCGGGTGGCGCCGA
Source organism: Burkholderiales bacterium (assembly GCA_947446855.1). Classification (GTDB taxonomy): domain Bacteria; phylum Pseudomonadota; class Gammaproteobacteria; order Burkholderiales; family Burkholderiaceae_C; genus Allorhodoferax. The sequence continues at coordinate 1,681 of CANFIH010000094.1, forward strand.
CTGCGGCCCGACCACGCCTTTTTGCAGCGCCTCGAGCAGCATCAGGTATTCCTTGACGGACACCGGCAACTTGGCCGCGCGCAGGGTGTAGAAAAAGTCGAGCAGCATGACGCTTTCCAGGCAGCAGGTTTTAGGCGCGCGGCCTGTTCAGCGAGTGCAGCAGTTGGGCCTTCACTTCCGGCCACTCGCCGGAGCGCAGGCTGTACATCACGGTGTCGCGGATGGTGCCGTCGCGGCGCAGGGCATGGCCGCGGATGACGCCGTCCTTCCTGGCGCCCAGACGCTCGATGGCGGCCTGGGAGGCGAAGTTGAAGTTGTCGGTGCGCCAGCCCACCACGTGGCAGCCCAGGGTCTCAAAAGCGTGGGTCATGAGCAGCAGTTTGCAGGTGGTGTTGACATGGCTGCGCTGCACGCTTTTGGCATACCAGGTCCAGCCGATTTCCACGCGTTTGAGCGCCGGCACGATGTCGTGGTAGCTGCTGCTGCCGATCACCTTGCCCGTGGCGGCATCGACTGCGACAAACGGGAAGCGGTTGCCGGCCTCGCGCATGGCCAGTGCATCTTCTATGTATTTGCGGGTCTGCTCGGGCTCGGGCACCGAGGTGACGCGGATGTTCCAGAGTGCGCCATCGGAAGCCGCCGCGCGCAGGCCAGCCTCGTCTTCCAGCGTCATGGGGCGCAATTCCACACCGCGGGAAGCCAGTGTTACGGGTTCTACAAAAGCCATGTTCATTCCTCTTTTTGGTTCGTGATGCGCGCGCGCCAGCGCCGCGCCAGGGTGAGTCCGCCGCCTCCGCCCAGGCCCACCAGCACAATGCCGCCCATGCTGGCGTTGCCGTAGCCGGGGGTAAAAATGTCCAGACCCAGCACATGGCCCAAGCCATAGCCGAGCAGGGCGCCAGCCACAAAGCCGACGGCGTCGGAGAGCCCTTCCAGCAGCAGGCTGTTTTTCATGGTCGCCTGCACTTAGCGGTTATTGCGCTGCATGAACATGAGCTTTTCAAACAGCGTCACGTCCTGCTCGTTCTTCAGCAGTGCGCCCACCAGCGGCGGCAGGCTGGTCTTGTCGTCCTTGGCGTGCAGGGCGTCCAGCGGGATGTCTTCGGCCAGCAGGAGTTTCAGCCAGTCCAGCAGTTCGCTCGTCGACGGCTTCTTCTTCAGGCCGGGCATGCCGCGGATCTCGAAGAAGGTCTTCATGGCCGCCGTGACCAGCTCTTTTTTCAGGCCGGGGAAGTGCACGTCCACGATGCTCTGCATGGTAGTGGCGTCGGGAAACTTGATGTAGTGGAAGAAGCAGCGGCGCAGGAAGGCGTCCGGCAACTCTTTCTCGTTGTTGGAGGTGATGAAGACCAAGGGCCGGTGCTTGGCCCGGATCAGCTCCCGCGTCTCGTAGCAGTAAAACTCCATGCGGTCGATTTCGCGCAGCAGGTCGTTGGGGAACTCGATGTCGGCCTTGTCGATCTCGTCAATCAGCAGCGCCACGGGCCTGTCGGCGGTAAAGGCCTGCCACAGCACGCCTTTGATGATGTAGTTGCGGATGTCCTTGACCCGCTCGCCGCCATCAATGTCCGAGAGTTGGGAGTCGCGCAGGCGGCTGACGGCATCGTACTCATACAGGCCCTGCTGCGCCTTGGTGGTGGATTTGATATGCCACTGCAGCAGCGGGATGTCCAGCGCCTGAGCCACTTCCTCAGCCAGCATGGTTTTACCGGTTCCCGGCTCGCCTTTGACCAGCAGGGGGCGCTGCAAGGTAATGGCTGCGTTGACCGACAGCTTCAGATCCTGTGTGGCGACGTAATTTTGAGAGCCGGTAAATTTCATAGCGAGGTAGAAGCCATTAGGGTTGATCAGGATCAAAGATTGTGCAATTCGCAGAGGCGGACCGATATAATCCGGCCACTCAATTTAACCCAATCACTCTTGGATTGTCCGCGCAAAATGAACAAACTGCTCTCTACCTTAGCTGCCGCGCTTGTCGCGTGTGTGACCCTTGCGTCGGCGCATGCGCAAGAAGTACAAGGTGATGCCAAGATGGGTGCCAAGAAAAACGCCATGTGCATCGGCTGCCACGGCATCGTGGGATACCAGGCCAGCTTTCCGGAAGTGCACAAGGTTCCCAAGATATCTGGCCAGGGTGCCAAATACATTGCCAGCGCGCTGAATGCCTACAAGAAGGGCGAACGCAAGCACCCCACGATGCGTGGCATTGCCGCCTCGCTCAGCGATCAGGATATTGCGGACCTGGCCGCTTTCTACTCGACCAGCGGCGTAGTGGAGGGTGCGACTGCGCTGGCCGCCGCACCGGCTGCAACCGGTGACGCCGCGGCGCTGGTGGCCAAGGGTAATTGCGTTTCTTGCCATGGCGCCAGTTTCAGCGCGCCGATCGACCCCAGCTACCCGCGCATCGCCGGGCAGCACGGTGATTACCTGTTTGTGGCACTCAAATCCTACAAGTCCGATGGCAGCAGCGCGCAGGTGGGGCGCAGCAATGCCATCATGGGCGGTGTTGCCAAGCAGTTCTCCAATGCCGAACTGAAAGAAATTGCCAGCTACGTGAGCGGCCTGCCCACCGACCTGAAGACGGTGCCTGAGAGCCGCTTCCGCTAAACCCAAGGTTGCAACTCGCAAAAATGCCGCACTGTGTGCGGCATTTTTTTGGGGGTTCCGAAAGCGATTTGGGAGGGTCTTGGGCGCGACTTTAGTCGCGCGTGGCGTGGCGCTGAATGCAGGCGATATAGCTGTTGCCATCCGGCGGTTTGCCGGCTTGCTGGCTCTCCCACAACATTTTCCCCAGGCATTCCATGGCTTCATGGTGCGCGTGGTGCAGGGAGTTGCGCTTGTGTGTCAGCAGTTCCACCGCCTGGCGAATGCCGCGGGGCTGGTCAATGCTGCACTGCTCGCTGATCGACAGGTGCATGGACAGATGCAAAAAGGGGTTTGTTTTGCCCTCGGTCACCACTTGCATGCTGGCCAGCGCAGCGTCCAGATCGGAAAAGTCGCTGTGGTATTCCGGATGCTCGTCCATCCAGCGTGCGGCCAGGGTTTCGATGGCTTCCAGCGGCTTGCCATCGCGGGCCTTGGCGAAGGCTTCGCAGAAAAAGCGGCGTACGTCTTCTTGAGAGGGGCTAAACATGGCGCAGAGCGTAGCACGCCTGCTCTCAGCCCTCAGCCCTCAGGCAAAACCGTTCTGGCGCCAGGCCTCAAACACTGTCACAGCCACTGCGTTCGACAAATTCAGGCTGCGCTGTCCTGCGCGCATGGGTAGCTTGAGGCCTTGCTCCGGGCCGAAGCAGGCGCGCACCGTGTCCGAAATTCCTTTGGTTTCGGAGCCGAACACTAACCAGTCGCCTGGCTTGAAAGCCACTGCATAGGGGCTGCGCGTGCCCCTGGTTGTGAGTGTGAACATGCGTTGCGGATTGGGCTCTTCCGTGTCCAAGAACGCCTGCCAATCGGCATGGCGCTTGAGCGTCGCGTACTCGTGGTAATCCAGCCCGGCGCGGCGCATGTGCTTGTCCTCCATGGAGAAGCCCAGTGGCTCCACCAAGTGCAGGTGGCAGCCGGTATTGGCCGCCAGGCGGATGATGTTGCCGGTGTTGGGTGGGATCTCGGGTTCGACCAAAACGATATGAAACATGCCCGATTATTCCGTACGCGCAAACACCAGGGCGGTGATGTGGGCGACCCCCGCCTGGCGCAGTACCAATGCGGCGGCATGCAGGGAGGCCCCGGTGGTCATCACATCGTCTACCAGTACCACACGCTTGTTCTGTGCCTCTGCCGCATGCAAGGGTTCTAGCGCATAGGCGCCACGCACACTGAGTAGACGTTGCTGGCGCGGCAGACTGCTTTGCGGCGGCGATTCCTTCACGCGCAGCAACACCTTGGGTTGCACCTTGCCAGGATCGAGTGCACCTGCCAGCAGTGCCGCCTGGTTGTAGCCACGCTCCCGCAGGCGCCCTGCGGACAGCGGCATTGGCAGCAGCCAGTCGGCCGCTTCCAGTGCAGGCTCTACCCACGGCGCACTGCGCATCAGGGTGCCGAAGCTGTGGGCCCAGCCCGTGTGTTCCTGGAATTTGAACTGGGTCAGCAGACCAGACCAGGGGTAGTCATAGGGCACCGCGGCCAGGGCCTGGTCCAGCGGTGGCGGCTGTCGTATGCAGGCTCCGCACTGGTGCATGCCGGCCAGCACGGGCAGAGCACAGGTTGGGCAGCGCGGCACTGGTTGCCCAAAGCGCTGCACGCAGTCGTCGCACACCGGCCTGGATGGCCACGCATGACAGACCGCGCATTGACTGGGAATGCGACGCGATAGCCCTGAGAGCAGGTGGCGGAACATGGCGCAAATATACTGGCCCCTCCTTCAGAACGGTCTATGAGCACGCAACGCCCTCCCACCCTTGATCCATCGGCCGCCTTGCGCTGGTCCGCGCAATTGCCTGCCCAATCGCCCTGGCTCCATGAAGAGGTGGCGCGCCGCATGGAAGATCGCTTGCAGTGGATAGTCCGTCAGCCCACAAGCTGGCTGCATTGGAGTCCTTTGCAAGGCGGGCGCCAGGTGCATGAGCAACTGGTGCGTCGCTACCCCAAGGCGCAGTGTTTCGTGCAGCAGGGCAGCGAGGCACAAGCCCATGTGGCGCGGACCCAATTCCAGCAGGCCTGGTGGAAGCCGGCGCGCTGGTTGAATCCCGATCCACAGTTTTCCGAGCCGGCTAAACCGGTTGACATGCTGTGGGCCAATATGGCGCTGCACATGGAAGCCGACCCGCAGGCCCTGATTCAGCGCTGGCATGCGGCCTTGGCAGTGGATGGCTTTCTGATGTTTTCCTGCTTGGGGCCCGATACCTTGCGCGAACTCCGCCCGGTGTATGCCCGCCTGGGCTGGCCCGAGCCCAGCCATCAATTCACCGATATGCACGATTGGGGCGACATGCTGGTGCATGCGGGATTCGCCGAACCCATCATGGACATGGAGCGCATCACGCTCACCTATTCGACGGCCGGCAGCTTGCTGACCGATCTCAGGGAGTTGGGGCGCAATCTGCATACCGAGCGTTTCCCCGCATTGCGTGGCAGGCACTGGCGCGGCACACTGGTTACTGCGCTCGAACGTGAATTGCGCGGACCCGATGGCCGGCTGTCGCTGACTTTTGAAGTGGTGTATGGACATGCCTTCAAACCGCAGCCCAAGCTGACGGTTTCGTCAGAAACCAGGGTTTCGTTAGAAGAAATGCGCAGAACTTTGCGGCAGATCAAACCGTAATCAGCGGCTATTTGACATTCGTGCTTGACACGTTTCCCCTTGACCCCGTTAAAGGCGAGGCGCTGGGCTACAATCGCTCACAAATAAAACCTGGCGTAACGATGCAATTTGCCTGTGGCATTTGCAGTTTTTGCCAGCGCGTGGGACGACATACCGAAGCAACAAAGAGGTAAGAACGATGAAGAGCGTTTTGAATGGGCTGACGACCGGGCTGCGGTCCGCAGCCGTTTGGGCGGGAACCGCGGTGTTCACGTTGGCACATGCCACGAATGATCTGCCTGGTGGTCCAAGCGTGAATCAGCTGAACCTGACGAATGGCGTTACTAAAATTTCCCAGGATCAGGCCTGGTTGCATTGGTTCATGCTCATCGTTTGCGTGGTGATCTTTATCGCTGTGTTTGCGGTCATGTTTTATTCCATCTGGAAGCACCGCAAGTCGGTCGGTCACAAGGCGGCCCTGTTTCACGAAAGCGTGGCGGTGGAAATTGCCTGGACGCTGACACCCTTCATCATCGTCGTGGCCATGGGCCTGATGGCCACCAAGACCGTGGTTGCCATGAAAGACACCACCAATGCCGACCTGACCATCAAGGCCACCGGTATGCAGTGGAAATGGGGTTACGACTACCTCAAGGGCGAAGGCGAGGGCATTGGTTTCATTTCTACGCTGGATCTCGAGCAGCGCGAAATGTCCAACAATGGCGGCCCCAAGAAGGGCGAAGTCGTTGACAACTACCTGCTCAAGGTCGACAACCCGCTGGTGGTGCCGGTCGGCAAAAAGGTGCGCATCATCACTACTGCCAACGACGTGATCCACGCCTTTATGGTGCCGGCTTTCGGTATCAAGCAGGATGCCATTCCAGGCTTTGTGCGCGACACCTGGTTTCGTGCGGAGAAGACCGGCGACTTTTACGGCCAATGCGCCGAATTGTGCGGCAAGGAGCACGCTTACATGCCCATCCATGTGAAGGTGTTGTCGGCGCAGGATTACAGCGCATGGGTTGCTGCAGAACAAAAGAAAATGGCAGCCAAGATGGATGACCCGTCCAAGGTTTGGACTTTGGATGACATCCTGGCGCGTGGCGAAAAGGTTTACAACGCACCGGGTTCCTGTGTGTCATGCCACCAGCCCAATGGCAAGGGCGCAGGCCCGATCAAGCCGCTGGATGGTGCTGCGGTGGTGCTGGATGCTGACAAGAGCAAGCAAATCCATGTGCTGCTGAACGGCCAGAACAATGGCGCCATGCCTTCGTGGAAAACGCTGAGCGATACCGACATTGCCGCGGTGATTAGCTACACCAAGAACCATTGGTCCAACAAGACCGGCCAGTTGGTGCAGCCGGCCGATGTCCAGGCCTTGCGCAAGTAAGCCCCGAGCGGCATTGCAAGCAAGACCCCCAGAAGTGAATTGACAAGGAAGAAAAAAATGAGCGCAGTCCTAGGCCACCCCGAGCACGCCCATGACCACCATGACGACCACCACGCCCCCACGGGTTGGCGTCGTTGGGTGTTCGCCACCAACCACAAGGACATTGGTACCCTGTACATGATGTTCAGCCTGACCATGTTGATGATCGGTGGCGTGTTGGCGTTGCTGATCCGCGCCGAGTTGTTTCAGCCCGGCCTGCAGTTCGTCAACCCTGAGCTGTTCAACTCACTGACCACCATGCACGGCCTGATCATGGTGTTCGGCGCCATCATGCCGGGCTTTGTGGGCTTTGCGAACTGGATGATCCCGCTGCAGATTGGTGCGGCTGATATGGCCTTTGCCCGCATGAATAACTTCAGCTTCTGGCTGATGATTCCGGCCGGTGCGATGCTGGCCGGTTCCTTCTTCATGCCCGGTGGCGCACCTGCTGCCGGCTGGACCCTGTACGCACCGCTGACCCTGCAGATGGGCCCCTCCATGGACGCCGGCATCTTTGCCATGCACATCCTGGGTGCCTCCTCCATCATGGGTTCGATCAACATCATCGTGACCATCCTGAACATGCGCGCTCCCGGCATGACACTGATGAAGATGCCGATGTTTGCCTGGACCTGGTTGATTACTGCTTACTTGCTGATCGCTGTTATGCCTGTGTTGGCCGGCGCCATCACCATGACGCTGACAGACCGTCACTTCGGCACCAGCTTCTTCAACCCCGCCGGCGGCGGTGACCCGGTGATGTACCAGCACATCTTCTGGTTCTTCGGCCACCCCGAGGTCTACATCATGATCTTGCCGGCCTTCGGCATCATCAGCCAGATCGTGCCGGCCTTTGCCCGCAAGAAGCTGTTCGGTTATGCCTCCATGGTGTATGCCACCTCGTCGATCGCGATTCTGTCGTTCATCGTCTGGGCTCACCACATGTTCACCACCGGCATGCCAGTGACCGGTCAGTTGTTTTTCATGTATGCCACCATGCTGATCGCCGTGCCGACCGCCGTGAAGATCTTCAACTGGATTGCCACGATGTGGCGCGGCTCCATGACCTTTGAGACCCCCATGCTGTTTGCCGTGGGCTTCATCTTTGTGTTCACCATGGGCGGATTTACCGGCCTGATGCTGGCCATGGCGCCCATCGACATCCAGTTGCAGGATACCTATTACGTGGTGGCTCACTTCCACTATGTGCTGGTGGCTGGTTCGCTGTTTGCCATGTTCGCCGGTTATTACTACTGGTGCCCCAAGTGGACCGGCGTGATGTACAACGAAACGCGCGGCAAGATCCATTTCTGGTGGTCGCTGATTGCCTTCAATGTGACCTTCTTCCCCATGCACTTCCTGGGTCTGGCCGGTATGCCCCGTCGCTACGCCGACTATCCCATGCAATTTGCCGACTTCAATGCGCTGGCTTCCGTGGGTGCGTTTGCGTTCGGTTTTGCGCAGGTCTACTTCATCTTTTTCATTGTCATCCCTACCATGCGTGGCAAGGGCCTGAAGGCGCCACAAAAGCCTTGGGAAGCAGCAGAGGGCCTGGAGTGGGAAGTTCCTTCCCCCGCACCGTTCCACACCTTTGAACACCCGCCCAAGCTGGACGCGACGGCAACCCGTGTAATTGGTTAATGCCATGGCACTGACCCCTGAACAAAAAAAGTCCAACCTGCGCATGGGCCTGATCCTGGCTTCCGTGGCGGCGGTTTTCTTTGTCGGCTTCATGGCCAAGATGATTGTTCTGGGTCTGTAGCCCATGAATCTGCAGCGCCTGAACCGACAGATGCTGGGCAAACTGGCCGTAGTGACGGCCGCGATGTTTGCCTTTGGTTACGGGTTGGTTCCGCTGTACAAATCCATTTGTGAGCTAACCGGTATCAACGTGTTGGCGCTGGGTGAGCAGGCTATTCCGGGTGAGCGGGCCAAGTTGCCCGCGAATACGCAGGTGGATCTGAGCCGCACCATCACGGTGGAGTTTGATGCCAATTCGCGCGGAGTCTGGGACTTCAAGCCCGCACAGCGCTCGTTGCAGGTACATCCGGGTGAGCTGACCACGGTGATGTACGAGTTTGAGAACACACAAAAGCGCCGCATGGCAGCACAGGCCATACCCAGTTATGCCCCTATGCAGGCGCAGGCGCATTTCAACAAGGTGGAGTGTTTTTGTTTTAACCAGTACACGCTGGAGCCGGGTGAGAAGAAGAGTTGGCCGGTGGTGTTTGTGATTGACAACAAATTGTCCAAAGACGTCAAGACCATCACCCTTTCCTATACGTTTTTTGAGGTTGGCAGCGGTACGCCGCCGGCCCCGGTGGCGAGCGTAAAAGCAGCGCCGCTGTTGGGCCAGGGGACCTGATGGGCAACGCCCAGGAACAAGCGCCGCTGCAGAAGACCTCTTTTGCACGCAGCATCAAGCTCGTGGCCTGGTCGATGTTGGGTATTCGCAGCCGCAAGGGTTACCAGGATGATCTGGCCAAGGTCAATCCGGTACACGTCGTGCTGGTGGGATTTGTCGCGGTGCTGCTGCTGGTGGTATCGCTGATTGGTTTGGTGAATTGGGTCGTGGCCAAGTAAGGCAAGGGCCCACAAGTGGTTATAAGAATCTGAAGTAATGGAGCAGAAATGAGTTCAAGCACAACAACCCCGTACTACTTTGTACCCGGCCCCTCGCGCCATCCGGCCATGGCCGCTCTTGGTCTGTTTTTCGTCATCCTGGGCGCTGGCCAGTGGGTGAATGGAGCCGAGTGGGGCAAGTACTCTCTGATGTTCGGTATGGCCTGGTGGTTGTTCGTGTTGTACCAGTGGTTTAGCGACGCCGTATCCGAGAGCGTCAGCGGCCAGTACGGTAAAAAGATTGACCTGTCCTTTCGCTGGAGCATGAGCTGGTTCATCTTCTCTGAAGTCATGTTCTTCGGCGCTTTCTTTACGGCACTGTGGTGGGCGCGTTCGCACTCGGTTCCTGCCCTGGGTAGCCTGGATAACTCGCTGCTCTGGCCCGGCTTCAAGGCCATCTGGCCCAGCATGGCAGCCGGTGTGACGGCATCGCCCGCCGGCACCATAGAGGCCTTCACCACCATGGGCCCGTGGCCGCTGCCGACCATCAATACCGCGCTGCTGTTGACCTCCGGTGTGACCCTGACGATCGCCCACCATGCCCTGCTGGTGAACAACCGCAGCAGGACCATCGCCTTCATGTGGGTGACCGTGCTGCTGGGTGCAACATTCCTGTGTGTGCAAGGCTTTGAGTACCACGAGGCTTATACCGAGTTCAACCTCAAACTGAGTTCCGGCGTCTACGGCTCCACCTTCTTCATGCTGACCGGCTTCCACGGTTTTCACGTGTTGGTCGGTATGTTGATGCTGCTGTTCATCACGCTGCGCCTGCAAAAAGGCCACTTCAGTGCCGACAACCATTTCGGCTTTGAAGGCGCCGCTTGGTATTGGCACTTTGTAGACGTGGTCTGGCTGGGACTTTATGTTCTGGTGTACTGGCTCTAAGCCTTGGTTGTCCCAGCAAAAAGGCACCGCTTGCGGTGCCTTTTTGATTGGTGCTGTGCATTCCGGCGTATCTATTGGCCGGCAGTGATGCCGGTAGGATGGATCCAGCCCATGGACCAGGACAGCAGAATGCACAGAAACAGCAGGATCGAAAAGCCCACGCGCAGGGCGAGTGCGCGCGCCATGCGTTTGGACTTGTCCGGCGCCTGGGCATTGCCGCCCCGCAGCATGAAAAATAAGGCCGTGGCCAGACTGGCGATGATGGCCAGGAACGCAAGTGCAACAAGGTATGACATGAGACGGATTATCCCGTGAATGCGAAATCCCGTTGGTTGCTGATTACATTGGCCACCGTGCTGGGCATGGGCGTTACCGTGTCCCTGGGGCGCTGGCAACTCGATCGCGCCGCGCAGAAGGAAGCATTGCAAGCCAGCATGGATGGGCAAAGCAGCAAGTACCTGGTGGATACCGCCTTGCTGCTGTCGGCGCCGGAACCCGATACCTTGGTACATCAGCACGCACGCCTGCGCGGCCAATGGATTTCGGAGCAGACGGTGTATCTGGACAACCGCCAGATGAATGCCAAGGTCGGCTTCTTTGTGCTGACCCCCTTGCGGCTTGAAGGTAGCGCACGGGTTGTGCTGGTGCAGCGTGGGTGGGTGCAGCGCAATTTTGAGGAGCGCGACAAGGTGCCTGCCATAGAAACACCCGGCGGTGCCGTGACGGTGGAAGGCCGCATGGCCCCGCCATCGAGCAAGCTATTCGAGTTGGGTAAGCCAGAGGCCAGCGCGATACGGCAAAATCTCGATTTAGAGCAGTTCCGCGCGCAGACCCGTTTGCCATTGTTGTCCGTGATGTTGATGCAAACCGGGCCGGCCAGTGAAGGACTGCTGCGTGAATGGCCTGCTGTCAATCTGGGTGTTGAAAAACATTACGGCTACGCCTTCCAGTGGTTCGGCATCGCGGCCGCGCTGGCGCTGCTGTACCTCTGGTACCAGATACTCAAACCCCTAACCCGGCCACCTAAGGATTCCAAGCCCCATGCATAGCGACAGTCCGCAAGACGACCAGCCCCTGGGCCTGACCGTGTATTCCATGCCCACGCCCGAACAGATTTCCGCCGACCCGGTGGCGCGCACCCGTGTGGGCCGCTGGAAGATGATTCTGGTGCTGCTGGTGTGTGCCGCACCCGTGGTGGCCTCGTACTTCACCTACTATGTGGTGCGCCCCGAAGGGCGTCGCAACCACGGCGATTTGATTGAGCCGCAGCGCCCCTTGCCCGATCTGCAGGGCACCACTCTGGATGGCCGCAGTGTCAATCTGCGCACGCTCAAAGACCAATGGCTGCTGATCAGCGTTGCGGGTGGCGCCTGCGATCCGTCCTGCGCCAACCACCTGTATTTTCAACGCCAACTGCGCGAGGGTCTGGGCAAAAACAAAGACCGCATGGACCGTGTCTGGTTGGTCGATGATGCGGCTCCTGTGGATCAGGCGCTGTTGCCTGCCTTGCGCGATGCCACGGTGATCCGCGTGCCCCGGGAGGCGCTGGCGCAATGGCTGGTGCCCCTGGCAGGGCGGCAACTGGAAGACCACCTTTACGTGGTGGACCCCATGGGCAACTGGATGATGCGCTTTGCTCCCGGTGTTGATTTGACAAGTGCGCCCCAAATCAAAAAAGACTTGGAGCATCTGATGCGCGGTTCCGAGGGCTGGGACCAGGCCGGCCGACCCTGACGCCATGTCCGTGCCGCTTTACAACCTGTCACCCCTGCTGGCCATCATGGCCCTGGGTGCTTTGCTGGCTATCGTGCCGGTACTCTGGGTGCTCAAGCGCCAGCGTGGCGCGGAGCCAGGCGCGCGCCTGCAGGCTTTGACGGTGTTGACCCTGTTCCTCACCATGGACCTGGTCCTGTTTGGTGCCTTTACCCGCCTTACCGACAGTGGGCTGGGCTGCCCCGACTGGCCTGGCTGCTATGGCGAGGCCAGTCCTCTGGCGGCGCATGCGCATATCAGCGCGGCGCAGACTGATCTGCCCAGTGGCCCCGTGACTGTATCCAAAGCCTGGGTTGAGATGGTGCACCGCTACCTGGCTACCGGTGTTGGTGCCTTGATTACCGTGCTGATGGTGGCCTCCTGGTTGCGCTTCAAAGGCCGCAAGACGACGCACACGCTGGGGCGCTGGTTGCCCACATTGACCTTTGCCTGGGTCTGTGTGCAAGGCGCCTTTGGTGCACTGACGGTGACCATGAAGCTGTTTCCGGCGATCGTCAGTTTGCACCTGCTCGGTGCTTATCTGCTGTTGGCGCTGCTGACGGTGCAGGCAGTGCGTGGTGGTGCTGCGGGCGCGCAGATGCGGCAATCGGCCGTGCTGCAGCCCAAGGTCCGCCCCTTGCGGGCACCAAGCCCACAGGTTTCCACATTCTGGATTGGCGCCGCGCTGGGCCTGCTTGTGCTGCAGGCCGCCAGCGGCGCCTGGGTCAGCACCAATTACGCGGTGCTGGCCTGTAGCGAGTTTCCGCTGTGCCAGGGTCAATGGTGGCCAGTGATGGACTTTGCCCGTGGCTTTGAGTTGTGGCGCCCGCTGGGCGAAAGCGCCGACGGCACGGTGCTGAGCTTTCCGGCCCTGACGGCCATCCACGTGGCACACCGCTTGCTGGCCATGCTGACCTTGTGCGTGCTGGGCTTGTTGGCCTGGCGCCTGTATCACGCCCCGGCGCGGCGCACCCAAGCCCGCTGGCTGGGCGCTCTGGTCCTGCTGCAACTGGCAACCGGCCTGAGCAATGTGGTGCTGGGCTGGCCCATGGCCGCCGCAATTTTGCACACCGGTGGCGCTGCCGCCTTGGTGGCGGTATTGGTGTGGCTGCTCGTCTCCATCCGCGTGCCATCGCACAGCATTGGCTTGTCTGGTGCGTGAAGGCGCGCCCACGGAATTCATAGAATGACTGAGACCCTATCCATGTTCAATATGACGGTGCTGCGCCAGTTCCACGCGCTGACCAAACCCCGCGTAATTCAACTCATTGTCTTCTGTGCCCTGATCGGTATGGTGCTGGCGGTGCCGGGCCTGCCCAGCGCCGCAGAAGTGTGGCTGGCCGCTATTGCCTGCCTGGGGATTTATCTGGTGTCAGCCGCTGCTGCGGCCTTTAACTGTATTGTGGAAAAAGGCATTGATGCCAAGATGAAGCGCACCTCCTGGCGGCCCACGGCACGCGGCCAGCTCAGTGACACGCAGACTCTGATTTTTTCCGCCTTGCTGTGCGTCGCCGGGTCCGCCCTGCTGTACTTCTGGGTTAACCCGCTGACCATGTGGCTGACCTTTGCCACCTTTGTCGGCTATGCGGTGATCTATACCGTCATCCTCAAGCCCCTGACGCCGCAGAACATTGTGATCGGTGGCGCATCAGGTGCCATGCCGCCGGTGCTGGGCTGGGCCGCCATGACGGGTGATGTAGGCCCCGAGGCCATCATCCTGTTCCTCATCATCTTTCTGTGGACGCCACCTCACTTCTGGGCCCTGGCGCTGTACCGGGTGGAGGACTACCG